>JAFABC010000051.1 GCA_023426275.1 Pseudomonadota bacterium | reverse complement strand
GGTTCGGGGGGCATCATGCCCCCCGACCGCCGGAGGCATGCTTTCCATACTGGAGAAGACCAATGACCGATATTTTTCTGGCCGTGGCCATTGCCCTGGCCGGATTCGTCCTGGAAGTCTGGCCGCGTCTGATAAACCGCTATTTCGGCATCGACACCTGGCGCTTCGCCCTGCTGGCCGACGCCATCCGCCGTCATGGCCGGTATCCCGACAGCGTGCCGGAGAAATATCTGGTGCCGGGCTCGGTGGATAATCCGCCGTTTCTGCCGTTTGTCTGCTCGCTGTTCCCCAAGGACTGGCTCGATCGCAACCAGGGGCTCATCTCGCCGGCCTTCGACGTGCTGCAAAGCCTGACCGTGTACGTGCTGGGCTATGCCGTGACCGGCGCGCCCGTGGGCGGCCATCTGGCGCAGATCCTGTATCTGCTCACGCCCGTGGTGCCGCTCGAGGCCAGCAACCTGAGCCTGCGCACGCCGGGCAGCCTGATTTTCCTGTGGGCCATGCTGGCCGTGCAGGCCTATGCCCTGTATCCGAGCGTGTGGACGTTTCTGTTGGGCGTGGCCGGGGTGACGCTGCTCACCTTCACCCACCGCATGGCCGTGCAGGTGCTGTTTTTCGGCCTCATCGGCTTCACCATCATCGACAACACGTCCCGGTATCTGCTGGTGTTCCTGGTGGGCGTGCTCTTTTCCATCTTCGCCTTCAAGGGCGCGTATTTGAAGTATCTGCGCGGCCAACTGTTGCTCATTGCCTTCTGGATGTACAACATCCACAACCGGCTGGCCCATCAGGTGCGCGGCAATCCGACCAGGGAGAAACAGCACACCGATTTCGTGCGGCGCATCGAATATCTCATCTGGAAAATCCCGGTGCTGCCGTTTCTGGCCGTCAATCCCTGGGCCATCTACGCCTTCGTGGCCGTGTGCCTGCCGGATTACGGGGCCATGGCCGCCGTGTCGCCCTGGTTTTCCGTGGTGGTCAAATGGTCGGTGGTGCTGTTTGTGCTGGGCATCCTGTTCAACACCAAATACATGCGGTTTCTGGGCGAAGGGCAGCGCTATCTGGAGTACGCCACCGCCGCCGCCGCCGCCGCTGCGTCCGCCGTGGTCCTCAAGTTCGCGAGCGATCCGGCCGTGTGGGGCATCGTCAAGGCCGCGCCGTGGATCGTGGGGATCGGCTGCCTGGGTGTGGTCCTCTTTTTCCAGATCAAGCTCGTGGTCAAGAATCCGGACAAGTCCGTCACCCCGGCCCTGTGGGCGGTCATCGACCACCTCAATGCCTATCCCGGCGAGGTGCGTATCGCCTGCCTGCCGCATGGGCTGGCCGATGCGGTCACCTATTTCCTTAAAAACGGCAAGGCGTTGCTGTCGGATAATTCGGTCGGCGTCTACGAGCTGGTCGATTTCTGGCCCAGGCTGCAAAAGCCGTTGCGCGAGATCGCCGACCGCTACGACCTGACCCATTTCCTGGTCAGCACGCGCTTCGTGACCCTGGAGGAGCTCGACATCCCGGGCTTTGTCGAAGTCTGTCGCAAGGAGCACTACGTGGTGCTGGAGCGCCGGGACGCGGCCGCATGAAGCAACTGTCCTCGGTCCTGGTGGCCACCATTTCGGACATCACCGACCCGGTCACGGGCGAGCGGATGCGTCACAACTCCCCGGCCTGGCCCATGCTGGAATTTTTCCGCCGCCGGGTCGACCGCCTGACCCTGCTGGAGCTGTCCGTGCCCCGGCCGGGCATGGTTTCGCGGCCCCAGGCCTCGTTTTACGAGCAGGGGAGGCTGCGCGGGATGCGCTGCTGGCCGGGCTGGCTGACCGCCCCGATGGGCGTGGCCCCGGACAAGGCCCGGCCCAGGACTTATTTCCGGCTGAAAGTCCGCGACGTGCTGGCCTGCTTTTGGGCCGCCGCCGCCACGTCCGGCCCCATCGACCTGTTTGTCGGGGTGGAATCCCTGCTGGCCCTGTGCGGCGCGACGCTCAAGATCCGGGGCAAGGTGCGCGAAAGCGTCTATTACATCTCCGACTGGTCGCCCTGGAAGTTCGAGCAAAAGCTCTTAAACGACCTCTACATCAGCCTGGATAAGGCCGCCTGCCGCCGTAGCGACTACATCTGGAACTACACCTCCGCCATCAGCGAGGCCCGGCGCGACATTCTGGGCTACGACATGTCGCGGCTTGGCCGGGAGTTGTGGGTGCCCTTCGGGTTTATTCCCGACGGCGTGGTCATCCCCGATCCCGGGAAGATCGACCGGCGGCGGCTTTTTTACAGCGGCGGCATCTGCCGGGAAAACGGCGTGGCCCTGATCGTCGAGGCCCTGCCGGCCATTCTGGCCGCCGTGCCGGACGCGGTGGTGGACATTTTTGGCGACGGGCCGCAGCTGGTCGAGGTGCGGGCCCGGGCCGAGGCCCTGGGCGTGTCGCGGGCCATCGTCTGGCACGGCTACGTCACCGACCGCCGGCGCATTCTCGACGCCGCCCTGACCGCCTCGGCGGCCCTGGCCCCGTACATGCCCTTTCGGGAGAACGTGAAGCGCTTTGGCGACGTCATCAAGATCCGCGAGGCCATCGGCTGCGGCCTGCCCGTGATCACCACCGAGGTGCCGCCGTCCCACCGCGAGGTGCGCGAGGGCGGCCTGGGCGAGGTCATCCCCTATGACGCGGCGGCCCTGGCCGCCAGCGCCATCCGGATGCTCACCGACGACGCTTGGTATTTTCCCCTGCGCGAGCGGGTGGTGGCCGCCTCGCGCGACAACTTGTGGGACGCCATCTACACCCGCACCCTGAACGCCATGGGCTGTGACGCCACGCCCCGGTTCGAGGCCGGCCATGCCTGAGCAGACGACGGACGCCGCTTTTCCCTGCCCGGTGTGCGGGGCCGTCCCGATGCGGCCGCGCGGCCGGGCCGACGCGCGCTACGGCCTGTGGTCGTGCGACGCCTGCTCCTTCGCCTGCACCCTGCCGCGCCCGACGCCGGCGCAGTTGGAGGCTTTTTACAACGAGCAGGAGGACTACAACCGCACGCCGCCGCCCCTGACCCCTGCCGTGGCCGCGCGCCGGGCCGCCGACTGGGATCGCCGGCTGCGCCGCGCCCATCCGGCGGCCCGGCGGGTGTTGGAGATCGGCTGCCAGCGCGGCGACCTGCTCTTTGGTCTGGCCGGGCGGGGCTACGCCGTGGCCGGGGCGGATGTGTGCGACACGGCCCGGCACTTCGCCAGCCGCCACTATGGCCTCGCCGTCCATGCCGGCACCCTGCCTCCGGAAGTGGAGCAGGGGCGCTACGACGCCGTCATCCTGTCCCATGTCATCGAACACGTCCTGTCGCCCGTGGCCATGCTGACCGACGTGGCCCGGTTCCTGGTCCCCGGCGGAGTGGTGCTCATCGAGACCCCGGGGCTCGACACCGTGCTGTTCGATCTGTTCGGCTCCCGCTACAACATGGTCCGCCCGCCCGAGCACATCAGCTTTCTCACCCGGCGGGCCATGCCCACGCTTTTTGCCCGGTGCGGTCTGGAAACCGTGGCCGCCGAGACGTTCACCCGGTCCTGGTCCCAGCCCAATCCCTTTCTCTATGGCCTGCTTTCCCTGGCCCGAAGCCTGGGGGCCCTGGACTGGCTGCGCCGTCGCCGCAATCCGGCCGCGGCCGGGGCCTCGACCGCGTCCATGCGGCTGGACAAGGGGGGCCTTGCCGCCCGCGCCCTGCCCGTGATCGACTGGACCAGCCGGCTGGCCACCCTGGTTTCCTGGCCGCTGTGGCGGGTGGCGGATGCCGGCGGCAAGGGGCTGCTGCTTTTTGCCATCGGCCGCAAAAGAGCTTAGAAGGGCCGCAACCCCAGCCTGTTTTTGGCGGAGCTCATGCTGTTTTCCACGAAAAGACATCTCACCCAGGTCCCCCCGGGCTTCGATCTGGACAGCCGCCCCAAGGTGGGCATCCTGGTCGAAACCAGCATCCCGCCCGTTTCCCGGGCCAATTTGCGCATGTACTGGCTGGCCAAGGTGCTCATCGCCGAGAAGCGGGTGATGGTCAACATGGTCTCGCCGAGCAAGGATCTGGCCTCGCGCAGGTCCTATTTCGTCGAGTGGATCTGGATGAACCAGTTCCCGGGCTGGGCCAGGCATCTGTATTCACGCTGGCGGCTGCCCGTGCGCATCTGGCACTTTCTGGCCTCCATCATCTCCCTGGTCATCCTGGAGCTGTGGTACCGCCGCTCCTACGGCCGGGGCTTCGCCGCCCTGCACGCCTGGAATCCCCTGGCCGGACTGGCCGCGGTCATCGCCGGCAAGCTCATCCGCCGGCCGGTGCTGGTGGATTTCACGGATTTCTATTCCGACATCGCCCGCACGGACATGCCGCTTTTGAGCAAGCCCCTCGTGTGGCTGGAAAACTATGTCCTGCGTCAGGCCCGCTACGTGTTCGTGGTCAGCCGGCAGCTCAAGGAGCACCTCGCCCGGGCCCACGGCCTGCCGCCGGAAAAGATCCATATCGTGCCCGACGGCACGGACTCGCGGACCTTCCGGCCGGACGTGGACATAAGTGGTGTGCGCGAAAAGCTGGGCATCCCCGCCGAGGCGCCGGTGCTCGTTTTTCACGGCGACATCAAGCACGACGACGGCGTGGACATCCTGCTCGAAGCCATGGCCAGGGTGGTGGCCGAGCGCCCCGACGCCCGCCTGCTCATCCTTGGCGGCGGCAGCCCCTATTTCGACGAGGTCTGCCGGCCCATGATCGACCGGCTGGGCCTTGGCGGCAACGTGGTCCTGCCCGGCTGGATTCCCCACCAGGACGTGCCGGCCGTGCTTTGCGCCTGCGACATCGGAGCCATGACGCTGCGGGCCACGCTCAACCACGACCACTATTTGTCCTTCAAGCTTTTCGAGTACTGGGGCTGCGGCAAGCCCGTGGTGGTGACGAAGCTCAAGGCCATTGGCGAGATCGCCCGGGACGGCGAAAACGCCCTGGTGGCGGCCAGCGGCGACGTGGACGCCTTTGCCCGGGCCTTTTTGCGGCTGATCGGGGACCGCGAGCTGGCCGCCCGGCTGGGCCATTCCGGCCGGGAGCTGGTGGTGCGCGAATACGACTGGCGCGAGATCATGAAAAAAGAGGCCGCGCTGTACACCGGGGACGTGCTCACGCCCGGAACGGCCGGCTGACGCGGGTCGGGCGCATGGCCAAGGTCCTGTTTCTCCAGCGCGACGGGTACGAATCCTTCGGCGTCATGTATCTGGCCGCGGCCCTGGCCGAACGGGGCCATACGGCCGACGTGCTGGTGGAATTCTACGAGGGATCGCATTTTTACAGGAAAATCCAGGCCGAACAGCCCGATGTCGTGGCCTTTTCGGTCATGACCGGCCTGCATGGCTGGGCGGCCGAGGCCGCCGCCCGGGTGAAGGCCGTGTGCGACTGTACGGTCATTGCCGGCGGCCCCCACGCCACGTTTTTTCCCGAATTCGTCGAGGAGCCCGGCCTGGACGCCATCTGCCGGGGCGAGGCCGAGGACGCGTTGCCGGATTTCGTCGACGCCCTGGTCCGGGGCGGCGACGGGGCCGACGTGCCCGGCTTCTGGGTCAAGACCCCGGCCGGGCTGGCGCGAAACGAGCTCTATCCCCTGCGCCCCGTGCTCGACGACATTCCCCTGCCCGACCGGGCGCTGTACCGCCGCCGCTATCCCGGCCGTGAAACCGGGCGGGGCGTGGAGATCCTGGCCGCCCGGGGCTGCCCTTTCAGCTGTTCCTTTTGCTACAACCACGTGCTGCGCCGGCTCTACGCCGGCAAGGGGCGCTACGTCCGCCGCCACGGCCACGACCGGCTGCTGGAGGAAATCCGCCGCGAGCAGCGCGACCGGCCGGGCGGGCTGCGCTACGTCGCCTTCGTGGACGACCTGTTCATCCAGGACCGCGACTGGCTCGAAGGTTTTCTGGCCCGCTACCGCGTCGAGGTCGGGCTGCCCTTTACCTGCGCCGTGCGGGCCAATCTGGTCGATGACGGGCTGGTGGACGAACTGGCCGCCTCGGGCTGCCGGGTGGTGTCCTTTGGCGTGGAATCGGGCGACGAGCGGCTGCGCAACGAGGTCCTCGGCAAGAAGATCAGCGAGGAGCAGATCCTGCGCACCGGCGAACTGCTTTCGCGCCACGGCATCCGCTTTTCCACCTTCAACATGTTCAACCTGCCCGGCGAGACCCTGGCCCTGGCCCGCAAGACCCTGGACCTCAACTTGCGCCTGGGGCCGTCGAACCATCCCTGGTCCGGCCTGCTGCAACCCTACCGGGGCACCCGGGTCTACGACCACATCGTGGAGCAGGGGCTGGCTTCCGGGGAGGCCATGCAGGCGGGCCTGTTCCATCAGGCCGTGCTCCACCAGCCGGACACCGAGGCGCTGACGGCCTTTACCGCCTGTTTTTACTGGATGGTGCGGCTGCCCCGGCTGCGCCGGCTGTTTTTCTGGCTGGCCCGGCGCGGCGGCGTGGTCGCGGACCGGCTTTTCGGGCTCACGGCTTCGCTGCACCGCTACGTGCGGCTGATGGAGCCCCTGGAAGGGGGCAATCCCTGGCTGTCGGCCCTGCGCCTGGGCTGGCGGCGGCTGCGGGCCTACGTCTGACCGGGCTTCCCCTGGGGGCCGCGACCGCGTATCCCCGACCTATCCGGCCCCGTACCCGTCTTTTCGGGGGCCATGACCTGGAAACACTGCCTGGCGGCGGCGGACCACGCCCCGCGGGCAGGCGGCGCGCCGCGCCGCCGGGTGAGTCGCATCCATGAGGAAATCGCTCGTCGTCATGGCCCTGGTGGCGCTTTTCGCGATCCTGGCCTTCCGGGGGATTGTCTTTGCCCCGGGCCATGTCTACCAGAACTGGGACAACATCACGCCGCCGTTTCCCGGCGAAATCCGGCGGCTGGCCACGATTTCCCATTACGGCTGGAATCCGCTGTTCGACCTGGGCACGCCCGGGGCTTTCGGCGGCATCAACCGCTGGTTCGACGACGTGGTGCGAAGCGCTCTGGCGCCGCTTGGCGGGCCGTTTCTGGCCAAGTGGCTGGGGCCGGCCTACGCCGTCGTCGGCGGCGGGGGAATCCTGGCCCTGTGCCTGACGGCGGGGTTGGGGCCCTGGGCGGCGGGGCTGGCCGCCATGGTCTACGCCTTCAATCCCCGCCAGTATTCCCTGGCCGTCAGCGGCCATATCCAGGAAACCGGTTTCGCCCTGGCCATGCTGCCCTGGCTGGTGTGGCTGCTGTGGCGGGCCGTGACGGCCGGACGCCCGCGCCGGCTGGCCGGCTATGCCCTGGCCGCCGGGCTGCTCGGCGCGCTGGTCTGTTCGGCCTCGCCCTTTGGCATCGTCTTTTACGCCGCCTTTACCGGCCTTTTCACCCTGGCCCTGGCGCTCTCCCGGCGCGATTGGCAGCCGGTGCTGGCCTTTGCCCTGGCCGGGGCGGTGGTGGTCGTCCTGCACCTGCACTGGATCATCCCCGCCGCCCAGTCCATGGTCGCCGGCAACGCGGCCGTCAAATTCCACCAGACCACCGAAGGCATGCGCGACAACTACGTCGGCATGTACCGGCATTTTTCCACGCCGCTGCGTCAGGCCATGCTCGGCCATACCGACAATTACGGCATGGGCACGGAATACGCCTATCCCGTCAATTTCAAGCAAAATCCCCTGTGGGTGGCGGCGGCGGCCGGCCTGCTCGCCCTGGCCCTGCTGGGGCTGGCCTACAAGGGCCGGGCCAGGGGCATCAAATGGTTCGCCGCCGGCTGCCTGCTGACCGGCTTTGTCTGCATGGCCGGGGCCAACACCCTGGCCGGGGCGGTCTTTTACGAGAAATTCCTGGCCCGGGTGCCCATGGTCTTTTACCTCATGGCCCGCCCGGCCCGCTGGCTGCCGCTGTATTTCACCGGCCTGTCGGTGCTGGCCGCCATGGGGCTGACCGTCATTGCCCGGCGCGGCGTCTGGCGGGGGGGCCACGGTGTGGACGCGGCCGCCGGCGTCTTCGCCCTGGGCTGCCTGACGGTCTATCTCGCCCCGTATTGGAACGGCTCCCTGGCCATTCCCAAAAACGCCACCACCCAGACCATGGCCCTGATGCCCCAGCCGGTGTCCCCGGCCGAAGGGGCGCTGGTCCGGGCGCTTTCCACCGATCCCGCCGACTATCGCGTCACGGTCTGGCCGACCATCGCCGGTCCCACCGGCGACGTGCCCGAGCCGCCGCGAAACGCCGTGACCCGAAATTTCGCCCTGCTCGGCAAGGACGCCGTGATGGGGCCGACCTTTATAGGCGAGCCGTTCACCCGCTACCTGCTCACCGTGCTCATGCGGCCCTGGCCGGCCACGGACCGGTTCGGCCGGCTGCTCGGGCTGGCCGCGGTCCGGCGGGTCATCTACGACCCGGACCAGCCGTATCTGTCCTACGGCTCCTTCGGCTGGATGCCGACCACCAAGCGCGGTCCGGAAACCCTGTTCGATCCCGGCAACATCCTGGCCGCTTTCGTGGCCGCCCAGCGCGACCTGTCTCCCGACCCCGGTCTGGCCGCGCCGCCGCTCGACGTGCTGGCCAATGCCGATTTCCTGCCCCGGCTGCGCCTGACCGGCCCGGGCCGGCTGGCCGCCGGCGGCTTTCCGCTCCTGCTGTCCCTGGCCAATGGTCCGGCCGGCGACGGCCTCGACCGGGCGCTGTATTTCGGCGCGGATCTGGACCGGGCCGGGGTGGACCGCCTGGGCGGGGGGCATCTGGCCGGCGTGGTCAGCGCCGCCGGCGACTGGCCGGAACTTCTGCTGCCGTTTTTGCCGGACACGGCCTTTCAAACGGCCGCCCAGGCCGGGCTGGCCGGGCGGTTCGACAACCTTTCCGGCAAACTGCTCGACGACATCCGCCTGGGCGGATCGGCCCTGGACGGCGGCGGCAAGGTGAGCGCCGGCCCGGGGCGCCTGGAATTTCCCCTGGTCGGGCACGACTCCTGGCGGCTGTATGTCCGCCTGGGCGCGGCACCCCGGGCCGGGCGGGCGGTCGTCTCCCTGGACGGCGCGCCCATCGCCCACCTCGATGCCGGGGCGCTCGGCCGGGGGCTGACCTGGATCGACTGCGGCACCGCCACCTTCGAGCCCGGGCCGCCCCACGCCCTGGCCGTGGACGCGCCGGGCCGGGGCATTGTCGTCTCGGGCCTGCTCGCCGTGCCCGAGGACGCCTTTGAAGCCGCCCGGGAGCGGATGCTGGCCGTGGCCGACGGCCGGGTCCGGCTGGTGGCCGAGGCCGAGGAGGCGCAGGCCGGGCCGGTCTCGCCCATGACGCCCCGGCTGGCCGTGCCGCTGCTTGCCGCCGGCGGGGCCGGCGTGGCCATCGACAGCCGGGGCGCGAGCCTGCGCGGGCTCGATCCCATGGGCGGCGGCACCGTGGCCGTGGAGGGCGACACCCCGGGTGTCGTGACCTTTTCCGTACAATTCCCCGTGCCCGCCGCCGGCGTGACCCTGGAAACCTATCCAAGGCTTTTCGGCGACAAAACGTCGCCGTCCTATGTCCGGGCCGAGGCCTCGGTGGACGGCGGGCCGTTCCGGTCGCTTTTCGTCCTCACGGGCAAGCCCGACGGCCGCTGGGAGGATGTCTACGGCCGCCATGAACGCTGCCGTCTCCCCGGCCCGGTCTCCAGGCTGACCGTGCGCTTTGCCATGCGTCAGGCCCAGCTCGTCTCCCAGGCCAACGCGCCCAACACGCCCATGCGCCTCGTTGCCGACACCCCGGTCCCCGGCGGGGCCACGCTGTCTTTTGGCGCGGCCGCCCGGCTGCCCGCCGTTTTCGCCCTGGACGCGCCGATGCCGGGCGAATACGCGGCCCGGTTGCGCCTGATCGGGCCGGCCGGGGCCACGGTCGGGCTGCCGGACGGTTCCCGCCGCACCTTTGCCGCCGACGGCGCGTTGGAGGTGGCGGACCTGCCCGTGGCCACCGATGCCTCGGGCCGGGTGCGCCTGCGTCTGGGCGGCCCGCCGGAGGCGGCCTGCGACCGTATCGAGCTGACCCGGGGCGCACGCCCGTCGTCGCCGACGCCGCCCGATCTGCCCTATACCCGTGTCAATCCCGGGCGCTACGCCTTCGATCTGCCCAAGGACGGTGGCGGGCGCACCCTTGTGTTCGCGGAATCCTTCCATCCGGGCTGGCGGCTGCGGGTGGGCGGACGGGATATCGCGCCGCTGCGGGGGCTTGGTTTTTTAAACGCCTTTCCCCTGCCGGCCGGGGCGCACGGGCCGGCCACGCTGGTTTTTCGCGAGGAGACGGTCATGGCCCGCCTCGTCCCGGTGACGCGCGCCGCCTGGCTCGTGTTCGGGCTGGCCGCCATCGTGCTGCTGGCCCCCTGGCCGGGGGAGGGCGGCCGGACGCGGCCCCGGGGCGGAGATTGAACCGCCGGGGGAACCCGGCTATGGTGACGCCGCCCGGCGGCTGGCCGGCTGGAGCTCTATGGGAAATCGTCCGTCGCGGCTGGCGTCCTGCCTGAGGCTGGCCAGACCGCACCAATACATCAAGAACGCCTTCGTTTTTCTGCCGCTTTTTTTCGGCTGGAAGCTGGCCGGCCCCGACGCCCCGGGCCGGGCCGGGCTGGCCTTTGTCGCCTTTTGCCTGATCGCCAGCGCCGTGTACGTCATAAACGACCTGCGCGACCGCGAGGAGGACCGGGCTCATCCGACCAAGCGCAAGCGGCCCCTGGCCAGCGGCGCGCTCTCGCCCGGGGAGGGGCTGGCCTTTGCCGCCGGCCTGCTGGCGGGCGGGGCGCTCGTCACGTTGTGGCTGGGCTCGCTGGCCTTTGCCGGCATCCTGGCCGCCTACCTCGGCATCAACGTGCTCTACAGCTTCGCGCTCAAGCACAAGGCCCTGGTCGATCTCGCCTGCATCGCCGTGGGTTTCGTCTTGCGGGTGTTCGCCGGCGGCGTGGTCACGGGCATCACGCCCAGCCACTGGATCGTGGTCATGACCTTTTTGCTGGCCCTTTTCCTCGGCTTTGCCAAACGCCGTGACGACCTGCTCCTGTCCGCCGCCGGCTGCGAACGGACGCGGCGGTCCCTGGACGGCTACAACCTGGAGTTCGTCACCGCCTCCATGCTGCTGATGGCCGCGGTGGTCATCGTCAGCTACATCCTGTACACCGTCTCGCCGGAGGTCATTGCCAAGCACGGCTCGGACAAGTTGTATCTGACCTCGGTTTTCGTCATCATGGGCGTGCTGCGCTACTTGCAGATCACCCTGGTCGAGTGCAAAAGCGGCTCACCGACCCTGGTGCTTCTGCGCGACGGCTTCATCCAGGCCTCCCTCGCGCTGTGGATCGCCAGCTGCTATCTCATCCTCTACGTGGAGCATTCCGGTCACCCATGAAAAAGATCATGCTGTTTTACCCGCCGGGCCGGTTCTACCAGCGCGGCGAGGATCGCTCCCAGGGCAATGTGGAACAATCCACGGCCACGTCCATGCGCGCCCCCAACGATCTGGGCTATGCCGCGGCCACGCTGCAACAAGAGGGCTTCGCGGTCTTTTTGCGCGACTACCAGACCGAGCGCCTGGCCCCGGCCGACCTGCTGGCCGATTTCGGCCGCGAGGACCCGGACGGCATCTTCGTCAGCATCACCAACTCCACCATTTTCGACGATCTCCAGCTCATCGCCGAGCTGGCCGCCCGCAAGCCGGGCCTGCTGGTCATGCTCAAGGGCGCGATCTTTTTCGATCCCGAACCGGCGCTGCTGGAACAGCTCGACCTCGGCGACGTCACCTACCTGATCGGCCTGGAGTCGGATTTCACCGTGGGCCGGCTGGCCGCCGCCCATTTCGACGATCCCGCCGCCGTGGCCGATGTCCGGGGCATTCTCTACCGCAAGGACGGCGTGTGGACGCCGACGGATTTCTCCTCCTGGGAAACCGATCTGGACAGCCTGCCGTTTCCCGACAGGAGCCGTATCGACAACGCCCTCTACGTCCGCCCGGACACCGGCGAGCCGCAAGCCACCATCGCCACCTCGCGCGGCTGTCCCTCGGCCTGCATTTTTTGCATGACGCCCAAGATTTCCGGCCGCAAGCTGCGCCTGCGCTCGCCGGAAAACATCCTGGCCGAACTGTCCGAATGTTATTTCACCCACGGCATCCGGGATTTTTTCTTCAAGTCCGACACCTTCACCTTTGACGCCGACTGGACCCGGGCCGTGTGCCAGGCCATCCTGGACTCGCCCCTGGCTGGCAAAATCCGCTGGGTGGCCAACTCCAAGGTCAAGCCGCTTTCGCGCGAGACCCTGGCCATCATGAAAAAGGCCGGCTGCTGGCTGGTGGCCTTCGGCTACGAGTCGGGCAGCCCCGAGACCCTCTCGCGCATCCACAAGGGCACCACCGTCGAGGACAACATCCAGGCCACGAAGTGGGCTAAGGAAGTGGGGCTGCGCACCTTCGGCTTTTTCCTCGTCGGGCTCCCCTGGGAAGGCCACGAGCATCTGGAAGCCACGCGCAAGCATATTTTCGAGCTCGACAACGACTTCCTGGAACTGCACATCGCCATCCCGTATTACGGCACGCGCCTCAACGAGATCGCCCGGGAGGCGGGCCTGCTCCCCGGCACGGTGCTCGGCAAGGACTACTTCAACGCCCCGACCGTGGGCACGACCCAACTGTCCATGGCCGAGATCGAGGCCTTTCGCAAAAAGACCCTGCTGCGCTTCCACCTGCGGCCGTCGTATATCGCCCGCAAGCTGCTCCAAGCCGGTGGCCATCCCAGGATCCTGGCCAACTACGCCCGGTTCGGCCTGCGGCTGCTCAAAAACACACTCCTGCCGCCAAGGCGGCAAAAGGGCGCGGCTCCGCACGGCGCGCCCCACGTACTCATCCTCGGCGCCAATTCCGACATCGCCCTGTCCCTGGCCCGGGAACTGGCCGAAAAGGACGGGGCCTCCCTGACCCTGGCCTCCCGCGACCTGGACCGTCTGGAGCGCGCCGCCGCGGACATCCGCCGCGCCTGTGGCGCGCCCGTGGACGTGCGCGCCTTCGACGCCCTGGACGCCGCCGCGCATCAGGCCTTTTACGACGCCCTGACCCCGGCCCCGGACATCGTGGTCGCGGCCTTCGGCCTGCTCGGCGACCAGAAAGCGGGGGAGCGCGAGTTCGCCGCCGCCCGCGCCGTCATCGACACCAATCTGACCGGCGCGGTGTCCATCCTCGAAATCGCCGCCCGGAGCATGGAAACGCGCGGGCACGGCGTCATCGTCGGCATCTCCTCCCCGGCCGGCGACCGGGGCCGCAAGAGCAATTACCTCTACGGCGCGGCCAAGGCCGGGTTCACGACCTTTCTGGCGGGCCTGCGCCACCGTCTCGACGCCGCCGGCGTCCACGTGGTCACGGTGCTGCCGGGCTGGACCCGGACCCGCATGACCGCCGCCGCGCCGACGCCCAGGCTCCTGACCGCCACGCCCGAACGCGTGGCCGCCGACATCCGCGCCGCCATCCACAGCGGCAAGCCGGTTGTCTACACGCCGTGGTACTGGCGGCCGATCATGGCCCTTGTGCGGGCGCTGCCCGAAAAACTCTTCCTCAAAACGAATCTCTAAATGGATATTCTCTACCTCAATCACAATCCCGAGGGCTACGGCACCTATTTCCGGTGCTACCATCTGGCCCGGCACGTGGCCGCGCGTGGCCACAAGGTGACGCTGCTTTGCGCCTCGCGCGAGCAGACCCTGTCCATCCGCGAGAAGACGGAAGGCAATCTCACCATCCGCATCCTGCCGCGCGTGAACCTCGCCACCTACCACACCGGCCATACCCTGCGCATGTTTTTAAACGCCCGGGAATGCCTGACGCGGAAAATGGACATCCTGCACGCCTTCGCCTTTCCGCTCCACCCCATCAGCTTCCCGACGTTTTTGACGTCCATTGCCCGGCCCAAGGTCAAGATCGTCCTCGACCACGATGACATGTGGAAGGGCGGTTTCACGCTCTACCATCCCAAACCCGTGCGCGCGGTCTACGACTTCACCGAGGACCGGCTGCCGGCCAGGGCGGACATGGCCACGGCCGCCAGCGCCATCCTCATGCAGAAATTCCGCGACGCCGGCCTGCCCGAGGAGAAGATCCACTACATCCCCAACTGTCCGACCCTGCCCGGGCCCATGCCCAAGCGGGCGGCCGCCCGGCAGTCCCTGGGCCTCGCCCCGGACGCGCGCATCGTGCTGTCCATGGGGCACACCTACACGGAATCGCTCTTCGCCCTGCTCGACGCCTACGCCGAGGCCCGGCGGACCGTGCCCGACCTCAAGCTCTTTTTCCTCGGCAAGCTCCATATCTCGGACGACTTCAAGGCCCGGATGCGGGTCTACGAGGAGCGCTTCGCCCCCGACATCGTCCGGATCGGTGAAAAGCCGTCCGCCGAAGTCCCGGCCTATCTGGCCGCCGCCGACGCGCTGCTGCTCCCCATGGACGACGATCCCATCGAAAAAGCCCGGTTCCCCATTCGGTTCGGCGACTACCTCGCCTCGGGCGTGCCGGTCGTGTCCAACGCCGTGGGCGAGATCAAGCGGATCATGGAAGCCCACGACTGCGGCTACACCGCCCCGGTGGCCGACCCGATCGCCTTTGGCCGGGCCATCGCCACGGCCCTGACCGATCAGGCCGGCCGCGAACGCAAAGGCGACAACGCCCGCCGGCTCATCGCCGAGGAACTCAACTGGCCCGCCGTGGCCGCGCGTCTGGAAGCGGTCTACGAACAGACGCTGGCCGGGTAGGGCGGGCGAAAGCGAAAGAAAAGACGAAGAAGCCTCCGGCGGCCGGGGGGCATGATGCCCCCCGGACCCCCTCGTCGGGGGTGGGGGGGGGCGTGTGTTTTTGTGCTTGCGGCTATTGGTCGCGAAGAAACTGGCCCCCTTGCGGGGGACCGGGGGGGATGATCCCCCCTGCGGAGAGGTCCGGGAGAGGCGGTGCCTCTCCAGGCCGCCGGAGGCAAACCCGCTTATGCGCATCTTTGTGCCGGCCATGGGCCGCGTGAATACGAAAAACCGGGACGGCAGCGAGGTTCGCTTTGCCGAGATCGCCAGACGCTGGCTGGCCCAGGGCGTGGAACTGTTGCTGCTCCTGCCCAGGCGCGAGATCGGCGTGCTGGAGTCCCAGGGCGTCAGGGCTTCCTGGCAGGTCCACTGGGAGCCCATGACGAGCGAATCCGACCGGCTCTGGAACGTGCTCGTCACGTACCTGTGGAGGATGCTGACCTGTCCCTTTGTCCGCTACCCCAAAAACGTGGACGCGGTGTACGCGCCGTCGGATTTTTTGTTCGACCTGCTGCCGGCGCTGTTGTGCCGCTGGCGCAATCCCGGGGCGCGGCTGGTGGTGTGCGTCTTTCTCATCGCGCCCAATCCCTTCAAGGGCTACGAAAAGGTCTTTGGCAAGGGCTTTCGGCTGCCCTCGGTGCGCAGCCTGCTCTATTTCGCGGCCCAGTGGGTGTCGGTGGCCCTGGCCAGGGCGGCCGGCGCGACCATGCTCGTGCTCAACTCCCTGGATAGGGATGCGCTGGTGGCCATGGGCGCCCGGCCCGAAGCCGTGCATGTGGTGACCATGGGCGTGGACGGCGCGCTTTTCGACAGCGTGGATGTTGTCGCGGAAACGCCGCGTTATGATGGTATTTTCCTGGGTCGGCTGCACCCGCAAAAGGGCCTGTTCGATCTCGTGCGCATCTGGCGGCGGGTGTGCGACGCGCGGCCCGGCAGTCGGCTGGGCATCATCGGCGGCGGCAGTGACTGGTGGTTTTCCAAACTGCGCCAGGAAATCGAGGCGGCCGGCCTGACCGATGTCGTGGACCTGCTCGGGTTCCGCCAGGGCGAGGACAAGGTGCGCCTGCTCAAGGCCGCCGGCTGCTTCGTCATGCCGAGCCACTACGAGAGCTTCGGCCAGGTGGCCGTGGAGGCCATGGCCTCGGGGCTGCCGGTGGTGGCCTATGACCTGCCGATCTATCGGGAGATTTTCCCCACGGGCATGGTCAAGACGCCGCTCGACGACACGCGGCTTTTCGCCGAGGCGGTCCTGCGGGTGCTCGACGATCCGGCCTGCCGGCAGGCGGCGGTCGAGGCCGCCCGGGAGCGGGCCACGGCCTTCGATTGGGCGGCCATTGCCGCGCGGGAAATGGATATCGTCAGGGGCGGTCGCAACTAGACAATACAACGGGCGGGGGCGGGATGTTGGCGTATCTCAAACTGTTCGCGCTGTTTTTCCGGGTGGGCTCGACCAACTTCGGCGGTCCGGCCATTATCCCGTATCTGCGGGCCGAGGTCCTCAAACGCGGCCTGATCAACGACAACCGCTTCGGCCGGGGCGTGGCCCTGACGGAGATTCTGCCCGGCTCCACGATCCTCCAGCTTTCGGGCTACGTCGGTCTGGAGTATCGCGGCGTCAGCGGGGCCATCGCCGCCTTTGCCGGCATGGCCATGCCGAGCTTCCTGCTCATGCTCCTGCTGACCTGGCTGTACTCCGCCTACCACAGCCTGGAGGTCGTGCGGGCGGTGCTGGCCTGCATGGACGCCGTCATCGTGCTGGTGATCCTCCAGGCGGCGAGCATGGCCGGCAGGGCCACCATTCGAACGTGGCGCGAGGCGGCCATCGCCGCCATCGGCTTCGCGCTTTTCATGGCCAAGATTTCCTCGCTGATCGTGCTTGGCGGCTGCGCGGTCCTGGCCTTGCTGGCCCTGCCCGCGCCCGCCCCCGTGGACGGCGCCGGGGACCCGGAAACGCTGCCCGCCCGATTCGGCCTGAAAGTCGCCGGACTGGCGCTGGCCATGGTCGCCCTGGTCGGGCTGGCCTTCTGGTGGGAGCCGCGCATGGGCCAGCTGGCCGTGGACATGGTCAAGGCCTCGCTGCTGTCCTTTGGCGGCGGCTTCGCCACCATCCCCATCTTTCTGGAAGACGTGGTCCACGGTTCCCACTGGCTGACCGAATCCCAGCTTTCGGCCGGCATCATGCTCGGGCAGGTCACGCCCGGACCGGTGGTCATCACGGCGACGTTTATCGGCTATCTCATGCGCGGACTGGCCGGGGCCAGTCTGGCCACGGTGTGCATCCTGGGACCGGCCTTCATCCTGGTGGTGGGCATCGCGCCGATTTTCGGCAAACTCGCCAACAATGCGGCCGTGCGCAAGGGCATCACCGGCGTGCTGGCCGGATTCATCGGCATGCTCGTCAGCGTGGCCGCCTTTCTGGCCACCCAGGTCCACTGGGACTGGCCCACCGGCCTCACAATCGGCATTTCCGCCGTGCTCGTGGCCTGGAAAAAGCCCTCGGTCATCTGGCTCATCTGCATCGGCGTGGCCATCGCTCTGGTCGATTTTTATTTGGTGCGCTAGCGGGAAGAGAGCAGAGGAGAAGATGCCTCCGGCGGCCGAGAGGGGCACTGCCCCTCTCGGACTCTCCCGAAAGGGGGGACGGGACACGGTCGGCGGGCCTGTGCCTGTTTGCTTGCGCGATTTTCCCCTGGCAAAGCCAGGGGAAAATCGCGCAAGCAGGGAGCGCCAGCGTCGCTTCGCGCCGCAGCAGGAGTCACCCTATCGAGGGGGTCCGGGGGGCATCATGCCCCCCGGCCGCCGGAGGCGTCTTCCGCTTATTCGTCGCGAAGCACGCTTAAGACGCCCACATTGGCCGCCGCCCAGGCCGGGTAGGCGCCGGCGGCCAGTCCCAGGGCGGCCGAGCCGAACAGCGAGCCGCCGATCAGCCAGGCGTTGTACACGTGTGGGAAATCCCCCAGCCGGTAGACCACGGTCAGCAGCGCCAGGGCGGCCAGGGTGCCGGCCGCGCCGCCGACCGCCGACATGGCCCCGGATTCCAGCAGAAACTGGCGGATGATGTCCGAACGCCGCGCTCCAACCGCCCGGCGGATGCCGATTTCCAGGCGTCTGGCCCGCACGAGCAGGATCATGATGGACAGGATGCCGAGCCCGCCGATGCCGAACGACAGCGACGAGCTGATGTAGCCAAGGGTTTGCACCAGATCGAGGGCCTGCTGCTTGAGTTGCATGGTGTCCCGGGCAGTGAGCACCCGGAAGTCGTCGGCCTGTCCCGCCTCGGTATTGATGCCGTGGCGGCGGCGCAGGATTTCAGTGGCCGTGTCCTTGGCCAGGTCGAAGTTCGCGCCCTCGGCCAGCTGCATGTAGATGCCGTGGATATAGTCCTTGTTGGACAGCCGGCGCATGAAGGTGGAAAGCGGCACGAAAATCTGTTCGTCCTGGTTGGTGCCGGAAATGTCCGAGCCTTTTTCCTCCATGACGCCGACGACGCGCAATCTGGCCCGGAACAGCTGGACGATCCGGCCGACCGCCGCCTCGGGCGAACCGAACAGCCGCCGGGCGATGGTTGGCCCCAGGGTGCACACGAGGGCCTTGTCGTCTTCCTCCTGCCGGTCGAAAAAACGCCCGCACTGCGTGCCGGTGCCGCGAACCTGCATATAATCGGGCCAGGTGGCCACCACCTGGCACATGGTCGTGGTGTTGCCGGCCCGGATGTTCATGGGGAAGGACAGGTAGGGCGCGCCGGCCACCGCCGAGGGCAGGCCGCGCAGCAGGGCCGTGGCGTCGGCGAGCCTGAACCGGGTGTTGCCGGCGTCGGCCCGGATCTCGCCCCGGCGAAAACGGATGTTGCCGGTCATGGCCATCAGCAGGTTGGGACCGAGCTTTTCCGTTTCCTCCACGGCCTTTTGTTCCATGGCCAGGGAGATGTGCAGCACGCCGGTCAGGGCCAGCGCGCCGAGAAACACGCCCAGCATGGCCAGCACCGTACGCATCTTGTGCGTGGCCAGGGATTTGAGGGCGATGCGGAGGCTTAGGAACACGGCGGCGGGTCAGCTGCCCGTTTTGCTTTTGGTGGCCGATTCGACAAACGGGTCCGTCGTCCAGGGAAAGATGTCCCGGGCCCGGGCGAGGGCGAACTCCTCGACGTCCTTGTGCCATTGACGGAACAGCCGCACGATTTCGTGGCCCAGCGGCGTGAGTTGGAAGCCTTTTTTGGGCCCCGAGCGTTCCACCAGCGGTTCGCCGATGACGGTTTCGGTCTGTTTCATGCGGCCCCAGGCGGCCCGATAGGACATGCCCATGGCCGCGGCGGCCTTGTTGAGCGAGCCGAGGTCCTCCACGAGTTCCAGAAGCTGGATGCGCCCCAGGCCAAGCAGCATGCCGTCTTTGGTTTCCAGCCACAGGTGCAGCCGCTGCACAGCCTCGATCTGACGCATCCTTCCCCCCTGCGCGATACTGCGCGGTTTGTGTGTCCGGGTAGGGAATGTCTTAGCCCTTGCCGGGCCGCCATGCCAAGGGGGGAGTTGACCACACGGCGTCGCTCCCGTATCGCCTGACCCCTGCCCCGTGCAGGCCGGAGGCGCTCCGGTGCTTTGGAGGATGGATGCAAACTCGCGTGGCGCGCGCGGTCCAGGTGACGGGATACGGTGAAATCTGGTCCCTGGCCTGGCCGCAGATTCTCATGATGCTGCTCAATTTCCTGATCGGCATCGTCGACGTCTACGTCGGCGGTCGCATCGACCGGGAAACGCAAGCCGCCATCGGCGTGCTGACCCAGGCCATGTTCTTTTTCCAGGTCGTGGCCTCGGCCGTGGCCAACGGGGCCGTGGCCGCCGTCAGCCAGTCCGACGGCGCCGGCCGCTACGTCCGGGCCAACCGCTATGTCTGGTTGTGCCTGCTGCTCGGCGTGGTCGCCTCGACCTTCATTCTGGTCCTCGGCATGGCCGGACGGCCGCTGTTTCTGACCCTGCTCCAGGTGCCGGCCCCGATGTTGCCCACGGCCCGGTACTTTCTGACGGTTTTTTTGTGGCTGCTGCCCATACAATCGTTTTTCGTCATCGCCAACGCGCTGTTTCGGGCCAAAAAGCTGGTCATGACGCCGCTGTATGCCTGGGCGTTGGCCGCCGTGCTCAACGCGTTGGGCGACTTCGGCCTGGGACTTGGCTATTTCGGCCTGCCGCGCCTGGGCTATGTCGGCGTGGCCTGGAGCACGTTTTTTTCCGTCACGGCCGGAATGCTCTTCAATCTGATGGCCCTGTTGCGGGTGGGGATGCTCAAACGGGCCCAGTTCCCGCCGTGGTGCTGGATGCGCCAGGGCAGCCGCTACCTGTTCAAGGTGGCCTGGCCGTCGGGGCTCATGCAGATCGTGTGGCACACGGGCTACCTGATCCTGTTCGCCATCACCGGCTCCCTGCCGACCGGCAGCGTGGACGCCCTGGCCGGCATGTCGGCCGGGATGCGGGTGGAGTCGCTGCTGTTTTTGCCGCCCATGGCCTTCAATTTCACGGCCTCCATCCTGGTCGGCAACCTGCTCGGCGCGGGCCAGCCGGCCATGGCCAAGCGGGTGGGGTACCGTATTTTCGGGGCCGGAGTGGTCTCGGTGACGCTGGTCGGGCTGGCCCTGTGGCCGTTTCTGCCGCAGGCGGCGGCCGTGCTGTCGCCCGAGCCGGCGGTCCAGGCCCAGGCCGTGTCCTATCTGCGCTACAACGTGGCGGCCATTCCCTTCACCGTGGGCGGACTTATCCTTATCGGGGCCTTGACCGGGGCCGGGGCGACCTTACTCACCATGTTTGTCACCGGCTCCTCGATCTGGCTCGTGCGGTTGCCCTTGGCCATCTATTTGGGGCATAGCCTCCTTGGCCGGGCCGAGGGCGTGTGGATGTCCATGTTCGCCTCCCAGGCCGTGCAGGCGCTCGCCTGCCTGTGCGTCTACCAATACGTCGATTGGACGCGTTACGGCATGGGCGGCGGCAAACCAAGGAAGTGAAATGCGAGAGGGATTCGAAGAGATTTCCCTGGCCCGCCGGGAGGAGTACCTGGAGCGGCTGGCCCGCTGCCCGCAAAAGGTGTCGGACTACAGTTTCGGCAACCTGTGGGGCTGGGCCGAGGAATACGGACTCCGCTGGCGGTTTGGCGAAAGCCATGTCTGGATTTTGCAGACGAAACCGATCGAGGTGTTTTGGGCGCCGGTCGGTCCGTGGATGGATGTGGACTGGAACGATTGCCCGTGCCTCTCCGAAGGGCTGGATTTCATTCGCGTGCCCGAGCGGCTCTGTGAGATATTCAACGAGGCCATGCCGGACCGGGTGCGCACCGAGGACTCCCGGGACCATGCCGACTACGTCTACAGCGTGCCCGAACTGGTGGAGCTGCGGGGCAACCGCTTCCACAAGAAAAAGAATCTGCTCAAACAGTTTCTCAAGACCTACGACTACGAATACAAGCCGCTTACGCCGGATTGCGTGGAAGAGACCCTGGAGCTGCAACGGCAGTGGTTTTCCTGGCGCGACCCCGAGGAATCCGGGGCGCTTGTGGCCGAGAACCAGGCCATTGTGCGGGTGCTCCAGAACTGGGACCGCATCCCGGGACTCATGGGCGGGGCCATCCGGATCGAGGGCGTGATGATCGCCTACACCGTGGCCGAGGCGCTCACCCCGGATATGCTGGTGATCCATTTCGAAAAAGGGCAGCCGGGCTTCAAGGGCGTGTATCAGGCCATCAACCAGATGTTTCTGGCCGATGCCGGGACAGGCTACTCCCTGGTCGACCGGGAGCAGGACCTGGGTGATCCGGGCCTGCGCAAGGCCAAGATGTCCTACAATCCCTGCATGTTTCTGAAAAAATGCCAGGTCTCCGTGGGGCCGCGTCCTTAGTGGGCGGTGCCCAAGACCCGAAAGACGCCTCCGGCGGCCGGGGGGCATGATGCCCCCCGGACCCCCTCGATAGTTCTTTGGCGGCGCGAAGCGACGCTGGCGCACCTTGGTGGCGCATTTGTTCCCTGGCTTTGCCAGGGAACAAA
>JAFABC010000024.1 GCA_023426275.1 Pseudomonadota bacterium | reverse complement strand
GAAGAAAAAGCGCCGCCAAGGGTGCGCCAGCGTTGCTTCGCGCCGCCAAAGACCCATCGAGGGGGTCCGGGGGGCATCATGCCCCCCGGCCGCCGGAGGCGCCTTTTCCTCCTCTTTGCCGCGCTTGTTCAGGCCGGATGCTTTTCGGCGCTGGTGTCCTCCCAGCCCGTGACCATGGCCCGGACGTGGGCCAGGGGCGTGTGGCCCGTGCTGGTCATGTAGACATGCACCACGAGGAAGAGCAGCACGGCGAACGCGCCGATGAGATGGGCCAGGGCCACGACCGAAAGACTCAGTCCGGTCAGGCCGAGGCCGGCCCAGTCGTTATAGACGTAATACAGCAGCCCGGTGACCATCATGAAGGGAAGCAGAAGGGTGGCCAGGGCCAGATAGGTCAGGCGCTGGAGCGGGTTGTGCTTGGCATCCGACGTCTTCGGATAGGGATGCGGCCAGCCCATGAAGATGCCATAGGCGTAGTAGCGCATGACCTCGAACATCTTTTTGGTGGTGGGCACGTATTGCTTCCACTCGCCGGTGGTGGCCACCCAGAAGATGAAGAAGGCAAAGGCGATGAGCCAGGTCACGCCGAGCCAGGCGTGGACAGCCACGGCCCGTTTGTAGCCGAGCAGGTTGAAGGTGCCGTGCACCTCGAAGCCGGTGACGAGCAGGCAGACGATCAGCAGCGCCTGCAACCAGTGCCAGAACCGCTCATAGCGGGTGTAGAGATAGAGCATACCGCTCTTTTCGCCGCTCATTGTCCGTTCCTCCTCTTGCGGGATACGAAGCGCACCAGGCCGTGGCCGAACACCGCGACAACGGCGAGTCCCACGGCGGACCAGCCCACGGTGGTGACCGCCGCGTGCACGTCGCGTCCGGGCACGTAGACGCCGGGGACGCCTGCCATGCGGCCGCCGACGCTATGGCACTGCTCGCAGGGCACCACGTTTTCCTTGGGCGCGACCATGTGGGTGATGGGGAAGAAGTACTCCGTACTCACGAAGCCGACCTCGCCGGAAAACGGCTGGTCCACATAGGCCATGCCGGCCGTGACGGCCGCCTTCCAGTCATAGCCGGTCCAGTAGGCCGTCGGGTCCTTGGGACCGAACAGGTGCGGCACGACCATGGTGGCGTTGACCGGGTCGAAGGGCTGCTTTCCGGTATGCCGCTTGAAGGGCATGATGCGGGACCGGGGATCGTCGGGCGACCCGGCGGGATGGTTGACGGTCACGATCCTGCCGGGATCGACGGTGTCGGTGATCAGCAGGTTGCTCATGGCCCCGTTGAACCAGTAATAGGCCGGAACCACGTTCTTTTCCCAGACGAAATCACCCTTCTTGGTGTCGTAGACGGGCTTGCCGTAGGGTCCCTTCTTCTGGAAGGGCTTGCCCTCGGCGTTCTTCTGTCCGGCCGTGGACCAGTCCCAGGACATCTTGGTGGGCAGCACCCGGGCGAATTCCGGGATGTGGCAGGACTGGCAGGCCAGCTTGTCGGTGTGGTCGTTGGCCTTGGCGTCCTTCTTGTGGGGCTTTTGGCCATGGCAGGATTCGCAGGCGATCTTGGAGGCCAGATCGGCCTCGGTCAGGCTGATGCGCTCCGGCGCGGCCGGCGAGGTGTAGAGCCGGCCGGCGATCTGATGCTCCTTGGTCGTGTGGCAGCGCTGGCAGGTGAAGTTGAGGCCATCGACGTCCATGTGCACGTCCAGGGACTTCCGGGGCTTTCCCATGGAGCTGTCGAGGTCGCCGTGCTTCACGCCGTCGCCGCCGCCGCCGTAGAAGTGGCACACACCGCAGTTGAGCCGATCGGGCCGGCCGACCTTGCCCACGATCTCCCTGTAGTCCGGGGGCAGGTAGGTGACGCCGTTTTCCGGAAACAGCGTGGGCTCGGTGGCCGGATAGCCGGCCTTGGTCGGGAACTTCTTATAGGTGTGGGTCGTGTCGTGGCAGACCAGACAGTCGATGCGGTCCCGGGAGGAAAAATCGAAGTCCTTGTTCTTCCAGCCGTACCCGATGTGGCAGGAGGTGCAGCGGGGTTCGTTGGAGGGCACGGCGATGCAGAAGTTGTTGATGGTCTTGCCGTACTTGCCCATGGACTTGCCGTCGCCGCAGGTGGGACAGATCCAGGTCCAGTGAATGGAGTGGTGAATCTGGTCGGCGGCCAGATCATGGCAGGACAGGCAGGCCTGGGTCACTTCCTCGGGCTTGGTGAAATCTTTTTTGAGGGCGTCGAACTTGGAATGGTCGGCCGTGGTCCAGCGCGCGCCCGGGGCCGAAACGGCGCTGCGGGCCAGCCGGCGGCCCGGGGCTTTGTCGGACTCCGACTCGGCCGCCGGCAACAGGGCCGGCGCGCCGAACAGGACGGCCAGGGCCAACAGGGCCAAGACGCCGGGGACGGTGCGCGGTCGCATGAGTTGTCGCATGTTCCCTCCTCGCTTCCCGGACGGCGGGCTGCCGCGCCGGGTCGGAGCGCCGCCCGCGAATGACGACGCGCCCGTGTTTCGTGAACAAAAGCAGGGACCGTGCCAGAACAGAAAGGATGGAACAGACCTAACACATTCCGAAATGATTGGGGAATAGTCGCGCGGTTTCACCTCGAAAAAAAACACCCCGGCAGCGGGGTGTTTTTTTCTTTGCGCACCTGTTTACACACCTGCACAAATCGTATCCCGAAGCGCGGCTTTTGCCGCCCTCCGTTTCGAATGGCCCGGGAGGGGCCGTCGCCCCTCCCGGACGCCGGAGGCCTTTTCCTAGTACCCCCGGCGCTCCTGTTCGTGGCCGATCAGCCCGCCGGCGATGCCGCCGAGCGCGCCGCCCAGGCCCGCGCCGATACCAGCGTTGCCGCCGGCAATGGCGCTGATGGCCGCGCCGGCGCCCGCGCCCAGGGCCGCGCCGGACAGCGCGCCCTGCTGGGTCTTGGTCATATTGGTGCAGCCGAGACCGCCAACCAGCATCATGACGGCGATCATCGCGCTTAAACGCTTCATACGGTCCTCCTTGTCTCGTTTGCGCCGTGACGCTTTGCCGGGGCAAAGGCGTCAGGCCGCCTGGACCGCGTCCCCGGGGACGCGGGAACTTCTACTGCCCCGCCTTGGCCTTGAGCTTGGCCTTCATCGAGGCGCTGGGCTCCACGGGGTCCTGGCAGTTGGGCCGGGCCAGCTCGTACCACATCACCTCGACAACCGGCCGGCTGAGCTTGTCGGGATGGTCGGCGTACCACTTGTTGATGGCCGCCGCCATCTGCTCGAAGGAATAGGGGCTCAGTCCCTTGGCCCAGACATTGATGGTGCTGTTCGGGGCCGGAGGCGTGCCCTGCACCTCCTGGTCGAGTTCGATGATGGTGCCCGCGCCGAGCAAAAAGGCCTCGCGTTCCTGCGGCGAGGACTTGACCCAATGTTCGCCGGTCACCACCGGAATCTGCCGGTCCGCCGCCCAGGCCGAAACAGCCATGGTCAGGCACAGAAACAGCCCAAGGGCCAGTCGTCTGGAAAATTTTTGCATACCGTCCATCTCCTTTGGCGAGTATGACCTGCCCTCCCCAGGGCGCGCAGGCCGCGCATCCTGCCTCGCCCCCTGCGGGAAAAAGCGAGACACGCATTTGAAAATATGGAGAATTGATGCACAAAAAGCAAGGGGAACACGCCGCACGACGGACAACTTGCCCAAACGTCACACCGGGACTATGGGCTTTTCCCAAGATGCACAGCAAAAGCCTTTCCCCGCTTGTCGCCGAACTGGCGCACCCGCTGATCCAGGGCACATTTCTCTCCGACAACGCCCGCGACCGTCTGCTGGCCGCCCTCCCCAACGCCACGGGCGGGGAACTGGCCGGCTTCGCCGCCGCCGCCAACGCCATCCGCCGTGCCCGCGTCGGCACGGCCGCCTCGCTTTGCGCCATCATCAGCGCCAAGTCCGGCCGCTGCGGTGAAAACTGCGCCTTCTGCGCCCAGTCCGGCCACCATCGGACCACCGCGCCCGTCCACAGCCTGCTGCCGGCCGGCCGCATCGTCGAGGCCGCCGCCGCCATGGCCCGGCAGGGCGTGTCCCGCTTTGGCGTGGTCGCCTCGGGCAAGGCCCTGCCCGCAGCGGAACTCGAAACCGTGGCCACGGCCCTGTCCGGCATCACCGCCCTGCCCATGGCCGCCGACGCCTCCCTCGGCGTCCTCGATCCCGACGCCCTGGCCCGGCTCAAGGCCGCGGGCCTGGCCGCCTACCACCACAATCTCGAAACCTCCCGGGCCTTCTACCCGGCCATCTGCACCACCCGCACCTTCGAGGACAACCTGGAGGTGCTGCGCGCCTGCCGCCGGCTCGGCATCGCCACATGCTCGGGCGGACTCTTCGGCATGGGCGAAACCTGGGCCGACCGCGCCGATCTGGCCCTCACCCTCCTCGAAGCCGGCGTCTTCTCCATCCCCATCAATTTTCTCAGCCCCATCCCCGGCACGCCGCTCGGCCACCGGCCGCCCCTTGCCCGCGACGAAGCCCGGCGCATCGTCATCCTGCTGCGCTTTCTGCTCCCCGACCGGCACCTGCGCATCTGCGGCGGCCGGCCCACCGTCTTCGGCCCGGACGAACCGCTGGCCCCCATGGCCGCCGGCGCCGACGGCCTCATGGTCGGCGACTACCTGACCACCACCGGTGGCGCCCTGGACGCCGACAAACAAGGCCTCGCCGCCCTCGGTTTCACACTCGAAGACAAAAGATAAAGAGAAAGA
>JAFABC010000001.1 GCA_023426275.1 Pseudomonadota bacterium | reverse complement strand
GCCCTTCTTTTCGAGGGGGACCGGGGGGCATCATGCCCCCCGGCCGCCGGAGGCGTCTTTCATTCTTTTACGCGGGGCGCGGCGCACCAGTTTCGCACCGCCTGGGCGATGGCCCGGGCGGTTTTTTGTTGTCGGGCCGGGGTGCCCAGTGCGGCTTCCTCCTGGCGGTTGACGATGACGCCCGCTTCCACCAGCACGGCCGGCATCCGCGCCCCGGCCAGCACGGCCAAGCCGTCGTAGCGGGAGACGCCCGCGACATCGTCCACGAGGGGGCGGCGCTCGCCGGGGATGTCAGCGGCGTGATGCCGGGTGAAGGACAGGCCGGCGGCGGTGAGTTCCTGACCGATGCGGCGGGCCAGGGCGAGGCTGGCTGCCGCCCGGGTATTTCTGTCGGAGTAAAAGACCGAATAGCCGGCAAACAAGTCGCAAAAGCGCCGGGTCGCGCCGGCGACGGTCATGGCTTGCAGGAATTGCGGCTGGACCGAATCATGGTGGATGGACAGGAGCAGGCCGGCTTCGGCGGCGTTGGCCCTGGCCGCCCTGGCCCGGGGGGACAGGTCCCTGCCCACGGGATCGAGCAGGAAGGCTTTGGGAAAGCCGGCCGCGTGCAAGGCGGCGACGATCTGTTGGGCGAGGCGCAGGTTGAAGACGTATTCCGGCACGCCGGTGGCGCTGACCGCCCCGGAGCGGCGGGGGCCATGACCGGCGTCCACGGCCACGGCCAGTTGTTGCGGCAGACAGCGGGCCGGGGCGACGCCGGGAAAAAGCGTCGCCGCCAGCAGCAGGAACAGCGGCCCGAGCCGGCGGGCGGCAAGGTGCGCGCGGCCCATCCCCGACCCGCCTGTTGGTGCGTTGATCCTCGGCAATGGCCCTAGGCCAGCTTGCCGGAATCCTTGAGCATCGCCTTGAGTCCGCTTTCCTGCAACGCCTCGGGGGCGGTCAGGAGATTGTTGAGAAACTCGCCCGTTTTTTCCTCGATCCAGGCATTGGAGTCCAGGGTGCCGATGAACCGGCCGCATTCGGCCTTGGCTTCGGCGGACAGCTTTTTGTCCGCGTCGAGTTGATAGCGCAAAAAGTGGGCGTACAGGCTCGCGCCGAAAACCGAGGCCTTGGGGTCCAGGCTGACGAACACCCGGTGCAGGTCGTCGCGAGTCCGTTCGGCGGACATGCCGCGCAAAAAGCGCCAGGGCGTGGTGCCACTGGTCAGGGACGCCCAGAAATAGCGGAATTTGTAGAACCGCTTGCCCGTGGAAAAGACCCGTTCCAGATCGGTGGCCGTGCACAGGCCTTCCACGCAGTTGGCAAGGGCTTTGCGATAGGGCAACTCCAGGGCGCTGACGATGAGGTGCCAGAACATGTAGATGTTGATGAACGTCATGATGATGAGACTGCTGTTGCGCAGGCTCGGGTTGACGTCGCTGGCCCAGTTGAGAAAGAGGTAGGTGAATACCAGCAGCAACAGGACGTAGCGCACGCTGCTGGCAAGTAAATGCGCCACCGAGCCTATTTTCCACTGTAAGCGCAGCATGCCCATCATGAAGATGATAAACAAGACGGTCTGAACGTATATGCTCATGTCCACATGGGCCAACTGGTTGAACATGGTGCGCTCCTCGGCGGTTGTCTGGTGATGGACGACGGGGCCCGGTCCGGGGGAGGACCGGGCCGGGCATGACGGCAAGTGTCACATGTCCTTTTCGTGTACCCTCGGCCTCGCGCCTTGGCAACGGTCGCGGACAGTGCGGCCTGTCGCTACAGTTTTTCCTCGACGGAGCGGATTTTGCCCTTGATCCGGTTGGTGGCTCCCTTGCGCAGGTCCACGCGCATGATCACCTGGATGCGGTTGCAGTCCTTTTCCATGGCTTCCTTGCAGCGGGTGACCACGGCCAACACCTCGTCCCATTCGCCCTCGAAGCTCGTGGACATGGGGGAAAAGACGTAGGGCAGGCCGCTTTCCTTGACGATGCGCACGGCCCTGGCCACGTAGGGCGAAAGGCTTTCGCCCTTGTCCACGGGATAGATGGAAAGATCCAGAAGCGCACTCATTGCTTGTTTCCTCCTTGCTTATTCGACCCGTACGGTCACGGCGTCAAAACGGCCCAGGTCGTCCACGCAGACGAACCGCCGCCGGCCGGGGGTTGGTTGCCAGAACAGACGCTCGTCCGGAGCGCCCTGGGCGGTCAGCTTCCCGTCCACATACCAGGAAAGTCGATGGCTGTCGGCCGGGGTGTCGGCGGTCAGGGCGATTTGTTGGAACGCGGCCGGGGCGTCGCGGCGCACGATGTAGGGCGTGGCCGGGCTCGGCGAGATGATGCGCGGCCCCTGGCCGGTTGGCGCGCCGCAGCCCGGTTCCGGCGGGGGCGGGGCCTCGAAGGCGATGCCGGCGGTCCGCCACCAGGAGGTGAGCGCGGCCGGATAGTGGGGGATGACCACGGATTTGGCCGCATGGCTGGCCAGACAGTCGCCGGCGAGGGTGCGGCCCGTGACGGCATCCACGAACTGGCGGCGGTGGACGGGGCAGGGGACAAGGCGCGTCACCCCGGGAATGATGTGGGCCGTCACGCGCCGGGGGCAGTCCGGCCCCGGCAGCTGCCGGCTGTCGGCGCAGACTTCCACTTCGCGGATATTGCACCAGGACGGCACGGCCAGCCGCGAGCCGTGGGGCTCCACGGCCCGGAACAGCTCGAACAGGATGGGGCCGGCGTGGACCGCCCCGGAAATGCCCGTGACCGGCGTGCCGTCCATGTTGCCGACCCAGACGCCGATGACCCGGTCGGCGCTGTAGCCCACGGCCCAGGCGTCGCGGTGGCCGTAGGAGGTGCCGGTCTTCCAGGCCACGGCCGGCACGGCCAGGGCCCGTTGCCAGGAGGTGGGCAGGTCGGGGCGCTCCAGCTTGGTCAGCATGGAGGTGACCATGGCGCCGGCCTCGGGTGAATAGAGCCGGGTGGCCGGGCCGGGCGGGCCGGCCAGGAGCCGGACCGGACGGTGTTCGCCGAGGCTGGCCAGATCGGCGTAGGCGTTGACCAGATTGACGAGGGTCACCTCGCCGCCGCCGAGGATGAGCGACAGCCCGTAATGGGCGGCCGGCTTGTCCAGGCCGGAAAGGCCGCCCCGGTGGAGCAGGTCGAGAAAGGGCTGCGGCCCCACGCTGTGCAGCAGCCGCACCGCCGGCACGTTGAGCGAGGCCACCAGCGCCTGCTCCGTGGTCACCCGGCCGCGAAAATGGCCGTCGTAGTTTTTGGGGCTGTAGCCGGCAAAGGAGGTGGGCACGTCGAGGAGCCGGCTTTCGGGAAAGATGCGCCCTTCGTCGATGGCCATGGCGTAGAGAAAGGGCTTGAGGGTCGAGCCGGGCGAGCGGTGGATGGTCGCGCCGTTGATCTGGCCGAAGCGGGTGTCGCCGAAAAAATCCGTGGACCCGACCAGGGCCAGGATTTCGCGGGATTGGGCGTCGAGGACCACGGCGGCCACCGCCCCGATACCCTGGGCGGCCAGGGCGCTTTTGCGTCCGGCCAGGATGTTTTCCACCGCCTGTTGCAGGGCCGGATCGAGCGTGGTGTTGATTCGCGTGGCCTTGCCCGCCGCCGCCCGGGCCATGTCGCAAAAATGCGGGGCGTGAAAGGGGAGTTCGACCAGACGCCGGGGCAGGGGCGCGGCCATGGCCGCCCTGGCCTGTCCGGCGTCGATGACGCCGCGCCTGGCCAGGGCGGTCAGCAGCGCGTTTCGCGCCTTTTTGGCCGCGCGCGGATGCGTGATGGGGTCCAGGGTGTTTGGCGCGCGCGGCACCACGGCCAGCAGGGCGGCCTCGGCCAGGGACAGCCGGTCCGGCGTCTTGCCGAAATAGCGCAGGCTGGCCGCGCCCACGCCCACGATGTTGCCGCCGTAGGGGGCCATGTTGAGGTAGCGCTCCAGGATGGCGTCCTTGGACAGGCGGCGTTCCAGGGCCAGGGCGGCCAGGGCCTCGCGGCATTTGGCGGCCAGCGTGCGCTCGCGCGGCCGGGCCAGCCGGGCCAGCTGCATGGTGATGGTGGAGCCGCCGGAAACGACGTGCCCGGCCAGCAGGTTGGACACGGCCGCCCGGACGATGGCCAGGGGATCGACGCCGGGATGCCGGCGAAAGCGCTGGTCCTCGGCCGCGATGACCAGCCGGGGCAAAACCGGGGCGATGGCCGGCAGGCGCGTGGGAAAGCGCCAGGCCTCGTCCGGGGCGAGATAGAGACGCAGCGGCGCGCCGTTTCGGGCGGCCACGACCGTTGCCCCCGGAGGCGACAGGACGGCCAGGGGAAAGGGCGGGCGGCGCGTGGCCCACCACAGGCCGGCCAGGGCGACCAGCAGCGCGAGCAGGGCGGTCGCGGCCGCGACGACCGCCACACGCCGGCGGGACATGCCGGCGGCTACTTGCCTGCCTGTGCGCACAGCGCCCGGTAATTGGCCAGGATTTCCAGCATGTCGAGCTGCTGGTTGACCCGGCAGACGCATTCCTCGACCTGCACGGGCTTGACCAGGAAGTCGTTGGCCCCGACCTTGAGGAATTTGACGGTCTGCCCGCCGTCCTCGGCCGACACGCCGATGATGGCGAGCTGGTCCTTGGCCCGGCTGGTGCGGATTTCCTCGATCAGGCCGAAACCGTCGAGCCGGGGCATGTTGTAGTCGGTGACCATGAGGCTCACGTCGTCATGGCTCCCGAGCACGTCCAGGGCCTCCCGGCCGTCCCCGGCCTCCAGCACGTGGAGGTTGAGGCTTTCCAGCAGGGCTTTCAGGCGCGTCCGAAACAGTTTCGAGTCGTCGACGACCAGGGCGGTGAGGAACTGGTTCTTGTAGAGCCGCTCGATGAGCTGCTCCATGGCCCGCATCTCGGACATGGTCTTGACGAAGTAGTCGACCACGTTTTCGGCCAGCAGCTGTTGGCGCACCTCCTCGCTAAAGGAGGCCGTCATGACCACCGAGGGGACGCCAAGCGATCTGGCCAGGGAGACGATGCCGCCGTCCACGTCGTCGGGCAGGTTGCGGTCCAGGATGGCCACGAACAGGGCTTCGCGCTGCTCGGTCATCACCTCGCGGGCCTCGGCCAGGGTGTGGACCACGATGGTGGGGAAGGGCGTGGCCGCGGCAATGTGCTGGCTGATGATCTTGGCCTGGACGCGGCTGTCCTCCACGACCAGGACATGGCGGTGATCGGTCATAATTCCATCCTTTATGGTACCCGAACCATGCGGAAACCATAGAGGATGGGGCGGCCGGTGGCAAGCCGGCCGCCCGCTCACCAGTGCCGGCTCATGTAGGGGATCATGTCCCGGCGGAATTCCTCGGGGTCGGTGGTCGAGACCGTGGGCGTGGAAAACGAGGCCCCGACGCCGGCCAGCGCCCCCACCGTGGCGTCCATGGGCAGGGTGCGGTTGGCGGCGGCCACGATGTTGTTGTTGCGGGCGTCGATGACCTCGATGGCGAAGCGCACGCCGCCCGGGGTGACGACGTAGGTTCCGGCCACGACCAGCGTCACCGTGGCCCTGGCCGTGGCCAGGGCGCGCACGTCGCGGGTCAGGACGAACTCGCCCTGGCCGCGACTGAACATGATGTCGCTGGCCTTGCGGATTTCCTGGACGTTGTAGCCCAGGGCCACCAAGGCCGTGGACAGTTCCTGGCCGAGCAGGCGCGACAGGGGCGAGGCCCGTTCCAGGTCGCTCAGATCGGCCGGCGTGGTGACCACGACCCAGTACAGACCACGGCTGTTGTCGCGGGTGTACATGCCAAGGCGCGGCACGAGCTGGCGGTCGAGATCGCCGGCCAGCGCCATGGCCACCTCGGGATACTGGGGCGGGGTCTTGTCGGCCGGGCGGCACAGCGCTCCCATGAGCAGCGGCGCCAGCAGCAGCGGGGCCAGGGCCAGGGGCAGGGCGCGAAGGGCGTTTTTCATGGCGGCCTCCTCGTTATTGGGCCGGTTTTTTTTCAGGTTGCGGCGTGGGAGCCGGCGTCGCGGCCTGGGGCGCGCCGGCCGCCGTCGGCGTTGCCGCCTGGGGCGGCGCGGGGGCCGGGGC
>JAFABC010000332.1 GCA_023426275.1 Pseudomonadota bacterium | reverse complement strand
GGTCCGGGAGGGGCAGTGCCCCTCCCGGCCGCCGGAGGCATCTTCTCTCCTATCCGCTTTCTCCCGCAATCACCGGCACATCCGCTCCACAGCGGTTTGCCGGTCGGAATGGATTTCGAACAGGCTGAGCGTCACCACCCGGACGATCTTTTCCACCTGCGGGCACAGGCCGAACAGCCCCAGCCGGCCGCCCCGCTTCAGGGCCGTCTTGCGCAGGGAGGCGATGGCGCCGATGCCGGTGCTGTCGAGAAAGGTCACCCGGCTGAGATCAAGCAGGATTTCCCGCGCGCCCGTGCGTTCGTAATGCGCCAGGACCGCCGCCTTGAACTCCCGGCTGACCGTGTGGTCCACGGAAGTTGCCAGCACTTCCACCACCAGACACGTCCCTTGCACCGTCACTGTCAGTTCCATGGGACCTCTCTCGCGGTTTTGCCCCGAACGGCGGGCGCGCCTCACAACGAGGGGACAAAGAGACCGTCATGTTGGCCAAAGCCGGCTCACTGCCCGGCGGGAAACGGCCCCTGCGCCACCACGGCGGCGCAGGCCTCCCGCCAGACGGGCAACCGGCCGGAGAGCCCCGAGGCGGCCAGAGACAACTCGTCCAGCGGATTGATGGCGTATCCCTGGTTGATGACCACCAGCTCGTGTTCCAGCCGGTTGGCCACGTGCACGGCCAGAAGCGGCGAGAATCCGGCCCGGCGGTCCCGGCCCGGCTCATGGTGCAGGTAGACCGCGCGCACCACCGGGTCGTCGACGCCCCACAGTCCCAGCAGATAGGCCCCGACCTCGGCGTGGGAGGCTCCGAAGACCTGCCGCTCCATGTCGAGGATGGTGCCCCGGCCTTCCTGGCAGGCGCCGATGACCTCCTGGTAGTCCTCGGGAAAATTGGTGGCCATGACCAGCTTGCCCACGTCGTGGAGCAGGCCGGCGATGGAGCAATGCTCGCGCGCGGCGGCCGGGACATCCTCAAGGGCGGCGATCTCCCGGGCCAGCCGGGCCGTGCCGAAGCTGTGCCCCCACAACTTCTCCAGGTCGAAATCGCGGAACCCGTCCTTGTCGAAGCGGTCGAACAGGCCGATGCCGAGCACCAGCGCCTTGACGATGTCGAGGCCGAGCAGGTTGACGGCGTGGGCCGGGCTGGCCACGTGGGTGCGCAGGCCGAAAAAGGCCGAATTGACGAGTTTCAGGATGCCGGCCGACATGGCCACGTCCTGGGCGATGAGCCCGGCCACCTCGCGCATGGACGGCTCCTCGGCGGACAGGGCCTCGAGCAGGGCGGCGTAGAGCCGGGGCACGGTGGGCAGCCGGTCGAGCCGGGCCACCACGTTTTTGACCCGCTCGTCCAAAAAGACCTCGCGCAGGGCCAGTCCCCGGGCGATGACGGCCTTGAGTTCGGCCGGCTGGCAGGGTTTGGGCAGAAACTGGTGGGCCGGACGCACGGTCTGCAGGATCATGTCCCGGTCGGAATGCCCCGAGAGCACGATGCGGATGGCCCCGGGATTGGCCAGCTGCACTTCGCGCAGGAAGGCGGCCCCGTCCATGCCCGGCATCCGCATGTCGGCCACCACCACATCAAAAGGCGCCTTGGCGATCAGGTCCAGGCCGGCCGGCCCGTCGGTGGCGAAGGCCATGTCCCATTCGGCCCGCATGTCGTGAAACATGCGGCGCAGGGCCGAAAGCACGTTGGGTTCGTCGTCGACGAACAGAATGCGGGTTTTCACGAGGTCTCCCCGGTTGCGACGCGGCCCCCGCCGCCGTCGAAGGGCACGCGCACGGTGAACGTGGTTCCCACGCCCGGCTCGGATTCGAAATCAATGGAACCGCCGTGCTTGGCCACCACGATGTTGTGGGTGATGGCCAGCCCCTGGCCCGTGCCCCTGCCCACCTCCTTGGTGGTGAAAAACGGATCGAAAATCTTGGCCCGGTTCTCTTCGCTGATGCCGGTGCCGGTGTCGGAGACGGACAGGCGCAGGGCATCGCCGTCCGCCTCGGTGCGGATGACGATGCGCCCCTTTTCCGTGGTGCCCTTGACCTTTTCGGCCACGGCGTGGGCGGCGTTGATCAGGATGTTGAGCAGCACCTGGTTGAAATCGCCGGGCAGGCAGAACACCGGCGGCAGGGCGCGGTCCAGGTCGAGCTCCACGTCGGCCACGTACTTCCATTCGTTCTTGGCCACGGTGACCGTGTTTTCCACGGCGGCGTTGATGTCCACGGCGGTTTTTTCCTCGCCGCCCGGATGGGAAAACTTCTTCATGGCCGAAACGATGTTCGTCACCCGGCCCACGCCTTCCACGGATTGTTCCAGGGCCCGGGGCACCTCGTCCAGCAGAAAATCCACGTCCGCCGCCGCCCGGGCCGCGTCCAGGGTCTCCAGGGCGGCCGTGTCGCCGGCGGCCCCGGCCAGCCGCCGGGCCTCGGCGTCGGTGGCGGCCAGGGCCTGGCCCAGCCCCTCGAAGGCCGTGGACAAAAAGTGCAGATTGTCGCCGATGTACTGGGTGGGCGTGTTGATTTCGTGGGCGATGCCGGCGGCCAGTTCGCCGATGGATTCGAGCTTTTGGGCCACGGCCAGCTGGCGTTCCAGGGCCTTGCGCTCGCTGATGTCGAAAACGATCTCGAAAAGCCGCAGTTCGCCCCGGCGCTTGGCCGACACCACGGTCTTGATGATGGGCAGGATGCGGCCGTCCGGCCGCTCCAGACGCATTTCCTCGTTGACGAGGTTGCGCTCGGCCAACACGCAGGGACGCAGGGAACGGCCGTCGGCGGAGTGCCAGCCCACGGCCTGGCAGGTCCGGCCGACAAGCTCCTCGCGGCTGCGGCCGCACAACTCCTCGGCCACGGGATTGACGTCCTCGATAAACCGGGTCTTGGGGTCGATGATGAAGATGCCGGCCTTGATCCCCGTGAGGATGCGCCGCAGCACCTCCTGCTCGTCGCGCAGGTCCTTTTCCACCCGTTTGCTGTCCGTGACGTCGGTGGCCACGCCCACGATGCCCTGGGGCCGGCCGTCGGCCCCGTCGAAGCGGGCCCGGTGAAAAACCAGATGGCGTTCCCGGCCCGAGGCGTCTTCCAGGGCCACCTCCAGCGGCTGCACGCCCCCGGCCGCGAGCAGCTCCCGGTCCTTTCCGGCCAGAAATTCGCCCGTCTCCTCGGAAAAGATCTCCCGGGCGGTCAGGCCCAGGGCGCTTTGCACGGACACGCCGAGCAGCGTTTCGAAGGCCCGGTTGAGGCTGACGTAATGGCCCTGGGGGTCCTGGATGTAAATGGGGTTGACCGCGGCGTCCATCAGGCTCCGCTGAAAGGACAGCTGGTTCATCAGCGCGGTTTCCGCCTGCCGCCGGGCGGTGATGTCCTCGGTCATGGACAGGATGCATTCGGGGCGGCCGGCGCTGTCGCGGACCATGGTCAGGTGGATGCGGCACCAGACCTCCGAGCCGTCGGGGCGCAGATAGCGCTTTTCCCGGGCCACGGCATCCTTGTCGCCGCGCAGCAGGGCCTGCAATTCGACGTCGTGGCCGGCCAGATCGCCCGGATGGGTGATTTCCGCGTAGGTGCGGCCCACGAGGTCCAGGGGCGAACGACCCACCATGCGGGCGAAGCGTTCGTTGACTTCCAGGAAACGGCCGTCCGGGGTCTGCCGGTTGACGCCGATGCCGGCCTGTTCGAACACGGCCCGGAAACGGCGCTCGCTTTCCGTCAGGTCCTGACAGCGCCGGGCGAGCAACGCCTCGGCCCGCAGCCGCAACGCCCCTTCCAGGGCCACGGCCAGCTGATGGCGGTCAAGGGGCTTGAGCAGCAGGCCGTAGGGCCGCGCCCCGGTCACGGCGGCCAGGACGTCCTGGTCGCGGTGGCCGGTCATGAAAATGACCGGGACGCCCCGGTCGGCCAGGGCCCGGCCCAGGCCGACGCCGGAAGCGACGTCGGGCAGCAGCACGTCGATGACGGCGATGTCCGGGGCCAGCCGGGCGGTCATGTCCATGGCCGTGGCCGCATCGGCCGCCGGGCCGATGGGCTGGTAGCCCATGAATTCCAGCAGACGGCGCAAGGCATCGCCCGAGGTCAGATCGTCCTCGGCGAGCAACACGCGCTTTGGCGCCGCCCTGTCGTCTCCATCCGCCATGCGCCCCACCCACGGCCACGTTTTCGAGAGCCTCCCATATCCTAGGGCAAAAGGGATGATGCATTCAAGTCAAATTCAGGGACAGTCCGCCCCGTCGCCGGCCTTGCCCGCGCCGGCCCGGGCCACCAGATCGGCCAGGGTGATGGAATCCAGGGCCTGATGCATGGCCCGGGCCGCCTCGGCCCAGACGCTGCGGGTGAGGCATTCGGCCAGACGCGGGCAGCTGCGACCCGGATCGGTGTCGCATTCGACCAGGGTCAGCTCGCCCTCCAGGGTGCGCACGATGTCGCCCACGGTGATGGTGTCCAGGGGCCTGGCCAGCTCGTGGCCGCCGCGCGGACCGCGCCGGCTGCGCACGAACCCGGCCTGCTTGAGTTCGCGGACCAGTTTCTCCAGATATTTGACGGAAACGCCCTGCCGGGCGGCGATATCCTTGATGCGCACCGGCCCGTTTTGTCCGTGCAACGCCATATCCAGCATCATACGGGTGCCGTACCGGCTTCGCGTGGTGAGCTTCATGGTCGCTGCCTCCTGGCCTCGGATGGTGGGCGTCGTGGCCGCCGGGGGGCGGCCTCCATTCATACGCTTACGGTAGAAAAATTGATCGGAGGCGTCAACGCGTTTGCCAACGTTTCCAAGCTGTTTCGCCCGCCCCCGGCCTGACCGGTCGCTCGGTCGCCCGGAACGGGAGCGATTTTTCGCAAAGCGCATATTTTTCGGAAATGCGGCAGGTCCGCGCTTGACAGGGGTCGGACCGGGGCCTAAGACAAAAACCGACTGAGCACTCAGTCGATTTGTGCTGGACTTCACATGACGCGAAAAGAAGCCATACGCTACGCCGCCACGGTGCTGTTTGCCCACAAGGGGTTCCAGGAGACCACCATGCAGGACATCTGCAAGGTCACCGGAACGGCCGAGGGGACGATCTTCTACCATTTCAAAAGCAAGGAAGGCCTGCTCATCGCCATCCTTGAACATGCCAAAACCCGCATCCTGGAAGAATACGACGCCGCCTTCACCGGCAGGACCTTCGCCTCGGGCCTGGAGATGATGGAGGAGGCGGTGGCGCACTACTTCCAGCTGGCCGGCGTCATGGAGCACGAGTTCACGCTGCTCCAACGCCAATTCCCCCACCAACTGGCCGAGGGCAACCCCGAATGCCGGGCCCATCTGGCAGCCATTTACAGCTGCCTGACCGACATTTTCGAGCGGGTCGTGCGCGCCGGCCAGGAAGACGGATCCATGGGCGATTTTCCGCCCCGCGAGACGGCCATGATCCTGTTTGCCATGGTGGACGGCCTGCTGCGCCTGAAAACCTGCAACCTCTACGACGCCGGGGCGCTGTACGACGAGCTACTCGCATCCTGCCGCAGGATGCTGGCCAAACCACGTGACGGGAGTTGCTGATGCTGGTTCGAATCTTCCCCTTCCTCGGCTGGTTCAAGGGCTACGACATGGCGACGCTTCGCGCCGACGCCATTGCCGGGCTGACCGTGGCCCTCGTGCTCATCCCCCAATCCATGGCCTATGCCCAGCTGGCCGGAATGCCGCCGTATTACGGCCTGTACGCCTCGTTTCTGCCGCCGCTGGTGGCGGCGCTGTTCGGCTCCAGCCGCCAGTTGGCCACCGGTCCGGTGGCCGTCGTGTCGCTTATGACCTCGGCCTCGCTGGCGCCCCTGGCCACGGCCGGCTCGGAAGGCTACATCGCCTACGCCATCCTGCTGGCCCTGCTCGTCGGCATCTTCCAGTTCGCGCTGGGCGTGCTGCGCCTGGGGCTGGTGGTCAACTTCCTGTCGCACCCGGTGGTCAACGGCTTCACCAACGCCGGCGCGCTGATCATCGCCACCTCCCAGCTGTCCAAGATGTTCGGCGTGTCCGTGGACGCGGCCGACCACTACTACGAAACCATCATGCGGGTGGTGCAGGCGGCCTGGCACCACACCCACTGGCCCACCCTTATCATGGGCGCGGCCGCCTTCGCCATCATGTTCGGGCTTAAAAAGCTCAATCCCCGCATTCCCAACGTGCTCGTGGCCGTGGTCATCACCACGCTGGTGTCCTGGGGCATCGGCTTCGAGCACAACGCCACCGTGTCCGTGAGCGCCATCCGCTCGCCCCAGATCGTGGCCGACATCGAGGCCTTCAACAAGGCCGCCGCCGCCCTGCCGGAAATCGCGGCCAAGCGGGCCGCCATGACCCCGCGCGAGGACGCGGCCAAGGCCTCGGGCGACGCCTCGGCCGTGCTGACCGTGGAACACGATCTGGCCGTGCTCGATCTGGAGAAAAACGCGGCCAAGCAGCAGGCCGGCGTCTCCCGGGCCAAGCTGCGGGGCTACCTGCTGGCCGGCGTGCCCGGCCCGGACGGCGGCCTGACCTTTTACGACAAGGCCGATCTGCCCGCCGACGCCAAGACCGACGGCCGCACCTGGATCATGCGCGTGGGCAATTCGCCGCTGAAAACCGACAAGCTGCTGCTGATCGGCGGCGGCCAGGTGGTCGGCGTGGTGCCGTCGGGCCTGCCGTCCTTCCGCATCCCGACCCTCGACCTGAAGGCCATGATCCGGCTGTTCCCCTACGCCGCCATCATCGCCCTGCTGGGCTTCATGGAAGCCATCTCCATCGCCAAGGCCATGGCCGCCAAGACCGGCCAGCGCCTGGACCCCAACCAGGAACTCATCGGCCAGGGCCTGGCCAACATCATCGGCGCCGGCGGCCAGAGCTACCCGGCCTCGGGTTCGTTCTCCCGTTCGGCCGTCAACCTGCAGGCCGGGGCCGTGTCCGGCTTTTCCTCGGTGTTCACCAGCGCCACGGTCGTCATCACCCTGTTCTTCTTCACCCCGCTGCTCTACAACCTGCCGCAGAGCGTGCTGGCCGCCGTCATCATGATGGCCGTCATCGGGCTGTTAAACGCCACCGGCTTCATCCACGCCTGGAAGGCCCAGTGGTATGACGGGGCCATTTCGATTATCACCTTCCTGGCCACCCTGGTCTTCGCCCCCCACCTGGACAAGGGCATCATGATCGGCGTGGTGCTTTCGCTGCTGGTGTTCCTGTACAAGAGCATGCGTCCGCGCGTGGCCTCCCTGTCCCTGACCGAGGACAGCGCCTACCGCGACGCCTCGGTCTACAAGCTGGCCGAGTGCCCGTACGTGGCCGTGGTGCGCTTCGACGGCACGCTCTTTTTCGCCAACGCCAGCTTCCTGGAAGACCAGATCACCGAGCGGATGCAGTCCAACAAGCGGCTCAAGCACATCATCCTGGCCGCCGACGGCATCAACGACATGGACGCCTCCGGCGAGGAAGCCCTGTCCCTGCTGGTGGATCGGGTCCGCAGCGCCGGTCTTGACATCTCGCTTTGCGGCGTGAAGGAATCCGTCATGGATGTCATGAAGAGGACCCACCTCTTGGAGCATATCGGCGAGGACCATCTCTACCCTGAACTGGGCCAGGCGCTTTGCGCGGTGCATAAGGATTCCTGGCACGCCCCGGGCGAAAGCTGTCCGCTCACCACTGTCTGCCGCCTGCCCGGCGCGTAAGCACGATCACCAAGGAGCGACCCATGTCCGTCATCTCCCTTTTCAGCGGCGCCTTTTGCAAGGAAGACTCCGTGCTCGCGGCCCTGGCCGGGACCACGGGACTGCCCATCGTCCGCGACGCCGACCTGATTGCCCAGGCCGCCTCGCTCTCGGGCCTTGGCGCGGATAAGATCGAGAAGGCCTTTTCGGCCAAGACCTCGGTGTTCAACAAATTCACCCATGAAAAACAGCGCGCGGCCTCCTGGCTGCGCCTGGCCCTGGCCACCCGGCTGGTGGAGGAGGAGCGCCTGCTCATCTCGGGCTACTGCGCCCTGCTGCCGCCCCGCGAAATCACCCACGTGCTGCGGGTGTGCCTGATCGCCGACGCGGCCTTCCGCCGGGCCGTGGCCGTCAGCGACAACGGGCTGGTCGATCGCGAGGCCCAGCGGGCCCTTGAACGCGGCGACGAGGACCGCTCCATGTGGTCGGCCCTGGTGGCCGGGTCCAAGGACCCCTGGGCGCCGGCCCTCTACGACATGGTCGTGCCCATGGACAAGACCACCGTGGAGGAGGCGGCCGGGCTCATCGCCGGCCATCTGGCCGATCCGGCCGTGCGCGTCACCGACGCCTCGCGGACCTGCACCCGGGATTTCCTCCTGGCCGCCAAGGTGGAAACGGTCATCACCGGCAAGGGCCACGACGTGGGCGTTTCGGCCGCCGGCGGCGTGGTCACCCTGACCATCAACAAAAAGGTCCTGCTCCTCGACCGCCTGGAAAACGAACTGCGGGGCATCGCCGGCAAGATCGAGGGCGTCTCCGAGGTGGTGACCAAGGTCGGCAAGGGCTACTACCAGACCGATATCTACCGCCGGGCCGACTTCGAGATGCCGACCAAGGTCCTGCTCGTGGACGACGAACGCGAATTCGTGCAAACGCTTTCCGAACGCCTGTCCATGCGCGAGGTCGGGTCCCACGCGGTCTTCGACGGCGAATCGGCCCTGGAAATGATGGCCGAGGACGAACCCGAAGTGATGGTGCTCGACCTCAAGATGCCGGGCATCGACGGTCTGGAGGTCTTAAAGCGCACCAAGGCCGCCCGTCCCGACGTGGAGGTCATCATCCTCACCGGCCACGGCTCCGAGGCCGACCGCGAGGAATGCATGCGCCTTGGCGCCTTCGCCTACCTGCAAAAACCCGTGGACATCGAACTGTTAAGCGCTACCCTGAAGCGGGCCAACGAAAAGGTCCGGGCCAAGAAAGCCCAGGCCCAGGCCTGAACCGCGC
>JAFABC010000326.1 GCA_023426275.1 Pseudomonadota bacterium | reverse complement strand
TCCCCAGGCTTTGCCTGGGGAAAATTGCGCCGCCAAACGTTCGAAGCCCCACCCGACCAACGAACCATCCAGCCGTCTCCCCCCTTTCGGGAGGGTCCGGGAGGGGCAGTGCCCCTCTCGGCCGCCGGAGGCATCTTCCAGCATCTTCCGGCCTTTTCCCACTCACATCAAATCAGCCCTTGTCGCCCTCGCTCACACCCGCGTCGGCAAAGGTGGCCATGTTGTTGAAGACATTGGCCCCGGCCCGCATCAGAAAGAGCGCCAGGGCCGCGCCCGTACCTTCGCCCAGGCGCAGTCCCAGGTCGAGCAGCGGCTTCTGGTCCAGGGCGGCGGTGATGGCCGCGTAGCCGGGCTCGGCCGAGGCGTGGCTGATAAACGCGTACTCGGCCACGGCCGGGACGATGGCCCGGGCCGCGACGTAGGCGGCGGTGGAGATGAACCCGTCCACGGCGATGGGCAGCCGGTTGGCCGCCGCGCCGAGCACGAGGCCGGCCAGGCAGGCGATTTCCAGCCCGCCGAGCGCGGCCAGGATGGCCACGGCGTCGCCCGAGGCAACGACCTCGCCGTGCAACCGCAGGGCCTTGGCCACCACGGCGGCCTTGCGGCGCACACCGTCCGCGTCGAGGCCCGTGCCCGGGCCGGTAACGGCCTCCGGATCGAGGCCGAGGTAGGCGCAAAAAAGGGCCGTGGACGGCGTGGTGTTGGCAATGCCCATATCGCCCGTGCCGAGCGCCATGACGCCTTCGGCGGCGGCTCCGGCGGCCAGGGACGCGCCCAGCAGCAGGGCCTTTTCGCAGGTCTGCCGGCTCATGGCCGGACCGGCGGCCAGATTGGCCGTGCCCGAGGCCACCCGGGCGCCGGCGAAGCGGGGATGCGCGGGAAACGGCTCGCCCAGGCAGCCGGCGTCGACCACGCGCAGATCGATGCCGGCGGTGTCGGCCAGCACATTGATGCCCGCGCCGCCGGCCAGGAAGTTGGCCACCATCTGCCGGGTGACTTCCTGGGGAAACAGGCTCACGCCCTCGGCGGCCACGCCATGGTCGCCGGCGCACACGTAAATGCGGGCCGGATCGACGACCGGCCGCTGCCCGCCCCGGATGGCGAACAACCGGGCGGCCAGCTCCTCCAGCCGGCCCAGGCTGCCGCGCGGCTTGGTCAGATTATCCAGGTGGGCCTGGGCCTTGGGGAAAAGGGCCGCGTCCACAGGTTTGATGGCGGCACGCAACTCGGGCAACGTCAGGGACATGCAAACTCCTTTGCACCGGCCATCCCGCCAAGGCGCGCGACAAGGCGCACCCGGCGGGACGACGCGGATTTCGGGGGATGGTCCGGCGGCGCGGGCCGCCTAGGCCGTGTAGGGGGTAAACCGGGGCTGGCCGGTGGAATCGAGCACGGCCTGCCAGTAGTCGGAATCGGTATCGATGTGCTTGCGCTCGCGGGTCACCAGGGGCAGCGGCACGTGCACGTAGCGGTCGTTGACCGAGCCGATCACGATGCCGGTCTTGCCGGCCATGCCGGCGTGCACGGCCAACCGGCCGAGAAAACCGCAATAGACGGCGTCGGCGGTGTTGGCCATTCCGGCCCGCACGATGTAGCTCGGATCGATGACCTTGAGGGTGATGGGCAGGGACCGGGCCTTGAAATGGCGCTTGATCTCGGCGGTGAGCAGGGCGCAGAAATCGCCGAGCACCGGGTTGCCCGAAGGATCGAAGCGTCCGGTGGCCGGGATGAGATGCTGGCCCGCGCCTTCGGCGGCCACGATCACGGCATGGCCCCGGCCGCGCAGGCGCTTTTCCAGTTCGTCGAGCACGCCGCCCTCGCCGGCAAGGGCAAAGGGTTCCTCGGGCACGAGCACGATATTGACGTGCTTGAGCCCCATGCTGGCCTCGGCGGCGATGAAGCCGGACTGCCGGCCCATGAGCTTGACCAGCCCGATGCCGTAGGGCGCGCCAAGGGCCTCGACATGGGCGCAGGCAATGGCCTCGGTGGCCTTTTCGGCGGCGGTCAGGAAACCGAAGGTGCGCGAGACGAAATGGATGTCGTTGTCCACGGTCTTGGGGATGCACACCACCCCGATGGGCAGGTTGCGCGAGGTGATTTCGGCCTGGATGGCCGAGGCCGCCCGCATGGTGCCCACGCCGCCGATGAAGATGCAAAAGCCGATGCCCATGCGCTCCATGGCGTCCACGATCTCGTCCACGGGCTGCGGCCCGCGCGAGGAACCGAGGATGGTGCCGCCGAATTCGTGGATTTCGGCCACGTTTTCCGGCGAAAACTCCAGCACGTCATGGCGGCAGGCCGGGATGAAGCCGCGCAGGCCGTAGCGGATGCCCAACGTGGCGGCCACGCCATATTGGTGGTGGGCCTCCATGACGATGGAGCGGATGACGTCGTTGATGCCCGGGCAGATGCCGCCGCAGGTCACGATGGCGATCTTGGTTTTCTGCGGCGTGAAAAAGATGCGCTGGCGCGGCCCGGCTTCCTCGAAAAAGACGGGCGTATCGCCGTCGCAACTGACCGAGCCCCGCGAGATGCCGACGAGCACGCCGGCGTCGTCGGGCACGAAGGCCCCCACGTGCTTGGGACTGTCGCAGGCCGGCTGCCCCAGGGTCGGCACGGCGGTGGCTTCGGACGTCAGAAGGGATTCGGGGAAGGTTTCCTTGTGGTTGCGCATGGCGACTCCTTGCGGCATCACGGTTGCGAAAGGCGACCGTTTGTGTGTTAGCCTTTTGACACTGCGTCGGCAACAACCCGCCGGCAAAGGACGCGACGTGGGACGCATCCTCATTTTCCTGCCGCCGCTGCGCTCGGTTTCGGGCGGGCTGGCGGTGCTGGCCGACACGGCCGCGCACCTGCGCGATCTGGGCGCGCCGGTCGGGCTCGTGCTGCGCGAACCCGGGCGCCCTCCCCTGGCCCTGCCCGACGGCATTCCGACCGTGGCGCTCGGGGCGGCGGGCCTCACGGCGGCCGACACCTATCTCGTGCCCGAGGGCTGGCCCAACGCCCTGGCCCCGGGGCTGGCGGCCAGGGCCCGCTGCGTCGTCTACTGCCAGAACTGGGCCTACCTTTTTCACGGCCTGCCCGAGGGCGTGGGCTGGGACAGGCTCCCGGTCTCGTTTGTGGCCGTGTCCGACCCGGTGGCCCGCTACATCGAGCTGGCGCTCGGCGTGCGGCCGCCCATCCTGCGCCCGGCCATCGACCCGGCCCGTTTTTTCCCGCCCCCGGCCAAGCCCGACCCGGCCCCGGTCCGCGTGGCCTTCATGCCGCGCAAGAACAAGGCGCTGGCGGCCATGATCCAACAAGTCGCCGCCGCCCGCGCCCCGCGCACGGGCCTGTCCCTGGCCTGGGTGCCCATCGACGGCCTGCCGCCGGACGGCGTGGCCGAGACGCTGCGCTCCTGCCACGTGTTTCTGGCCACGGGCTTTCCCGAAGGCTGCCCCCTGCCGCCGCTGGAGGCCATGGCCTGCGGCTGCGTGGTGGCCGGTTTCAGCGGTTTCGGCGGCTTCGACTACATGCGCCAGGCCGGCGCGGACGGCGGCTTTGCGCCAAGCCTGCCGCTTCGCGACGTTCCCTGGGGCGGCAACGGATTCTACGCAGCGGACAATGACGTTTTCGGGGCGGTTGCCTGCCTGGAAGCGGCGGCCCGCCTCTGGACCGACGGGGGCGCGCCGCTGGCCCACGCCCTGGACAACGCCCGACGCACGGCCGCGGCCCATACGCCGGAAATACGTCGCAAAGCCATCGCCAACCTCCTGACATTGCTTCCTATCGAGAATTTTCTTTCTAATGGGAACATTCCCGTCTAGGATACGGCGACCGGCCGCAGCATCGGGCCAGTCGCCCGCCACCGTCGCGGCCTCCAGCCGAGGAGGTCTCATCGTGCCCGCTTTTGCCAAACGCATGTCCCAGGTGCGCCGTTCCTTCATTCGCGAAATTCTCAAGGTCACCGCCGACCCGTCCATCATTTCCTTTGCCGGCGGTCTGCCCAAGCCCGACCTCTTCCCCACCGGCCCCATGGCCGACGCCGCCGCCAAGGTCCTGTCCGAGAACGGCCCGGGCGCGCTGCAATATTCGGTAACCGAGGGAGAACCGGCCCTGCGCGAATGGATCGCCGCCCGTTACAGGGCCAGAAAGGGCATGAACATCGACCCGGCCAACATCCTCATCACCAACGGCTCCCAGCAAAGCCTGGACCTGCTGGCCAAGGTCTTTCTCGACCCGGGCGACACGGTCGCCGTGGAGCTGCCGGGCTACATCGGAGCCATCCAGGCCTTTTCCGTGTTCGAGCCCGAATTCGTCGGCGTGCCGCTGACCCCGCAGGGCCCGGACATCGACCGTCTGACCGAGGTGGTGCTCTCGCAACAGGCCAAAATGTTCTACGCCGTGCCCAATTTCCAGAACCCCTCCGGCCTGACCTACTCCCTGGAGGCCCGGCGGGCCGTTTCCGAAGTGCTGCGCATGTCCGACACGGTCTTTATCGAGGACGACCCCTACGGCGAGCTGCGCTTTTTCGGCGAGCCCCAGCCGCCGGTCACGGCCTTCCTGCCCGGCGACGCCTTCATGCTCGGCACATTCTCCAAGATCGCCGCCCCGGGCCTGCGCCTGGGCTGGGTGGTGGCCACGCCCGACACCCTGCCCCAGCTGGTCACGGCCAAGCAGGCCTCGGACCTGCACTGCTCCACCTTTGTCCAGCGCGTGCTCATCCAGTATCTGGCCGACAACGATCTGGACGCCCATATCGCCACCATCCGCAAGGTCTACGGCGAGCAGCGCGACCTCATGGTCGAGCGCATCAAGGCGGAGTTCCCGCCCGAGGTCCTGTGCACCGAGCCCGAAGGCGGCATGTTCCTGTGGGTGACGCTGCCCGAAGGCTGCTCGACGTTCGATCTGTTCGACCTGTGCATCAAGGAAAAGGTGGCCTTCGTGCCGGGCGGCCCGTTCTTCGTGGACGGCGGCGGCGCGCGCGAAATGCGGCTCAACTTCTCCAACGCCGATCCCGAGCACATCGTCGAAGGCATCGCCCGCATGGGCCGGGCCATCGCCACCCTGCTGGCCCGGACGAGCTGCGCCGCCAGCGCCTGACACGCCCATGGCCCGGCTCCCCACCGATACCATCGCCGCCGTGGCCACCCCACCGGGCCGCGGCGGCGTGGGCATCGTGCGCGTCAGCGGTCCGCAGGCCAAGGCCGTGGCCGGTCGTCTGTTCGTTTCCGCCCGGCCGGAGTTCGCCGGCCTGCGCCCCTACCGGCTGCACCACGGCCGACTGGTCGGCGCGGACGGCCACACCCTCGACGAGGCCATGGTCGCCTTCATGCCCGGCCCGGGCAGCTACACGGGCGAAGACACGGTGGAATTTTTCTGCCACGGCGCGCCGGCCGTGCTGCGGGCCGTGCTGGCCCGGACCTTCGCCCTGGGCGCGCGCCCGGCCGGCCCCGGGGAATTCACCAAGCGGGCCTACGTCAACGGCCGCCTGGACCTGTCCCAGGCCGCGGCCGTGGCCGAGCTGATCGACGCGCGCGGCGAAACCGACGCCGGACTGGCCCTCACCCGCCTGTCCGGGGCCATGGGGCAGGCCGTGCGGGAGCTGGGGGACGCCCTCGACACACTGCGGGCCGGCATCTGTCTGGCCGTGGACTTTCCCGAGGAGGAAGTGGACTGCCTGCCCCGGCAGGCCTTCACCGACGGCGTCGCGGCCGTCATCGCCCGCATCGACGCCCTGCTGGCCGCCGGCCGGCGGGCCAGACCGTTTCGCCACGGCGCGCGCGTGGCCCTGTTCGGCCGGGTCAACGCCGGCAAATCCAGCCTGTTCAACGCCCTGCTCGGCACGGACCGGGCCCTTGTGGCCGAGATTCCCGGCACCACCCGGGATTATCTGGAAGAAGGCCTCGACCTCGACGGGCTGCCGGTCATGCTCACGGACACGGCCGGCCTGCGGGAGACGCCCGACGCCGTGGAAGCCGCCGGCAAGGCGCGCGGCGTCAGTCTGGCCGCCGCGGCCGACCTGGGCCTCTATGTCGTGGACGGCGCCGCCCCCCACGCCCCGGACGCCGAGACCCGGGAGCTGCTGGCCCGCCTGGGCCGGGACAAGGTGCTGGCCGTGCTGGCCAAGGCCGACCTGCCGCCGGCTTCACCCGATCCAAAGCGGGAACTGGCCGGCCTGGGCCTGGAAACCGTGGCCGTGTCGGCGCGCACGGGCCAGGGCCTGACCGGGCTGCTCGCGGCCATGCGCGCCCGGCTCACCCGCGAAGCCGGCCCGCCCGAGCCCGACGCCCCGGCCCCGAGCGAACGCGAAGCCGCCAGCCTCACAGCCGCCCGCGAGGAACTGACCGGACTGCTCGCCGACATCGCGGCCGATATCCCCTACGATCTTCTCGGCGTGCGCCTGGAAACCGCCGGCGCCCTGCTGGCCGACATCACCGGCGAAACCACGCCGGACGACGTGCTCAACGCCATTTTCGACAGTTTTTGCATCGGGAAATAGAAGGGAGGAAGAGGGAAGATGCCTCCGGCGGCCGGGAGGGGGTCACCCCCTCCCGGACC
>JAFABC010000324.1 GCA_023426275.1 Pseudomonadota bacterium | reverse complement strand
GGTCCGGGAGGGGGTGACCCCCTCCCGGCCGCCGGAGGCATTCCTCTTCTTCCCCCGTCAGTTCGTGGCGTCACTCTCCACGTGGGACATCCGCCGGGTGTGCGAACGCTTCAAGTTGGCTTCGAGCACTTCGGCCAGCTGTGCGATGGTATGGGGCTTGGCCAGGTAGTCGTCCATGCCCAGGCGCAGGAAACGCTGCCGGTCCTTGCCCCCGGCGTAGGCCGTCAGGGCCACGATGGGGATGCCCTTGTCGAGCCCCGGAACCTCGCCGTTTCGGATGTGTTGGGTGCATTCGATGCCGTCCATGACCGGCATCTGGATGTCCATGAGGATGATGTCGGCTTTCCGATGCGAAAGCAGCTCCAGGGCGTCCTGCCCGTTTTCGGCCTCAAAGGTCTTGTAGCCGAGCCGGGCCAGGGTGCGGCCGGTGGTCAGGCGATTGATACGCTCGTCCTCGACCAGCAGCACGGTGTGCCGGGTCGGGGTGAAGACCGCGTCCTCGCTGGCGTAGACCACGGACCGGCCCAGGCATTCGTAGTCCGGCAGGCCGAAGGGGATGGTGAAATAGAAGGTGCTGCCCCGGCCGGGTGCGCTTTTGACCCAGATCTTGCCGCCGAGCATTTCCACCAGATGCCGGGCAATGGACAGGCCCACGCCGGCCCCGCTGACCCGCTTGGTCAGATAATGCTCGGCCAGTTCGAAATCCTCGAAGATGCGGCCCTGGAACTCCTTGGAGATGCCGATGCCGGTGTCGCGGACCATAAAAAGCAGCGTGCGGTAATTGGAGGCACAGTCCATGCGGCTGGTGGCGATGCATTTGATCCGGATGCCGATGGAACCGGTGGTGGTGCACTTGAGGGCATTGTCCAGCAGATTGGACAGGATCTGGCGCAGCCGGAACATATCGCCGACAAGCTGTCGCGGCAGGCGGGGATCGATGGTGACGGAAAAATCGATGTTCTTGATCTTGGCCCGCACGGAGTAGCTCCGGGCCAGGGAGGTCACGAGGGCGCCCACGTCGCAGGTGGACAGGACGGGCTCGATGGCCGCCGCGTCGATGTCGGCCAGTTCCAGGATGTTGTTGACGATGGACAGCAGTCGCTTGCCCGAGTCCTTGACGATGTCCCACAGCTCGCGCTGGTCGTCGAGGCCGTCGCCCTGCAAGGCCAGCTGGGTGGCCCCGATGATGCCGTTTAAGGGCGTGCGCAACTCGTGGGTGATGTTGCCCAGAAACTGGGACTTGGCCTGGCTGGCCGAAAAGGCCAGCTCCTTTTCCCGGCGCAACTGGGCCTCGGTTTCCTTGAGCGTGGTGATGTCCCGGGAATAGCTGGCCACCAGATGCACCCGGCCCGCGTCATCGGTGATGGGGCACAGGCTGATGAGGAAAAACTGGTCGCCCTGGCGCTCCTCGTAGGAGACGACCTTGTTTTCCCGCACCGCTTCCTGCAGATGCTCCCGGCGCTCGTCGGCCAGACCGGGGGGCAGATAGCGGTACAGGCTCGTGCCGACCAGCGCGTCCACGCCGCAGCCCCGCCGCCGGGCCGCCTCCTCGTTGAGAATGAGGATGAACCCGTCGGCGTCGGACAGGATGATGGAATCGCGGGGGGCGTCGAGCAACGCCTTGAAGATGGCCTGGTTTTCCGCCAGCAGGTGCTGGGACATGACCAGCCCGGTCACGTCCTCACGGATGACGATGGCGCCGACGATCACGCCGTTTTCCCGGATGGGGATGCCGCGCAGATTCTGATAGGCCGACTGGCCGCCGCTGCACTCGTTGGTGTAAAACGCTTCCAGGTGCACGGTCCTGCCGGTCAGGACGGAACGGATGTCCTCGGCGATGCCGGAACTGAGGATGCCCGGCAGATCCTGCAGCTTGCGCCCCAGGAAAAAGTCCCGGTCATGTTTTCCACGTGCGAAATTGGCCAAATGCCAATTATTGACAAAGGTGATGGTCCCCTCGGCATCGATCAGCATGATCGAAACAGGGGCGTACTGGAGGATCTGCTCGCAATTGCGCGAGAGTTGTCCCGGGCAGGGCATAGGTTCCCCCATACGCCCCGTTCCGGGCTCCCGACAAGCCATTCCGGGCCCAAATCGTGATTTTTTTAACGAAAAACGCGGCTCTCAGCCCTGGACACCGGGTTCATTGCGTCCCTCGATGCCGGCAAAGGCGCTGTGGTTGTGAATGGATTCGAAACTCTCCACATCCACCCGGAACCAGGTGATCTTGGGATGGGCCGAAAGACTGTTGGCCGCGCGCCGGGCCACGTCCTCGACAAAGGTCGGATTGTCGAAGGCCTGTTCGGTGACCTGCTTTTCGTCCTCGCGCTTGAGCAGCGCGTACACCGGCGAAGATCCGGCCTTCTCGGCGATCTCGACCAGCTCCTCCACCCACACGAAGCCCGAAAAGCGGCAGGCGATGGTGACCATGGCCCGCTGGCTGTGCGCGCCCTGGTCCGAAATGGCCAGGGAGCACGGGCACACGGTCATGACCGGCACGGACACCGTCAGGGTCTGGCGGAACTTCTCGCCCGCGAACTCGCCCGAGACCTGGCAGGCATAGTCCATCAGCGACGTCGCCCCGGACGCGGGCGAGGGCTTGGCCAGAAAATAAGGAAAGCGCAGGGTCAGATGGGCGTTTTCCGCTTCCAGCCGCTCGCGCACATCGGCCAGCAGGGTGCGGAAGGACACGAGGTCGAGTTCGCCGGTGAATCCCGACAGGGCCTCGACGAACCGGCTCATGTGCGTGCCCTTGAACCGCGCCGGCAGATCCACGGACAACTCCACCTCGGCCACGGTGTGCTGGCGCCCCTTGGCCCGATCGCGCACGATCAGCGGCAGCCGGAAATTCCTGATACCGACCCGGTCCACGGCGATGGCCACGTCCGGCGGTCCGCTCTGGATGTCTCGCATGGGTTAGGCCTCCGGCGGGCGGGGGCGTCGCCCCCGCGCCCCACCAGGGGGATGGTGCCCCCCGGCCCCCTCGAAAGGAAATAAGGGGGATGGGGACGTCGTCAATAATAGGGACGACCTGTGCTGTAAAGAAGAACCCCCGGTCCCCGCCACGGGGACGGGGGAGTGCTCCCCGCCGACAGGGTGGGGTCGGGAGGGGCGCCGCCCCTCCCGATGCGCGCCCGGTCCGTTACACGATTTCCTGGCCGGTGGTGGCCAGGGTGAGTTTCCCGTATTTGACGCCCCGGGTGGAGATGAGCTTTTGGGAGAGTTTTTGCACGGCCTCCCCCGGGCCCTTGAGGGCCAGGGCCTCCAGGCAGTTGTGGTGGTCGATGTGCACGTGCATGGTGCACAGGATCACCTCGTGGTCCTCGTGCTGGATTTCGATCAGGCGCTGGGCCAGATCGGACGTATGGTGGTCGTAGACCAGGGTGAGCACCCCGGCCACCTCCTTGTCCGTCTGCTCCCATTCCTTTTGCACCAGCATGCCCCGGATGAGGTCACGGATGGCTTCGGACCGGGTCTGGTAGCTTTTCTCATCGCACAAGGCGTCGAACTTCTCGAGCAACTCGGAATTGAGCGACACGCCGAAGCGGATGGTCTGTCCCATGCGCCTCCTCCTCGTCGTTACAGGCCGATCTCGTACAGGCTCACCGTGCTGCGGGAAGCGGAAAAGGAAACCGATTCCTCGTGCAGCCGGGTGACGGAAAAACCATCGGCGGCCAGGGCGTCCCAGACCGGCTCGGACACCTGCCGCCAGGGTTGCGACAACCAGATGCGCCCGCCCGGGGCGAGCATTTCCCGAAAAAGCGGCACCAGGGCCGTGTAAAACCGCGTCTCGTACAAAATATCGCTGCCCCAGATGAACTCGAAACTCCGGGGGACGAAACAGGGCTGTCGCCAGTCCATGACGGCAAACCGCGGGGACAGGCCGTTTCGCGCCGCGTTGCGCACGGCATGGGCAATGGCCGCCTCTTCATAATCCACGGCCGCGACCCGGGCGCCGCAAGCCGCCCCGGCCAGGGCCGTAAGCCCCATGCCGCAGCCGAGATCCAGGCAGCGCCACCCGGCAATGCGTTCCCGGCACCGGCCGAGCCAGGCGGCCAGCAGCAGGCTGGCCGGCCAGATTTCGGCCCAGTACGGCATGTGCTCGTCGTCGCCGAACCCGTCGCGGCCCAGGGAATCCCACAGCGCCTCCATGTCCTCGTCGCGTTGCAGGACAAATTCGCGCCCGGCCAAAAAAAGGCGGAGTTGGTTGCCCTCCCAGGCGGGAGGCGTGGAACTGGCGGCCAAAAGCGGCGTGGCAGCGCATCGGTTGTGCAAGGGAGACTCCGAGGCCGATGAAAAGATGCTATCGGCGACGGCAACCGTGTTACCATCAAAGCGCCATTCGGGCAACCCTGACTACGCCCGACGATCGTTCGCCCGACCGGATATGACAGTTCCGCTCGCTGCTTGCCCCGTGCCTTCCAAAAAGGTATTTGGGGCCTGCTCCCTGCCCAAACCGGCGGGGGCCAAACGCAGTATCATTGCCCAGGGAGGCGCGCCATGCAAAAGGACCTGCTCTACGCCAAGACCCACGAATGGGTCCGGGTCGAAGACGAGATCGCCATCATCGGCATTACGGATTTCGCTCAGGAACAACTCGGCGACATCACCTATGTCGAGCTTCCGGCCGTGGGCGACACGATCGAAGCCGGCCAGGAAATGGGCTCGGTGGAGTCGGTCAAGGCGGCAAGCGAGCTGTACAGCCCGGTTACCGGGGAAGTTGTCGCCATCAACGAGGAACTCGAAGCCAACCCGGAAAAGGTCAACGCCGATCCGTACGGCGACGGCTGGATGCTCCGGGTCCGTCTGTCGGAAGAGCCGACCGGCCTGCTGTCGCCCGAGGAGTACGAGGAAATCGCCAAAGCCGAAGAATAAGCCGGAGCCATCATGCCCTACATTCCGCATACCGCGCAGGAAATCCGGGAGATGCTCGAGGTCATCGGCGTGCGCGATGTTGCCGAGCTGTTCGCCGAGATTCCCCAGACCCTCCGCCCGAAACAGTTCGACCTGCCGCGCGGGAGCACGGAAATGGCCGTGCGCAACGCCATGGAACGGCTGGCCGGAAAAAACCAGGCGCACATGGCCAGCTTTCTGGGCGGCGGCTTCTACGACCATTACGTGCCGGCCGCTTCGGACCTGCTGCTCTCGCGCGGGGAGTTCTACACCGCCTACACGCCGTATCAGGCCGAGGCCTCCCAGGGCACGTTGCAGGCAACTTTCGAATACCAGACCGCCATGTGCCGCCTGTTCGGCATGGAGTGCTCCAACGCCGGCGGCTACGACGGCGGCACGGCCCTGTACGAGGCGCTGATGATGGCCGTGCGCGCCACCAAGCGCAAAAAGGCCGTGGTCAGCGAGACGGTCAACCCCATCTACCGTATCGTGCTGGCCACCTACACGAAAAATCTGCACCTCGAACTCGTCACCGTGCCCCATGTCAACGGCTGCGACGACATGGAGGGGCTGGCGGCGGCCATCGACGACAAGACCGCGGCCGTCGTCGTGCAGAATCCGAACTTTTTCGGCCAGATCCAGGACTTCACCGCCCTTTTCGCCAAGGCGGCCGACCAAAAGGCCCTGTCCATTCTGTCCGGCTATCCGGTGCTCCAGACCGTGCTCAAGACGCCCGGCGCCATGGGCGCGGACATCGTCACGGCCGAGGGGCAGAGCCTCGGCCTGCCGCTGTCCTTCGGCGGCCCCTATCTCGGCATCATGACCTGCAGCAAAAAGCTCGTGCGCCAACTGCCCGGCCGCATCGTCGGCCGCACCGTCGACGCCGCCGGCCGCACCGGCTACGTGCTCACCCTGCAGGCCCGCGAACAGCACATCCGCCGGGAAAAAGCCACGTCGAACATCTGCTCCAACCAGGCGCTTTGCGCCCTGCGGGCGCTGATCAACCTCTGCCTGACCGGCGAGGAAGGCCTGTCCCGCCAGGCCACCCTGTCCATCGAAAACGCCCACTACGCCGCCATGAAGCTGGCCGGCATCCCCGGGGTGCGCCTTTTAAACGACGCCCCCTTCGGCAACGAATTCGCGGTGCTGCTGCCGGTCAACGCCAAGCTGGCCGCCCGCAAGCTCATGGACGACGGCATCATCCCGGGCTTTCCCCTGGGCAAATATTACAAGGGCCTCGACAACGCCCTGCTGATCTGCTGCACCGAAAAGCACGACCGCGCCGCCATCGACCGTCTGGCCCGGCATCTGGGGGACATCCTATGAGCACCGTTTTCTCCAAATCCCGGCCCGGCCGGGAAGGCGTGTGGCCGGAAAAGCCCAAGACCGAGCCCATCGATTTCATTCCCGGCGGCCTGTTGCGCGAAGGCGCCACCGGCCTGCCGTCGCTTGGCGAGCTCGACGTGGTGCGCCACTTCACCGAACTGTCGCGCAAGAACTTCGGCGTGGACGGCAACTTCTATCCGCTGGGGTCGTGCACCATGAAGTACAACCCCAAGTTCACCGAGGAAGTGGCCGCCCTGCCGGGCTTTTCGCGCCTGCATCCGCTCATTCCCCAGCTGCCGGGCGGCGGCGACATGACCTCCGGCGCCCTGGAAGTCCTCTATGAGATGGAGCGGTTTTTGTGCGAGATCACGGGCATGGCCGCCTTCACCCTGCACCCCATGGCCGGGGCGCACGGGGAACTCACCGGGGCGCTCATGATCGCGGCCTACCATGCCGACAAGGGCAACCACAAAACCAAGATCCTCTGCCCGGATTCGGCCCACGGCACCAACCCGGCCTCGGCCCACATCGCCGGGTTCGACGTGGTGTCCGTGGCCTCGAAGGACGGCATCATCGACCCGCAGGCCCTGGCCGCCGCCATGGACGAGGAAACCGCCGGCGTCATGATGACCGTGCCCAACACGCTGGGCCTGTTCGAGCGCCATCTGCCCGAGATCGTCGCCCAGTGCCGCAAGGTGGACGCCCTGCTCTACTACGACGGGGCCAACCTCAACGCCATTCTCGGCAAGCTGCGCGTGGGCGACGCCGGTTTCGACGTGGTGCACCTCAATCTGCACAAGACCTTCGCCACGCCCCACGGCGGCGGCGGCCCCGGCTCGGGACCGGTCGGCGTCTCGGAAAAGCTCATCCCCTACCTGCCCATCTCCCGGGTGGAAAAGGACGAGGCCGGGCGCTATTCCTTAAGCTACGACCACCCGAAATCCATCGGCTACGTGTCGCCTTTCTACGGCAACTTCGGCGTGGTGCTGCGGGCCTACGCCTACATCCTGCGCCTGGGGCGCGAGGGACTCATCCGGGTGTCGGAATCGGCGGTGCTGGCCGCCAACTATCTGCGCAAGCGGCTGGCCGACGCCATCGAGGTGCCCTACAACCGCATCTGCATGCACGAATTCGTGGCCTCGGCCGCGAAGCTGGCCGCCGAAAAGCACGTGCACGCCCTGGACATCGCCAAGGCCCTGCTCGATCGCGGCTACCACGCCCCCACCATCTATTTCCCGCTGATCGTCAAGGAAGCGCTCATGATCGAGCCCACCGAGACCGAGAGCAAGGATACCCTCGACGCCTTCGTGGCCGATCTGCTCGATATCCTGGCGCTGGCTGAAACGGACCCGGACGCCGTGCGCGCCTGTCCCACCACGCTTCCCGTGGGTCGTCTGGACGAGACGCGCGCCGCCCGGGCCATGGAGATAACCGATGACCTCTAAACAAAAGCGTCTTATCGCGGTCGGGGCCGGCCCCGGCGGGTACGAAGCGGCCCTGGCCGGCGCGGCCGCGGGTCTGGACGTGACCCTGGTCGAACGCGGCAAGCTCGGCGGCACCTGCCTCAACTGGGGCTGCATTCCGACCAAGCACCTGCTGGCCACCACCCTGGCCGTGGACATCCTCGAAGCCCAGGCCAAATACAAGCTGGTCGCCGGGTCCGTGACCCCGGATCTGGCCGCCATCCAGGCCAAGAAGAAAAAGCTTCTCAACGCCACCCACACGGCCATGGCCAAGACCCTGGAAAAGGCCGGCGTGCGGCTGGTCACGGGCAACCTGTCCGGCATTTCCGCCGGCCTGGCCCATGTCGCGGTCCGGGGCGGCCAGGAAGACCTGCCCTTCGACGCGATCGTTTTGGCCCTGGGCTCCCGGGCCGCCGCCTTCCCGGGCGTGAAACCCGACGGCAAGGCCGTGCTCGGCGTCGCGCCGGTGCTCGACTTCACCGAAGCGCCCAAGAGCATGATCATTGTCGGGGCCGGAGCCATCGGCCTGGAAATCTCCGAGGTCTACCGCCGCCTGGGCACGAAAATGACCGTGGTCGACGCCGCCCCGCGCGTGGCCCCGGCCGAGGACCCGGACGTGTCCAAGGTCGCCTTGCAGGTCATGCGCAAAAAGGGCATCGACGCCCGGGCCGGGGTCAAGGTGGAAAGCCTTGTCACCGACGAGGACGGGCTGGCCCGGATGACCCTGGCCGGCGGCGAGGTCATCGTGGCCGAGAAGGCGCTGGTGGCCATCGGCCGTTTCGCCGCCACCATGGTGCCGGGGCTGGCCGAACTGGGCGTCGCCTTTGCCAACCCGAATCCCAACCGGGCCTGGATCAGCACGAACGACACCTTGCAGGCCGCGCCCGGCATCTACGCCGTGGGCGACTGCAACGGCCGCACCCTGCTCGCCCATGCCGCCGCCAGCCAGGGCGTTTTCGCCGCCCGCCACGTGGCCGGCCTGGAGTCCGGGCCGTATGCGCCGGGACCGATTCCGGGCTGCTACTACGGCGAGCCGGAAATCATGCGCGTGGGCGACATCGCCGCCACCGGCGACAGCGTCTCCGAGGCGCAGTTCGTGGCCAACCCCATTGCCCAGGCCCATGCCGACACCACCGGTTTCGCCCGGGTCGTCTGGAAAGACGGCAAGGTGGCCGGAATCACGGCCGTCGGCCATGGCGCTTCGACCATGGGCACGCTGGCCACGGCCATCGTGGCCGAGGGCTGGACCCGGGAGCGGTGTCGCGGGCTCATCTTCCCCCATCCCGGTCTCGACGAGACCCTGCGCGCCGCCCTGCTGGCGGACAGCAAACCCAAGGCGTAAGGATAATACGGGGGGCCGCCGACATGACGGCTCCCCTTTGGCCGCCCCTGCGACATGGTGTCCCAGGGGCTTGTTTCCTGCATACCACGGACGTTGCCATGTCTGGTGAAAACGGTTTTTCGCGCCACGGCCTGACCCGGCGCGCTGTCCTTCGGGCCGGTCTTGTCGGCGCCTGTGCCTGCCTGCTGCCCTGGCGGGCGCTGGCCGCCACCCAGGCCCCCAATTTCTACGTGGCCAACCGGGCCAAGCTGCTGGCCGACTTCAAAGGCGTGTGCGGCGGCGCGGAACACTGGCTGGCCGCCCGCACGGCCGAACCCACGGCCAGGGCCATCGCCGCCGACGCCCTGCGCCGCTACGACGCCCTGCTGCCGGCCATGCCCGACATCGGCGGACCGTCCAACCGCAACCAGCCCTTCCTCATCATGGCCGGCTGGCTGACCGCCCTGTGCAAGGCCATGGGCGAAAAAGGCATGACGGCCAAGGACGCCGGCCGGCTCCTGTACGATCTCTACGCCGCCGACTGGGCGGCGGTGCCGCCGCAAAAAGCCCACGCCATGGGGGCGAAGCTCTTTTCACCGGTCTATTTCCGCGCCCTCGAAGCCTGGGCCGCCGAAAGCCAAAAACGGCGCTACCCGGGGGACTGGGTCGGCACGGTCGTCAAGGGCGACGGCAAAACCTTCGACCTCGGCTACGACTATTCCGCGTGCGGCGCGGTCAAATACTTCAAGGCCCAGGGCGTGGCCGAAGTGGCCCCCTACTATTGCCTGAACGATTTTCTGGCCTCCCGCGCCCAGGGCACGGGGCTCGTGCGCGTCCATACCCTGGCCCAGGGCGATGCGCTGTGCGATTTCCGCTACAAGCGGGACCGCCCGGTCACGCAGAACTGGGACACCGAGGTGCCCAAATTCCCGGGCAACAGGAAGTCCTGAGCCTGCGGCGCGCCATCCTGGCGGCACCACGCCGCCGCCAAGCCAAGCACTTAACAAAAGTTTCGATATAGCAATCTGTTATGTACGTTACGCACAAGCCCATCATCCTGGCCTCGACCTCGCCGCGTCGCCGGGAGCTGCTCACGTTGGCCGGCCTTCCCTTTACCGTCGTGCCGAGCCCGGCCAGCGAACCCGCCCCGGAGCCGGGGGAGACGCCGGCCGCCTACGCCGCCCGCATGGCCACCCTCAAGGGCGCGGCCGTAGCGGCGGACAACCCGCAGGCGATCGTTCTGGGCGCGGACTCCGTGGTGACGGTGGACGGGCTGATTCTGGGCAAGCCGCGTGACGCGGCCGACGCGCGCCGCATGTTGGGGCTGCTGTCCGGGCGCACGCATCAGGTGGTCACAGGCTGCGCCCTGTTCGGCTTGGCCGACGCCCCACAAGCCTTCACGGTCGCGACCGACGTGACCATGATCGCCCTGCCCGAAAGCACGCTCGCCGCCTATGTGGACACCGGCGAGCCCATGGGCAAAGCCGGCGCCTACGCCATCCAGGGCCGGGCCGCAGCCTTCGTCACCCGAATCAACGGTTCCTACACCAATGTGGTTGGGTTGCCCTTGGCGGAAGTGCTTGAAACCCTGCTTTTTCACGGTGTGGGAGCGCCCCGGGAAAACGTGCCGCCGGTGCATCTTAAACTGCCGACGCCGTAGTTTTTTTCCAATAATACAACATCAACTTGGACATGAGAGTAGAATACTTTTGCCTACATATAATGTGAGACTATTTCTGCGCAATGATCAGCGCAAATTGCAAGCGCTTGTGAACGACGTCAACGCTCGAAAAACCAGCCTCTTTTAAAAGGCGTATTTGATCTGTGAGCGTGAGCGGTTTGTCTTTTTGTTCATGGAGCGCCAGCCATTTTCCATCCACGTCATTTCCAGGAAGGTTTTGCAGCATAAATTCTCGCCATTGATGCATGTACATCTTTTGCAATCGGGGGGGGTCTCCTTTAAAAATATCAACGGTCATGTAATAGCCTCCAGCATGCAAGGCTTGGGCTATCCTTTGATACGTCTTGAAGCGTACAGGCTGCTCCTGAATGTGACCATGGTAAAAAAAGTTCGGGCCAATTTCTCGTAGCGGGTTGCGATGCGCCGAAAGTCTTTAAGCTTTCAGAAAAAGCACTCAACCAAGTGCCGTTCTTTGTAAAGATGTGTGTCGTAGGGGCGTTGCCGCCGTCGATTCCGCTTGGGGGGGATGACCGCGAGAGCGCCGCCTCGCTCCACTTCGGCTACAATGGCGTCGGCATCATAGGCCTTGTCCGCAATGACATGTTCAACCGCCAAGTCCTCGATGAGTTCGAGGGCCGGCACGCTGTCATGGACTTGGCCACCAGTAAGTTTCAGGCGAATGGGGTTCCCCAGGGCGTCGACGACAGCATGAATCTTGGTTGTCAGCCCACCACGACTGCGGCCTATGGCCTGGGCCTCGTGCCCCCTTTGCCGCCAGTCGCACGCTAATGAACGCGAACGTAGGAACCGTCCATACAGATGGACTCAAGGTCTGCTTCGCTGGCGAGGAAGGAGAGAATTTCCTGCCAAAGTGGAGACTTGGCCCGGCGATTAAAACGTTTGTACACGGTCTGCCAGGGGCCAAATTCCTCTGGCAGGTCACGCCAAGGAGCGCCAGAATGGAGAATCCAAAGGATGCCATTGAGCATGAGGCGTGCATCCTTGGGCGGTCTGCCCCGGAATTTCGTGCAAGGCGGACAAACCAGAGGCTCAAGGGGGAGTGTCTCGAAAACTGTGTAAACGCCCCAGGTTGATGGTTTAGCGGAGATAGTCCTGGAGCCTGTCCTGGAAGAAGATCGAGAGCTGGGCCATGATCTCCTGCCAGTTCCTCGTTCGCATCGT
>JAFABC010000318.1 GCA_023426275.1 Pseudomonadota bacterium | reverse complement strand
GGTCCGGGAGGGGGTGACCCCCTCCCGGCCGCCGGAGGCATTCTTCCTCTTTTCTTTACGCCCCCTTGGCCTCACTGCGTCTGGCGTCGAGGTAGTACATGACCGGTACGACCATGCGCGAGAAGATGGTGGCGGCCACCTCGCCGGCCATCAACGAGATGGCCAGTCCCTGGAAGATGGGGTCGAACAGGATGACGAACGCCCCGCCCACCACGCTGATGGCGGTCAGGAGCATGGGCCGGAACCGCACCGCGCCGGCTTCTTCCACGGCCCGGGCCAGGGTTTCCCCCTGGCCTCGGCGCATTTCAATAAAATCCACAAGGATAATGGAGTTGCGCACAACGATGCCCGCCCCGGCGATGAACCCGATCATGGACGTGGCCGTGAAGAAGGCGCCGGCCATGGCGTGGGCCGGGATGATGCCGATAAGCGACAACGGGATGGGGGCCATGATGGCCAGGGGCGTGGTGTAGGAGCCGAACCAGCCCACGGTCAGGATGTAGATGAGCACCATGACCACGGCGAAAGCGATGCCCATGTCGCGGAAGACCTCGTAGGTGATCTGCCATTCGCCGTCCCATTTGAGGCTGTAGTCGGCGGTCTGCGCCGGCATGGCCGTCCACAGGATGGGCAGCGGGGCCTTGCCGGCCTGCTGCCAGGCGCCCTTGCCGGTGTCGCCCAGGGCGGTCAGGGCGTCGTTGACCTTGCCCATGGCGTAGACCGGGCTTTCCTCGCGCCCGGCCACGTCGCCGGTGACGTAGACCACGGGCAGGAGGTTTTTGTGGTAGAGCTGGGTCGCTTCCTCGTGTTCGGTGATGGAGGCGATCTGGCCGAGGGAGACCATGCGGCCGTCCTCGCCGCGCACGGCCAGGGCGCCCATGTCGCGGGCGTCGGCCCGGTCGCGCAGGGGCAGGCGCACCACGATGGGCGCGTCCTCGCGGGCCTGTTCGTCGTGCATGAGCCCGGCCGTCGTGCCGGCGATGCTGGCGGTCACGTCCTTGAGCGCCCGGTCCGGATCGACGCCGGCCGCCTGGGCCTTGTCGCGCTCGACCCGGATGACCTGCTCGGGCCGGGGATCGTCCACGTACCAGTCCACGTCCACCACGTCCGGGGTCTTTTTCATGATGTCGCGGACCTGTCTGGCCACGGCCAGCCGCCCGGCATCGGTGGGGCCGTAGATTTCGGCCACCAGGGTCTGGAGCACGGGCGGTCCGGGCGGCAGTTCCACCACCTTGATTTTGGCGCCGTGGCGGGCGGCGATGGGGACCAGCGCCTGCCGAACCTCCTTGGCGATGGGGTGGCTTTGCTGGTCGCGGTCTTCCTTGGGCAGCAGGTTGACGCTGATTTCGGCCTCGTGCTGGCCGCTTCGCAGATAATAATGGCGGATCAGGCCGTTGAAGGTCATGGGCGCGGCCGCGCCGGCGAAGATGGTGGCCCCGACCACGTCGGTGCGGGCCAGGATGGCGTCGGCCAACTCGCGGGTGACGGCGGTGGTTTCCTCCAGGGTGGTGCCGCGCGGCATGTCCACCACCACGGAAAATTCGCTCTTGTTGTCGAAGGGCAGCATCTTGACCAGCACGCCCTTGGCCGGAAACAGCGAGCAGGCGGCCACGAACAGCACGCCTACCAGTCCCAGAAAGCCCCAGCGCCAGACCGGGCGCTTGAGCAGCCGGTCCATGAGCCACAGATAGGCGCGGGTGCCGACGTCGTCGGGAATCTCGCCATGGGGCTTGGTCCCCTCGGGCTCGGGGCGCAGGGCCCGCTTGGACGTCCAGGGCGTGATGAGAAAGGCCACGGCCATGGACAGCAGCATGGCCACGGACGCGCCCACGGGCATGGGCCGCATGTACGGGCCCATGAGGCCGCCGACCGAGGCCATGGGCGCGATGGCGGCGATGACCGTGAAGGTGGCCAGGATCAGGGGGGCGCGCACTTCGCTGACGGCCTCGACAATGACCTGGGACAGCTTTTTGCCCTTGGAGCCGGGCAGGGCGAGGTGGCGCACGATGTTTTCCACGTCCACGATGGGGTCGTCGACGAGGATGCCGATGCAGAAGATGAGCGCGAACAGGGTGACGCGGTTGAGCGTGTAGCCCATCAGCCAATAGGTGGCCAGGGTGATGGACAGGGTGACCGGCACGGCCACCATGACCACGACGCTGGCCCGCAGGCCCAGAAACAACGCCACCACGCCGCCCACGGTGACCGCGGCCAGGATGAGGTGCTTGAGCAGTTCGTCCACCTTGGCCTTGGCCGTCTCGCCGTAGTCGCGGATGACGGTCACCTGGACGTCGGCCGGCAGGATGTAGCCGCGCAGGGCCTTGATCCGGCGCAGGGCCTCGTCGGCGATGCTGGTGGCGTTTTCCCCGGCCCGTTTGGCCACGGACAGGGTCACGGCCGGGTGCGACTCGCCGGGGAGGGTGTTTTTGTCCACCAGCCCCTTGCCCGGCAGGTAGAACACGTAGTTGTCGGGCTCGTCGAAGCTGTCGCGGATGGTGGCCACGTCGGCCAGGTAGACCGGCCGGCCGGATTTGACGGCCACCACCGCCCGGGACAGCTCCTTTTCGGTGCGGAAGAAATTGTCCAGCCGGATGGATACGGCCTGGCCGGACTGGAAGGCGTCGCCGATGGTCTGCCCGGTGTTTTGCAGGCCGATGGCGTCCAGCACGTTGACGGCGTCGAGGCCCTGGGCCCGCAGCCGGTCCGGGTCGGGTTCGACCATGACGGCGCGCTTGCGCCCGCCCGTGACGGTCGTTTCGGCCACGCCCGGAATGCGGCGCACCTCCTCGTTGACGGCGTTGGCCATCAGGCGCAACTGCCGCGAATCATACGGGCCGCCCCACAGGGCCACGGCCAGCACGGGCACGTCGTCGATGGAATGGGGCTTCAGGATGGGCCGGGAACAGCCCGGCGGAATCCAGTCCAGGTGCTGGTAGAGTTTGGCGTAGGCGGCAACGAGGCTTTTTTCCGCGTTTTCGCCGACCTTGAAGCGCACCACGGTCATGGCCTGTCCGGGGCCGGCCGTGGAATAGACGTACTCCACCCCGGGAATCTCCCACAGGATGCGCTCCATGGGGGTGACGACCCGGTTTTCGATCTCCTTGGGCGTGGCTCCGGGCATGGTCACGTGCACGTCGATCATGGGCACGAGGATCTGCGGCTCTTCCTCGCTCGGCGTGGCCCACACGGCCAGGACGCCGGTCAGCACGGCGGCCAGGATGAACAGCGGGGCCAGCTTCGAGTCGACGAAGACGGCGGTGATGCGGGTGAGCCAGTCGGCGTGGTGGCCGTGGTGTCCGGGCTCGGTCATTTCGTCGCTCCGGCCAGCCGGTCGCCCTCGCGCAGCGCGTCCTCGGGGGCGCAGGCCAGCCGCTCCCCGGCGGTCAGGCCGCTTAACACGTCCACGAAGCGGGGACGGCCGCTGTCGGCAAAGGCCTGGGAATCGGTGAGGTAGGTCTTGCCGCCGAATTCGGCGGCAAGGAACGCGCCGCCGGTCTTGACCACGCGGAAATGGAGCAGGCCGTCCGTATCGGCCACGGCCACGGTGGGCAAATCGCCGCGTTTGGACAGACAGTCCTCGGGCACGAGCAGCTTTTCGGCCGTGCGGGCCGGCACGAACACCCGGCCGAACATGCCGGCCCGGGGCGGGCCGGTTGCGCCGGGCACCGCGTCCGGCAGGGCGCACTTGAGCTTGAAGGTGCGGTTGGCCGGGTCCACCCGGCCGACCACGGCCGAGACGGTCACGGCAAAAGGCTCCGGGGCCAGGGTCGGCACCACGGCCAGGATGGTCTGGCCCAGGCGCAGGCCGCCAAGGAGCGACTCGTCCACCTGCGCGGTCAGCTCGAAGCCGCCGCCGGCCTGATCGACCAGGGCCAGCGGCGAGCCGGCCGTGACGAAGGCGCCCTGGTCCACATAGCGCTTGGCCAGGATGCCGTCGAAGGGGGCGGTGATGCGGGTGTAGCCGCGAAGCGCGGCCAGTTCCCCGAGCTTGGAGACCACGGTGTTTTCCTGGGCCGCCGCGGCCTCGACCTGCCGGGTGAGGGCGTCGAACTCGGCCTTGGCCTTGTCGTAATCCTCCTGGCTGACCGCCCGCTGGGCCAGCAGCCGGCCCATGCGTTCCATGGTGGTCCGGGCCAGGGTGGCCCGGGCGGCCAGGGCCTGCCGTTCGCGCACGACCTGCTCGCGCGAGGCGGTCAGCCCCTTCTCCTGGCTGCTCAAGTCCTTGTCATCGATGCGCATGATGAGCTGGCCGGCGCGCAGCAGGTCGCCTTCGCGGGCGGCGGTGGCCTCCACCGCGCCCGAGACCTTGCTGGCCAGGGTGACGCTTTGCTGGGACTCCACCGCGGCTGGAAAGGACCGGCATTCGACCACTTCGCGGCGTTCCACGGTTTTGATCGGCGCGTTGACGACCCGGGCCGTGGCCGTGGCTTCGGGCTTTTCCCTGGAACAGCCCGCCACCGCAACCAGCAACAGCAAGAGCCAAAAGGAGTGTTTTCGCATGATTTCATGCAATTCCACGATGTCTGACGCATGTCAATACGCAACGTCCGCCGGTGTTGCGGCCGGCGGACGTTATGGAACTGTACTTTTCAGAGCGGAAAAATGGGAATTGGCGTTTACGGACCGGGAAACCGCCAGGACGGCACGGGCGCGACATTGACCGCGTCCACGCGCCAGAGGGTATCGGTGACATGCAGGATGTTGAGGCGGCAGTAGTCCTGGCCCAGACGGAACAGGCGCGACAGGTCGAGCCCCAGGGCATGGCATAGGATCGTGCGGTTGACGCCGCCATGGGCCACCACCAGCACGTTGCCGCCGATGGCGGCCAGTTCGCCGATGGCGGCAACGGCCCGGGCCTGGACGTCGCCAAAGCCCTCGCCGCCCTCGGGCCGGCAGCCGGTCAGGTCATGGCCCCGGCGTTCGTAGTCGCCGGGAAAGCGCTCCCGCACCTCGTCCACGGTCAGGCCTTCCCAGGCCCCCAGGTTGATTTCACGCAGGCGCGGTTCCAGGCGCACGGGGATGTCGCGGCCGTTTAAGACGATGGCCGCGGTTTCCCGGCAGCGGCTGAGATCCGAGGCGACCACGGCGGACAGGTCGAGATCGGCCAGGGGGTCGCGCCACAGTCTGGCCTGGGCCCGCCCCTCCTCGGTCAGGGGGAAATCGGTCTGGCCGATGAACCGGCGGGGATGCTGCTGGATGATCGCGCCGTGGCGCATCAGATAGATGGTGCTCATGAGGCCCCCCTTTGCCCCGTTATCGGCCAAATAGTCGTCGTCCCGCAAGGGGGGCCGGGGGGAATTATGCACTGCGGCGGGTTCCGGGCGCGGCGGTCCGTTTGCGCATGGTCTTCCTGGCCGCCTCGTAGGCCTCGGGCGGCGGCGGACCGGGGCGGAAGCCGGCGGCGTCGATGATGGCCTCGGCCTTTTCCCCGGCCTGCTTTTCGACCCGGGCCAGCACGCGCAGGGCGTTTCCCCGGCGGCGGACGATGGCGGCCGCCGCCTCGGGATCGTCGGCGAAAAGCTCCAGCTTCTGGCCGAACCGCCCGGCCACGGGCACCAGCCAGCGGCCGAACACGAACTTGTCGGCCAGATAGACGATCTCCTTTTCGGTCAGCGGCGCGTCCTCCGGCAGCAGGCAGTCGCGATGTCCGGCCACGATGGGCGCGGCGGCGGTGAAGCCGTACGCTTCGAGCAGCGCGCCGCCGGCGGCCTCGTGGTGCGGCCGGCCCTTGGCCACGTCGTGGAGCAGGGCGGCGGCCTTGATGAGCGGGATGTCGAGATCGGCTCCGGCCGCATTGAGCGCCCGGCCGAGAGCCTCGGCCACGGCGGCCACGCCCCGGGCGTGGGCCAGCCCCTGGGGCGGCACCCGCTCCAGGGCCAAAAGGGCCTCGGCCTCGGCCGGGGTGGGAATGGTCCGGCGGGGGGCCAGGGCGTGGAGCAGGGCGTAATCGCCGGGCGTGTCCATGTCGGACAGGATGTTGGCGTCGGGAACCGCGATTTCCTCGAAGGGCACGTCGGCCAGGGCCTGACGCAGCCCGCCGTTGCCCACGTGGGCCAGGATGGCGGGGACCAGTTCGGCGCGCAGGCAGGGCGGATGGCCGCGTTCGCCGGAAAAGACCGGATAGACCAGGGGCGGGGCACCGGCCTCGCCCAGGCGGGCAAGCAGCCGGGCCACCGTGGCCGGCCGGAAAAGCGGCACGTCCGCCGGGGTGATGCACAGCTGCCTGCAGCCGGCCGGCAGGGCGGCCAGGGCGGCCTTGACCGTGGAGAACATGCCGGTTTCGTAGTCCGGATTGTAGACCGGGCGGATGCCGATGCGGGCGGCCTCCTCGGCCACCTCGGACGCCCGGTGGCCGGTGGCCACCAGGATGTCGTCCAGGCCGACGGCACGGAAGGTCTCGGCCACCGTGGCCAGGGCGGACCGGCCATTCAGGGGCAGCAGGGGCTTGAACCGCGCGCCCATGCGCGAGGACAGGCCCCCGGCCAGGATGACGGCGCTGGTGTTCGGGAAGGCGGCTGGCGCGGTCATGACCGTATGGCGGCGCGGCAGGCGATGAGTTCGGCAACGATGCTCACGGCGATTTCTTCAGGGGTCTCGGCTTCGATTTCCAGGCCGATGGGGCTTTTCACCCGGGCCAGATCGTCCATGGTGAACCCGGCGGCCAGCATCTTGTCGTAAATGGTGTCGCGCTTGGGGATCGAGCCGATCATGCCGATGTAGGCGGCCGGGGAGCGCAGGACTTCGGCCAGGGCGTCGGCGTCGTGGGCGTGGCCGCGCGTGACGATGACCACGAAGGCGTCGGGGCCCAGGTGGCGGCCGGCGAACCAGCCCACGGCCGGATTGATGACGTCGGTTTCGGCGGCAAAGGGAAAGCGCGCGGGGTTGGCGAATTCGGGCCGGTCGTCGAGCACCGTCACCCGGAAGCCGACCATGGACGCGATCTGGCCGGTGGGCCGGCTGACATGGCCGCCGCCGCACAGGTAGAGCGGCGTGGGCGAGATCGCCGGCTCCAGGAAATAGCCCCGGCCGTCATGCTCCATGACGATGGGGGCCATGATGCCCCGGGCCTCCTTGCGCGCGGCCTGCCGTACGGCCTCGCCGGGGTCCGGGCCGACGAGCCGGCCGTCCGGGGTGAGCAGGCAGCCGCCCGCGCCGCCCGCAAGGGGCGTGATCACGAGGCCGCGCCCGCCGTCGGCCAGCAGACCGGCCAGGGCGGCGAACAGGGTCCTGGTGTCGGGGCTCGGATCGAGGCGTTCGAGAAACACGCGCATCCGGCCGCCGCAAATGAGGTCGGCCCCGGCCTGGGCCTGTCCGGTCATGTCGAAATCCATGAGCCGGGAGGCGCCGTTTTTGAGCACCTCGGCCCCGGCGGCGATGACCTGCCCTTCGGCAAGGCCGCCGCCCACGGTGCCGGCGATCTTGTCGTCGGCGAAAACGAGCATCTTCGAGCCGGCCGTGCGCGGGGTGGAACCTTCACTGGTGACAATGGTGGCCGCGACCACGGACCGGCCTTCGGCCAGGGTCGCGTTGATGGCGTTAATCAGTTCGATCATGGGCGTATGGCCGCTCCCTTGGCCGGGTTGACGAGTTTGGGGCCGTCCGGGCCGTGTTCGATGCGCCCGAGGATGGGGCCCAGACGCCGCAGCCGGCTGCCGCAGGGGCACGGACCGGCCAGCATCCGCGCGGCGTCGCCGGTGCGGTAGCGCACAAAGGGCATGCCGCGCAGGGTCAGGCTGGTGAAGACCACTTCGCCCACTTCGCCGGGCGGAAGCGGCGCGCCGGTGGTCATGTCCACCACTTCGAAATAGATCTGGGTTTCCCGCAGGTGATAGCCGGAGAAGGCCTCGCATTCGACGCCGCCGCCGTAGCCCATCTCGGTTGCGCCGTAGTGGTCAAAGACGATGCCGCCGAAGCGCTCGGACACGAGCGCCTTCCAGCCCTCGGGCAGGGCCTCGGCCGAAAGCAGCACCGTGCGCAGGCTCTCCCTGGCGGCGGCGCAGGTTTCCGGCACCTCCAGGGCGCGCCGGATCTGGGACGGCGCGGCCACGAGCACGTCGGGCCGGTTGGCGGTCAGGGCGGCCAGCAGATTGGCCGGGTCGCCGGTGGGATCGCCGAGCACGCCCCGGGCGCCCAGGCGCGGCAGGGTCTGGCAGAGCAGGTCGCCGATGCTGTCCGGGCGCTGGCCGGGCATGAGGATGAGCACCGTGTCCCCGGGCTCGACCAGGGTGGCGATGCCGATATGGAAAAAGCGGCGGATATCCTCGATGTCGTCACCGGTGAAGGCCACGCGCTTGGGCGTGCCGGTGGTGCCCGAGGTGGCGAGGGTGACCATGCGGGCCACGTCGTCCTGGGACACGGCCAGAAACCGGGCGTGGGCCTCGGTCAGGTCGGCCGGCACGGTGAAGGGCAGCTGCTCGAAGGCGGCCAGATCGTGCGGGAAATCCGGCGGCAGCGCGCCCAGGCGGTCCCGGTAGAAGGGGGCCTTGGCGGCATGGCGCACGGCCCGGCGCAAGGCGGTCAGCCGCCAGACGTCCAGGGCCTCGGGGGTCGGCGGCACGTCCGGCCGGCCCAGGCCGGCGGCCACAAGGGCGTCCACGGGGCTTAAGCGCATGTCTCGTGTCCCCGGTAAAGCGTGCGGCCGTCCTCGGCCGTCAGGTTGTAGAGGCAAAAGGGCACGAGCCGGTGGTCCGGCGTGGCCACGTGGATGCAGCAGCCGCGCGTGCGTTCCAGGTCGAGGGTCCAGGCGTCCTGGAAGGCCATGGCCGAGATGGTCAGCCGGCGGGAGGTGGCCGCCTGGGCCAGGAACCGGTCGAAGTCGTCGGCCGGCCCGCTTTGCGGCGGGGGAAAGGTCGGGGCGGACCATTGCCGGGCCACGGCGCGCTTGGACCGGCGCGCGCCCTCGTCGGCCGGGATGGCCGGGGCGGGCGAACAGCAGGTGCTGCCCGTGGCCGCCGCCGGTTCCAGGCTGTCGGTCCCGACGAGCTGGAAGGGCTGGGAAAAGGAGCACAGGGAATGTTCGCAGCCGGGCGGATGGAAGTGCTCGGCCTTGACCATGCCCCCGGTTTGCGCCTCCAGGCCCCGCATGAGATCGGGCAGGGTGACGCGCTCCCCCGAGCCGTTTTCCCAGGGGAAGCGGCCAAAGGAGCTGACGGGCTGGAAGTGGACCCCGCGCACGCCCGGGGCCTTGGCCCGGGCCAGCCGCACGATGTCGCCGAGCTGGTGGTCATTGACGCCCGGGGCGATGGTCGGCACGAGCACCACGCCGATGCGGGCGGCCACGCAGGCGTCGATGGCCCGCAGCTTGGTTTCGTAAAGCGGCGCGCCGCGCAGGGTGCGGCAGGCCGCGTCGTCGCCGTCGAACTGCAAAAAGACCGAGGACAGCCCGGCATCGGCCAGTCGCGGAGCCAGGGTGGGGTCTTCGGCCAGGCGCAGGCCGTTGGTGTTGAGCTGGACAAAGGCGAAGCCGACGTCGCGGCAGGCGGCCACGACCTCGGGCAGGTCCTGGCGCATGGTCGGTTCGCCGCCGGAGAGCTGCACGTTGACCGGCCCGGTGGCCGCGAAAATGCGGGCGAAGCGTTCGGTGAGTTCCGCAAGCGTCGGATCGGGCGGCGGCGTCTCGCCGGCGGTGGCGAAGCAGACCGGACAACGCAGGTTGCAGCGCCAGGTGATTTCGAACAGCGCCGTGCAGGTGCGCTGGCCGTGCTCCGGGCACAGGCCGCAGTCATACGGGCAACCCTGTCGTGTCTCGGTCAGAACCGGCGGCGGCGCGCCCGGCGTCTTGGGCCGGTTCCAGCCGACGATGCCGGGCGGGCCGTGCCAGAAACGGGCGCGAAATTCGCCGTGCTCGGGGCAGGTCTTGACGATGTACCCGTCAGCGCCGTCGATTTCGCGGTGGGCGGGAACGCGGCGCAGGCAGACCGGACACAGACTGGTGGTGGGAATCTTCCCGGAAGGCGAGGTCACGTTACTCCCTTGGTTGCGACGGGTCGATGCCGGCCTCGCTCAGGATGGACAGAATCTGTTCCCAGGCATCGGCGAGCAGGCCGCCGCACCGGCTCACGTCGGGCTTGCCGTCGCCCAGGATGGCCTGACAGGTGGTGTCGCCGTAGTCGGCGGTGGCCCGTTCCCGGAACCAGTCCACGAATTCGGTGACGAGCAGGTCGGCCCGGTCGTTGGGGAGTTCTTCCTCGCGGCCCCGGCCGACGTACAGGCCGATGGCCAGACAGCCGCCGGTCAGGATGCCGCAGGTCATGCCCGAGGCGCCCATGCCGTGGCACAGGCCCGAGGCGGCGCGCACGAGTTCCCAGTTTTCGACGCCCTGGGCCTGCAGGGCCAGCATGACCAGAATCTGGCTGCAACAGTAGTTTTTCGCGGAAAGGGGCATGATATCGAGCATGGCGGGATTCATGACGTCTCCTTTGCGGCGACGATCAGGCAATAGCCGAACCGGGGACGCGGTCCGCCGGTGCAGGCCGGATCGTTGCCCGTGATCATGGCGATGACGCTTTTGGCCGAGCCCAGGGCAAAGGTCAGCCGACAGGCCAGTTCGGTCAAAAGCCGGGTGTGGTCCTCGAAAAAAAGCGGGGAAAGGCCGGCGGCCTCCAGGCGGGCCTCCAGGCGCTCCCGGGGGACGGCGCCGGCGGCGCAGCCCGTGGCCGCCCCGGAGGGGCCGTCGCCGGAACGCAGATAGAGGTCGGTCAGAACGAGCCGGCCGCCCGGTCGCAGGATGCGGGAAATTTCCGTCAGCGTGCCCGGGGCGTCGCCCGTGGCCGACAGCACGCATTCGCAGAAGACGCCGTCGAAGCTGCCGGTGCGCAGCGGCAGGGCCTGGGCCAGTCCGCGCAGGCTGGGGCCGCCGGCGGCGGCCTGGCGGGCAAAGCGGTCCGAGGCGTCGATGCCCACGCCGCGCAGTCCGGCTTCGGTCAGACGGGTCAGGGTCGCGCCCGGGCCGCAGCCGATGTCGAGCACCCGGGCGCCGGGGGGGAAGCGGCAGGCGGCAAGGCCCCGGTCCGTCAGGGTCAGTCCGCCGGGGCGCAGCGTCTCGCCGGCGACGCGCAAAAAATCCTCGCGCTCATACGGCGCGACGGCGAGCGGCACTATTTGTCCTCCAGCAACTGCTCCACTTCCAGCATTTTGCCCACGGCCACGTATTCGGGGATCAGGGCCATGTTGCATTTGGGGCAGGTAAGTACCTGGATGGTGAAGCCGCCTTCGAGATAGGTGACCGACGCGTCCTTGGGTTCCAGAGGGCCCCCGCAGGAGCCGCAGGTCCAGTCGCCGGATTGGGGCAGATAAACGAGTGATTCAGCCATGGGTGTGTCTCCGTGTGCCTTCCGGCGGTTCCGAAGGGGCGTCGCCCCTTCGGAACCGCCCCGCCGGGGGGACCCGGCCCCCCGGTTCCCCCTTGCGGGTTACAGAATTCGTCGTCCCCCGTCGGCGCGCCCCGGTGATCCGGGAAAGGCCGCGCCTCTCCGGGCCGCCGCTGGCGCGTTTCCCGCTACTTGCCCACGCCGACCACGGTCATGCGGTGGCTGTAGGCGGTGAACACCCGGGCGGTGTCGCCTTCCATCACGTATTCCACCCAGTAGGTGACGCGATGGGGCGTGAAGCTGGCCAGGAAATGCCCGGTTTCGCGGTCGAGGAACTTGCGCCCGGTTGCTTCGGCATGGGCCAGGGTGCGCTGCACGTCGTCGTCGAGGATGTGGCGCGCTTCCATCAGCGCGCGCACTTCCGGCGAGACCACGAAGGCGGGGCCGACCGGGGCCTTGGCATCGACCGTTTCGTTCCAGACCGTGGTCAGGAGTTCGCGGCGAAGACGCGCCCGGGTCTCGTGGCGCATGGAAAAACCGGGATCGGGGCGCTCGGCCGGATCGCCGGCGTCCTTGCCCGGGAAGAGCACGTCGAGCAGGTGGTAGGAGCGTTTGCCGACATGGGAGAGACGGTCGCGGCACATGGCGCAGGTGGCCAGGAAATCGGCCTCGCTCGCCTTGGCCCGGCGCTCGGTGATGGCCTTGGCCAGTTGCGGGTGGGCGTTGCCGACCAGCCCGCCGAAGCCGCAGCACTCGGTGTAGCGGCCGGAAAGCGGCAGCTCCTCGAAGGCCACGCCGCGCTTGCCCAAAATCGACCGGATGGCGGCCTGGTTGTCCGCGTCATGGCGCGAGGTGCAGGAGTCGTGCACCGCGACCGCGGCCGGGGGCGTGGCGCCGAACGTCTCGGGCAACCCGGTTTCGGCGTCCATGACCTGCCACAGGGAGATGACCGGGATGTCCGGGGCGGCCTGGCGGAACACCGACAGGCACGACGAGCAGGCCGTGATCAGGCGCGGCTTGCTGAGCTTCTCCCACTGGACCTTGAAGGCGGCCACCACTTCCTCGAACAGCGGGTCCCGGCCGGCCCACAGCGCCGGCGCGCCGCAGCAGCCAAGGGCCAGCCCCACCCCGCCGGAGAGTTTCTCCCGCAGGAAGGCGTAGGCTTCGGGGATGCGGCCATCGGGTTCGCCGGCGAGCTGGCAGCCCGGGAAAAAGAGGTGGGCGCAGGTGTCCTGGCCGGGCTCGGCGCGCAGCAGGGCGGCGTCCGGGCCGTTGGAAAAGGCCATGTCCTCCAGGGCGAACTCATGGGCGGACGGCGGCATCTTGCCGCGCTTGACCATGTCGCGCCGGGAATCCAGGCACAACTCGGCCATGGAAAAGTCCTCGGGGCAGACTTCGGTGCACAGCCCGCACAGCGTGCACGAGTCGATCATGCGGTTCAGGTAATGGTTGCCGAGGACGATGGAAAGGTTGTTGTAGATCTGCCGGGCGTAGAGTTTGGGATAGCCCTTGTAGTGCTTGAGGTATTCGCAGATCTTGACGCACTCCATGCAGTCGCACTGGAGGCAGCGGGCGGCCTCGGCCTTGGCGGCCTCCGGGGCGAATCCGGCGATGTGGTCGGCCGGCTCGGTGCGGGGGACGGCGGGCACGTCCTTGAGGCTGGTAAAGATGCGGGTCTTGGTGACGCCTTCCTTTTCCCGGCTGGTGGTCAGGCTGGCGCCGGCGGTGAGGCGGTCGATGGTCATGGCGGCCCGGCGTCCTTCGGCGACCATGGCGATGATGGACCGGCTGCCGTCGGGCTGGGTCCAGCCGCCGCAAAAGACGTTCGGCTTGGGGCCCTGCAGGGTGATGGCGTCGACGTCGGCCCGGGAAAGCCCCAGGATGTCGCGGTTGGCGCATTCGACGTAGACGGCGTCGCATGAGGCGGCAAGGGAATCGACGAGCGCCGCGTCCACGTTCTGGCCGGTCTCGAAGGTGACGCCCATGCGGCCGAGCATGTCGAGGCCTTCGGCCAGCGCCTCGGCCGGCAGAAGGTCGGGGGAAATTTCGTTGAGTTTGCCGCCCGGCTTCTCGCCGGCGACATAGATGGTGACGGAGAACCCTTTTTTGGCCAGATCCCAGGCCAGGGTCAGGGAGCTCATGTCGCCGCCGAGGGCGGCCACGGTCTTGCCCTTGGCCGGCAGGCTCATGGGTTTTGCGCCAGCGGGCGAAGCCATGACGCAGGTACGCTCAAGATCGCCGACAGCCAACGCTCCGCCGGCATTTTGCCGGATGCAGGCCAGTTCGCAGGGGTGGTCGCACAGGCGTCCGAGGACGCTCGGCAGGGGCATGGTGCGGTCAAGTATCTTGCGGGCGCCATTGACGTCCCCGACAGTCATCTTGGCCATGAAGCTCCGCACGTCCACGGAAATGGGGCAGGCGGCCTGACAGGTGGGCTGTTCTTCCTCAATGCACCGATACTCGATGTCTCGCAATTCCTGCTGATTCATGGGTGCCTTCCGGTGAAACAACGGGGCGGGCGCAATGCGCCCGTCCCGTTGTGTTTTGAGCGGAGTATAAAGCCCCGAAGGTTACTTGCCAAGTTCCTTGATGGCGGCCAGCACCTTCTCGGGGTAAGCCGGGAGGCGACGGACGAAGGCGCCACCGGTCGCGTTGGCAATGGCGTTGATGATGGCCGGGTGCGGACCGCACAGGGGCACTTCACCGACGCCCGAGCCACCGAACGGGCCGTGTTCACGCGGGGAGTCGACGTAGATCAGCTCCATGTCGTCCGGGATGTCCTTGATGTAGGGCACGCCGGCGCCGGCCAGGGAGGAGTGCTTCTTGATGTCCTCGAAGTCCTCGGACAGGGCCAGGCCGACGCCCTGGGCCAGACCACCCCAGTTCTGCCCGTCGACGGTCTGACGGTTGCAGTGGGTGCCGATGTCCTCGACGAGGGTCATCTTGTCGACCTGGGTCTTGCCGGTGGTGGTGTCCACGGTGACTTCGGCCATGAACAGACCGTACATGTAGTTGGCGAACGGATTGCCTTGGCCGGTGTCCGGATCGCAGTCGGTGGCCGGCTGGGTCCAGGTGCCGTTGTACTTGGTCTTGAGGCCGTCCTTCACCATTTCGTCGTAGGTGCGGAAGGTGCCATCGGGCTTGCGCATGGCTTCAACCAGCTGCTGGCAGCCGTTGATGATGGCGTTACCGACCATGACGTTGGAGCGGGAACCGCCGGCCGGGCCGGAGTTCGGGCACTTGCTGGTGTCGTTGAGGAAGATCTTCAGCTTGGAAGCCGGGATGCCCAGGGGCTTGAGGGCTTCGTGGGCCATGCACAGGGTGGCGAGGTCGGAACCCTGGCCATGGTCCTGCCAAGTGTTGAAGATGGTGATGGTGCCGTCGGCATTGAGCTCGACGTCGGCACCGGCGGTGTCAGCACCGTCCAGGCCGGCACCGTAGATGCCGAAGGCCACGCCGACGCCCTTCTTGTGGGTGTCCGTGGAATGCCGCTTGGCGTTGGCCATGGCTTCCTTGTACTTGGGCCGGAGGATGTCGATCATCTCCGGATACATGAAGGAATCAGGCACCTGCCCGGTCGGGGTGGTGTCACCCGGACGGTAGCAGTTGACGTAACGCAGTTCCAGCGGATCCCAGCCGCCCTTGAGGGCCAGCTCGTCCATCAGGACTTCGGAGGGGAACATGATTTCCGGCGAACCGTAGCCGCGGAAGGCCGAGCCCCAACCATGGTTGGTGCACACGCAGTAACCGACGGCGCGCATGTTCGGGATGCCGTAACCGGCCATGAAGTACTGGGCGCCGCGCAGGGTCAGCAGGTCGCCGAACTCGGAGTAGGGACCGTGGTCGCAGAGCCACTCGTGCTGGGTGCCCTTGATCTTGCCGGTCTTCTTGTCGGCGGCCACCTTGCCGGTGGTCCAGAACGGGGAGCGCTTGCCGGTGTAGTACTGCTGCTGCGCGTAGTTGTAGTGCAGGTGGCAGGGACGACCGGTGGCCATGGTGGCGGCGCCGACCAGGGCTTCCAGGGTCGGGGAGAACTTGTAACCGAAGGTGCCGCCGGTGGGGATCTGGATCAGGGCGATCTGATCCGGCTCGACGCCCAGGCCCGGAGCGATCATGTACAGGTGCAGGTACAGACCGATGGACTTGGAATAGATGCGCAGCACGCCGTCCTCGTCGTACATGGCGTAACCGACGTCAGGCTCGATGGGCAGGTGCGGCTGGCGCTGGGTGTAGTAGCTGCCCTCGGCCACGACGCATTCGGGATCGGTGAAGAACGGCGTGGGATCGTCGCCCTTGACCAGGCCCTGTTTGTAGTAGGCGTTCGGGGTGCCGGGGTGAATTTCGATGGCGTCCTCGGCCATGGCCGCGGGAGCGTTCATGTAGGCCGGCAGGACTTCCAGGTCGACCTTGACCTTCTCGGCGGCGGCGCGGGCGTTCTTTTCGTTGTCGGCCGCGACCAGGGCGATGGCGTCGCCGTACTGGAACACCTTGGTGTCGCACAGGATGGGACGATCCCAACCGTCACCCTTGTTGGTGGGGAAGGTGATCAGGCCGGTGATGCGGTTCTTGCCCTTGACGTCCTTGGCGGTGATGACGCTGTGCACGCCCGGCATCTTGAGGGCTTCGGAGTAGTCGATGCCCTTGATGTTGGCGTGGGAGACCTTGGCCTCGACGATGGCCAGGTGCAGGGTGTTGTCGGGCAGCATGAGCTTCTGGTCGTCACCGAACAGCCACTGGCCCATGACCTTGGCCACGCCGTTGGGGCGCGGGGCGCGGGAGTTGAAGATGTTCCCGTCGGCCGGCATGTTGTGGTTGATGTCCAGGGTCATCTCGCCGCGCATGACCTTGGCGGCGTCCATGACGGCGTCCACGATGGGAATAAAACCGGTGCAGCGGCACACGTTCTTGTGCTTCTGGAACCAGTCACGCACCTGCTCGCGGGTGGGTTTGGGATTCTCTTCGAGCAGGACCTTGGCGGACATGATGAAGCCCGGGGTGCAGAAGCCGCACTGCGCCGCGCCGTGAACGACCCAGGCGGTCTGGAGCGGATGCAGGTTGGCCTGGTTGCCCAGTCCCTCAATGGTGGTGATGTTGGCGAAGTCGGCGATGCGACGCATCTTGGTGATGCAGGCGCGCACCACTTTGCCGTCGATGATGACCGAGCAGGCGCCGCACTGCCCTTTGCCGCAACCGACCTTGGTGCCGATCAGGTGCAGTTGGTTGCGCAGCACGTCGGACAGGAACGCATCCGGCTCGACGATGAGCTTGCGCTCGAAGCCGTTCACGATGAGGATTTTTTCCAGCATGTTTCTGCTCCGTTTTCCAGGTTAGAGTTTATCGGTTCCGCCGACGCACGACACTGGCCTTTGGCGTTGCTCTCGCCCCTCTCGCCGCGCCCGTGCGGGTATTCCCGAACTATTGGCCTTGGGCCTTTTGCCCCTAATTCTTCCCGAAACCGCACTGCGGATAACGGCATTCCGGACACATGGCGCACAAACCGCCATGGCCAAGCTCCACGATGTCGGCCTTGGTCAGCTTCTCGCCGGCCACCAGCCGCGGCACCGTCAGATCGAAAATGCTGGCCTTGTGGTACATGACGCAGCCGGGCAGCCCCACCACCGGGATGTCGCCGAGGTAGGCCAGCATGAACATGGCCCCCGGGAAGGTGGGCGATCCGTAGGTGACGACCTCGCCACCGGCGGCCCGGATCGAGGACGGGGAGAGATCGTCGGGGTCCACGGACATGCCGCCCGTGACCGCGATCATTTCCGCGCCGTCGGCCAACAGCTGGCGGATGGCCCGGACGGTCATTTCCTGGTCGTCGGGCACGATGACCTGCCGGATGACCGAACAGCCCAGGGCGTCGAATTTGCGGCGCAGCACCGGACCGAACTTGTCCTTGATGCGGCCGTGGTAGACCTCGCCGCCGGTGGTGACCACGCCGATGCGCAGGGGCCGGAAGGGACGCACGGACACGATGGCCCCGGTCTCGCCGGTGACGGCCTCCACGGCCTCCAGCTTTTCCCTGGCCACCACCAGCGGCACCACCCGCGTGCCCGCCAGCATCTGGCCCGGGGAGACCACGGCGTCGCTGTGGATGGTGGCGATGGTGACTTCCTCGATGGCGTTGCAGCGGCGCAGGGCGTCCACGTTGATCTTGAGCAGCCCGTGCCGGTCGGAGAGCAGATTGATGCGGCCTTCGCAGGGCTGGGTGAGGGTCACGCCCTCGCCGGCGATGGCGGCGGCCAGGCGGGCGGCCGCGTCGTCCTCGTGCACGAGCCCTTCGGCCAGATCCCAGACGTAAATATGTTCCTTGCCCAGGCGCAGCAGGGTCGGGATGTCCTCGGCGGCAATGATGTGGCCCTTGCGAAAGGCCGGGCCCTTGCACTCACCCGGCACGATGCGGGTGATATCGTGACACAAAACCATGCCCTGGGCTTGCTCGACGGGAACGCTGCGCATTGAGGACTCTCCGGTTTAGGCGTGACTGCTGGGTTGGCTGCTTGAAGCGGACCGCAACGTGATGGAAAAGCCGCCCCCGCCCGTAGAGTCACGATTTTCTAAAGAGCGTGATCCATGCTGCCGCGACGGATAGGAGATCGCGGGGAACGCGATGGCCACGCCATGGAGGGCGGGGGCGTATTCTGGCTCTGTATATGTTAAACCTAACATATAAGTTTGAGGCGGGAGCACCATCCAGGTCCCGAACTGCTGTGGGGTGAAAAACCGCATGGCGGCGGCGCTGCGTTGGATTATGGTGGTGCGTGGCATAGGTAGCATTTCTACAGCAAGAAGCAGGCCAATGGGGAAGTTGGCGGAAACGCGCGAAACCCGGGGCAGCGGGCAGGGAGTGTCACGCGCGGTCATCAGTCAGTGTGACACGCTGACAGTAAGCGCACCGCTGACCACTGGTCGCAGAGCGCTGTAACATTTTAGTTTTCATGATAAAAAGCGATATAAGTAATTTTGAACCACTGTGTAGGCAAAATTGGGTCAAATGTCGCCATATCCCACCGATTGTCGATTTGAATTATGCATTATACTAATAGTAACATAGCGATGTTTACGCCATCCCGTTGAAAGAAATGCAGCTCTCTTTTGTGCTGTTAATAATAACAGAATGAATCGAAAGGCTAGCCGACCGCGCCGCCGCACCAAAACTGTCCGGTCGCGGCCGGCCGGGGCGCATTGTCCGGACCTGGCGCGTCCGGCCGGCCGGCAGCGGTGACACGTTTTTACGAAAGAGGGGGCCTGTCAGGCCGGCGCGCTGACTGCGGGGAAAGCGCCCCCGGGCCGTTTTCCGGCACCAGGGGCAAAAGACGCGGTGGATGGAAGCGAAAGGTCGCCCGACGCCGGCCGTGCGGCCGGGGAGGCGTCCGCCAACCTAGAACAGGTTGTACTGGCGGATCTTGCGGTAGAGGGTCTTGCGGCAGATGCCCAGGGCCTCGGCGGCCAGGGACCGGTTGTTGTCGTAGAAGTTGAGCACCTTGGCGATGTGCTCCTTTTCCTTGGCTTCGAGGGTGAGCAGCTCCTCCTCGGCCCGGGCGGGCTCCAGGAATTCCCGGGGCAGGGCGTGCTCGGTGATGAGGTTGTTCTCGGACAGGATGATGGAGCGCTCCATGACGTTGCGCAGCTCGCGGACGTTGCCCGGCCAGTCGTAGTCGGTCAGGCACTTCATGGCCCGGTCGGAGATGCGGTAGGGCGCCTGTCCGGCGGTCAGGCGGGACAGGAAGAACTCCACCAGAAGCGGGATGTCCTCCCGGCGTTCGCGCAGGGCCGGCATCTCGATGTTGAAGACGTTGATGCGGTGGAACAGGGCTTCGTGGAAGCGGCCCTCGGCCACTTCCTGGACCAGCCCGCGGTTGGTGGCGAACAACAGCCGGATGTCGGCCCGGCGTTCTTCCTTTTCGCCCACCCGGCGGTAGGTCTTGTTTTCGAGCACGCGCAACAGCGCCGCCTGCACCTCGATGGGCAGTTCCCCGATCTCGTCGAGAAACAGCGTGCCCTTGTTGGCGAAGGCCATGAAGCCCTCGCTGTTTTCCACCGCCCCGGTAAACGAGCCGCGCAGATGCCCGAACAGCTCGCTTCGGGCCAGCTCCTTTTGCAGCGTGGCGCAGTTCTTGATGAAAAAGGGCTTGTCCGCCCGCTTGGACAGGGACTGGATGAGGTGGGCGGCCACCTCCTTGCCCGCTCCGGATTCGCCGGTGATCAGCACCGGCACCTCGGTGGGGGCGACCTTTTCGATCAGGTAGCGGACCTGCCGGATGGCCGGCGAGTTGCCCACCATCTTGACCGGCGGGGTCTCGCCCTGGAAATGCCGCAGCCGCCGGTTCTCCCGGCGCAGGTAGGTGCGCTGGTAGGCCCGCTCGATGAGCAGTTCCAGCTCGGCCAGATTGAACGGCTTGGTCACGTAGTCGAAGGCCCCGAGCTTCATGGCCTCGACGGCCGTGTCGATGGCGCCGTGCCCGGTGACCAGAATGGTTTCCAGATCTTCCTGCTTGGCCTTGAATTCCACCATCAGCTCGATGCCGTTGGCATCGGGCAGGCGGATGTCGAGCACCGCCACCTCGTATTCGTTTTTGGCCAGAAGCTCCCGGGCTTCCCGGGCGCTGGCGGCCACGTGGACGGTGCGGGCCGGCGTGGTGAACTCCTTGAGCAGGAGCTTGCCGATGGAGGGTTCGTCGTCGACGACGAGGACGCAATAGGGATTATTCACGGGATTGGCCGCTGTCCAAGGGGAGTTTCACGGTGAAATGCGTGCCGAGACCGACTTCACTGGCCACCTCGATGACGCCGTGATGCTCACGGACGATGCTGTAGCAGGCGGCGAGGCCGATGCCGGGACCCTTGCCGACAGGCTTGGTTGTGAAAAAGGGGTTGAACAGCTTGTCCATATTTTCCGGAGGAATGCCGCAGCCGGTGTCCTCCACGGACAAGTTGACGGTGTTGTCGTTTTCCGGATGGGTGGTGATGGTGATTTCGCCTTCGCCTTCGAGGGCGTCCATGGAATTGACCAGGATGTTCAAGAGCACCTGCTTGAGCTGGGCCTCGTCGCCGGGGACCGTGGGCAGGCCGGAAAAGAGATTGACCGTCAGGCGCAGGCCCTGCTTGGCGCGTTTCTCCAGGGGCCGGCGTAAAATATTGAGGGTGTCGGTGACCACCTCGTTTAAGCACACCGGCGAAAAGGCCAGGGTGTGCGGCCGGGAAAACGACAGCATGGAACGCACGATGTCCCGGCAGCGCCGGCATTCCATGAGAATGGTCTCGGTGTACTCGGCCACGTCGGCGAAAAGCGCCTCGTCCACGCTTTCCTTGATGACCGGCAGCCGGCGGCGGATGCCCTCGGCCAGCCCGTACACGGCCGTGAGCGGATTGTTGATCTCGTGGGCCACGCCCGCGGCCAACATGCCGATGGTGGCCATCTTTTCGGCCTGGTAGTACTTGGCCTGATATTCCTGTTCCAGGGTCACGTCCCGCTTGAAGATAAGGATGCGCGATTCCGGGCTGTCCGGGTTGTGGATGGGCGAGGCCACCATCTCGAACTGGCGGGTCTGGCCGCCGATCTTGAACGTGCCCATGCAGCGGCACACCGAGTTCGACCGGAACGAGCGGTGGGCCGGGCACTCCGGGCAGGGCCGGTCGGCCTCGCGAAACAGGCGGTAGCAGTGCTGGCCCTCGGGGTGCGGCACGTTGAAAAGCTCGTGAAAAACATGGTTGACCGAGATGATGCGCAGGTCCTTGGTCAGCACCATCATGATGTCGGTGATGCCGTCGAGGATGGCGGCGATCTCCTGCCGGCGCAGCTCGGATTCCTCGTGGGCCTCCCGCAGTTCGGCCACCTTCTGGCGCAGCTCCTGGTAAAAGCCCAGCTTGCTGTGCTCGATGCCGATGAGGTCCTCAAGGGTCGTCGGATGGGGCGGCACCTCGGGCGGCATGTCGAACATGGCCGGCGGATAGGGGCAGGCCCGCAGCCGGGAGGGCATCATGAAGGATTCGCGCCCCTCGCGGGCCACGTCCAGGGGCAGCCGGCGCAAGGGCATGGTGCGCAACGTCCGCGGGATGAGGCACGCGCCGCCACGGGAGCCGCTTACGCCATCCGAGCCGGAATCCTTGTTCGCCTGGGAGGACATGATGCCATCCATGGGGAACGTACGGTTCAGGACAACAACAGACAGGCCGGTTCCTCGCCGCGAGCCACGGGGCGTCTGGTCACGAGTCTGTCCGGCCCGGCCGGTTCGATGGCGTCGAGGTAGCCGAGATCCAGGAAGTCCTGGAGGGCGGTGATGGCCCGGACGCGAAAGGCCGGCATGGGTTGTCGGGTCAGCCCCGAAAGACGCCGCAGGGCGGCAAGCTCCAGACACAGACAGGCCGGACCCTGGGACAGCAGTCCCGCCAGCCAGCGGGGAAAGGCGGCCGAGCCCAGGGAGGCGCGCACGGCCAGCAGCCGTTCGATGACCGGGGCGGCGCGGAAGCCTTCCATGATGCGGGGGCTGATGTCCAGGGCGCAGATGCCGGCGTTGCGGTCGCACAAAAGCGTGTTGAGCAGCCGGGCCTGCATGCGCACGCAGCCGGCAGACTCCTCGATTTCCACCCGGGCGCTGGCCAGCCGCCACAGGGCGTGTTCCAGGCGCTTGGCGTCGAACCGGCGGCCCTTGGGCCGGATCAGCCGGGTCAGCTCCCGCAACGTGAACCGGGCCGCGCCCTTGCGGCCGGAATCACGAAAAGCCAGCAGCACGCAGCCCAGAAAAGCGTCCAGATCGTCCTGGTCCAGGCGCTCGCCGCAAAACCGGATGGTCGCGTTGGGCCAGTAGGTGGCCAGTTCGACGTCGTCGACCCAGTGTCTGGGGCCGGGATTGCGGGCGGCAAAGAGATCCGAAGCCAGGACGAGGCCGATCAGGCGGTTGGCGAATTCCTGCTCCAGGGCGTCGGCCGGACCGGGCCGGACCTCGTTGTCGAAGGGGTTGGCCAGGGGCATGGCGTCGAAGGCGATATCGTCGTTGTACATGTGTCCTCCCCTGCCTCGTGCCGTTTCCCGGTTCCGCGCCAGGGCGGTCGGGGCGATGGAAATAAACGGCGGGCCGCCGTCCGGGGATGCCGGCCCGCCGGTGTCAGCGCATTAGTCCTGATGACGGAGCTTGGTCAGCATCGCGCGCAACTGGCGCAGGTGACCGCGTTCCTCGTCCAGGCATTGCTTCACGATGCCGGACTCGTCGGGCGGCAGCAGGTCCATCATCTCCCGGAAGTAGAGGATGGTGTCCTTTTCGAACCGGCTGGCCAGTTCGATGGCCGCGATGGCGTCGGAAGCGTCGGCCAGGTCCTTTTCCGGCGCCCCGCCGCAAAAAAGGGCGTGGGAGTCGAGCAGGGCCTGGACGTAGTCCATGTATTCCTCTTCGTTGCTGCCGGCCGGAATCTCGGCCTTGCCGACACGGCCGGCCATGGATTCGAAGATGGCCTGGTGCCGGGCTTCCTCGCCGGCGAAGAATTCCAGGAAGCGTTTGACGTCCGGGTTCGTCGCGGCGGCCGCCGCCTTGGAATAGACGTTACGGCCCCGGCGTTCGATCTCGATGGCGGTGCCGATGATGTCGCTGCCACTGAAAAAGCGTGCCATTGTGGTCTCCCTTTCTAAAGAGCCTCCGGCGGCCGGGAGGGATTGCCTCCCTTCCGGCCGTCGGGGGGGAGCTGGGCTCCCCGGCCCTCTGGTTTACAGCTCGTTGGGCAGGGCCTTGAGCTGGGCGTAGGTGTACACCGGACCATCCACGCACACGTAGCTTGAGCCAATGTTGCACCGGCCACAGATACCGATGCCGCATTTCATGCGTTTTTCCAAGGTGGTCACGATCTGGTCGTCCTCGAAGCCGAGCTTTTTGAGGGCCTCCAGGGTGAACTTGATCATGATCGGCGGGCCGCAGGTCACGGCCACGGTGTTCTCGGGCTTGGGCCCGATTTCCAGCAGCACGTTGGGGATCAGGCCCACCTTGTGCTCCCAGCCCTCGGCCTCGCGGTCGATGGTCAGGGTGGTGTTGACGTCGTCACGGCTCGTCCATTCGGGCAGCTCGGCGGAAAAGGCCATGTCCGCCGGCGAGCGCGCGCCGTAGAGCAGCGTGATGTCGCCGTAGTCGGCCCGGTTGTCGAGCATGTAGAGGAACAGCGTGCGCAGGGGGGCCATGCCGATGCCGCCGCCGACGAACACGATGTTTTTGCCCTTCATGGCCTCGTAGGGGAAGCAGTTGCCAAGCGGGGCGCGCACGCCCACCTTGTCGCCGGCCGCCAAGCCGTGCAGGCGGGTGGTCACCTCGCCGGCCCGCATGACCGAGAACTGGAGGTAATCCATGCGGGTCGGGGGCGAATTGATGACGAAGGTGGATTCGCCGACGCCGGGCAGGGACAGCTGGCCCACCTGGCCGGGCTCGAACTTGAACGCGGCCATTTTCTCTTCGTCGTCGAAACGCACCCGGAAGGTCTTGATGTTGTGGGTCTCCTGGACGGTCTCCAGGACAGTGGCCACTTCCGGCAGATAGGGATTTTTCGGATCAGTCATGCTTAATACCCCCTAGCCCTTGGCCCTGGCCACGGCGTTTTGCACGATCTCGCGGATATCCACGGAGACCGGACAGCTTTTCACGCACCGGCCGCAACCGCAACAGGCGATGAGCCCGTCGTGCAGGGTCGGGTAATAGCTGAATTTATGCCCCACGCGGTTTTTGAGGCGATGGGCCTTGGTCGGCCGGGGGTTGTGGCCCGAGGCCTCCAGGGTGAACTGGAAGTGCATGCAGGCGTCCCAGGAACGCATCCGCCGGCCGTTCTGGCCCGTGGGCTCGTCGGTGATGGTGAAGCAGTAGCAGGTCGGGCACAGGAAGGTGCAGGCCCCGCAGCTGATGCACTTGTCCGACTGGTCGCGCCAGAAGTCCATGTCGTCGAAGGCGTCGAGCAGCGCCGCCGGAGAGTTGCTGATGTCGGGCGCCTCGCCCAGGGCTTCGCGGGCCGCGGTCTTGACCGCTTCGGCCTCGGACGCCTTGGCCGCGCCGTCGGTCAGCACGGGATTGTCGAGCAGCGGTTCGCCCTTGGGGCTGACCGCTTCGACCGTGTAGCCGCCCGCGACCGGGGTCAGCAGCACGTCGGAACCCGCGCCGTCGGCCGGGCCGGAGCCCACCCAGTGGCAAAAGCAGGTGTTCTCCACGCCCGAGGGGGCGCAGGCCATGGTCACGAACACCGTGGCTTCACGGGCATTGATGTAATAGGGATCGGGGAACTTCTTGCCCATGTAGACGCGGTCGAAGATGAGAAATCCCCGTGCGCCGCACGGCTTGGACCCGAAGACGACCGTGGGCTCGGCCGAGGTGTCGGGAATGATCTGCAACGTGCTCTTGCCCGGGTCCTCGGCGTCCTTGCCCTTCTCGTAGTGAAACAGTTCCTGGCAGGCCGGGAAGATGGAAGCCTTGGGCGGGGCCGTGGCGTCGGTGCCGAAGACAGGACGGCTGTCCGGGCCGTAGGGCCGGAACACCACGCCGCCGCCTTCCTCGACAGGGACCAGCACCCGGCTTTTCTCGGCCAGGGACTTGAGCCAATCGGGGAGCTTGTCGCTCGCGATATATTTGACAGCGGCCATTACCAGCTACGCTCCTTGATGTTGACTTCCTCGACCTTGAACTGCAACAGCGGCGGAATCGCTTGCGGATCGACGCCGGCCTGGTAATCGAACAGCTCATGGATGGTGCGGTTGAGGTGCTTTTTCAGCGCCAGGATGGGGATGTCCATGGGACAGGCCCGCTGGCACTCGCCGCACTCGGTGCAACGTCCGGCCAGGTGCATGGCGTGCACGACCTGGAACATGAGCTTTTCGGTCGTCGTGTCCTCCTGGGTCAACCAGTGGGGTTCACGGCTCTGGGCGATGCAGTGGTCGCGGCACACGCACATCGGACAGGCGTTGCGGCAGGCGTAGCAGCGGATGCAACGGTCCATGTGGTAGCGCCAGAAGGCCATGCGCTCGGGCACGGTCATGGCGTCGAGGGCGGCCAGATCGGGGTCCTCATTGGCGGGCGGCGCGGCCGGGGAGATGGGCTCGCCCACGTAGGTGTCGGCCAGGACCGCGTTGGGGAACTGGCAGCGGCCGCACTTGTCGGCGCGCATCTCGAGCAGCGGCATGGCCACGGTCTGGCCGCCGGCGGTGACGGAGAGCGTCTTGCCGTCGGTGGCGACGTCCGAGGCCGTGCCGGCCTTCACACCGGCTTCGGTCAGCTTGGCCTTGACCTTGGACAGGTCGATGACGCCCTCGCAGGGCATCCCGAAGATGACCACATCGTCGCGGTCGATGAGGTTTTCCTGAAGCAGCTCCACGACCGAGCGGGAGTCGCAGCCCTTGACCACGATGCCGATCTTCTTGCCGCGAAACAGCGGCAGGTACACGGCCGGGTTGTGGACGTTGAGCGGACCCCATTCGAGCTTGTCCACGTCCGCTTCGGTACGCATGAAAAGCGGCGTGTTGTGGAGGGGATCGTAGCCTTTTTGCCACCCGATGACGCATTCAAGGCCGGGCAGGGCCTCCTTGATGCGCGCTTTGAGATCCTCAAGCCGCGACACGGTTGCCTCCTTGGCCGAGCGCCCCGGCCGCCTTGGCCAGCATTTCGGGAGCCACGGCGTCGTAGCGCGGCGCGGGTCCCAGGGCGTGAATCTGTTCAGTGAAAACCGTCACCACCTTCTGCCAGCGCTGGCCCTCCGAGGCCGAAACCCAGGTGTAGTCGAACCGGCCCGGGTCGATGCCGAGGATGGGCAGGAAGCGCTTGAGCACTTCCAGGCGCCGGCGGGCGTAGAAGTTGCCCTCGGCGTAGTGGCAGTCGCGGGGATGGCAACCGGAGACAAGCACGCCATCAGCGCCGCTGATCAGGGTCTTGGCGATAAACAGCGGGTCGATGCGTCCCGAGCAGGGCACGCGGATGATCCGCAGGTCGGTGGGCTGGTTGAACCGGCCCACGCCCGCCGTGTCCGCGCCGCCGTAGGAGCACCAGTTGCACAGAAATCCGACGATTCGAAGTTCCTTGCCGCTCAGGACTGGCATAACGCGTTGACCTCCGCGAGGATTTGGTTGTCCGTGAAGTGCGACAGCTGAATGGCACCCTGGGGACACGTCGAGGTGCAAAGGCCGCAGCCCTGGCAGACGGTCTCGATGACCTCGGCCTTCTTCTGGCCCCGGAATTCGACTTCCTTGATGGCCTTGAAGGGGCAGGTCATGATGCACTTGCCGCAGCCGACGCAACGTTTGATGTCCACGCGCGAGATCTGCGGGTCGCTTTCAAGCTGGTCCTTGGAGAACAGCGCCAGCACCTTGGCCGCGGCCGCGCTGCCCTGGCCCACGGACTGGGGAATGTCCTTGGGACCCTGGCAGGAGCCGGCCAGGAACACGCCGGCGGTGTTGGTCTCCACGGGCTTGAGCTTGGGATGGCTTTCCATGAAGAAGCCGTACTTGTCGTAGGAGATGCGCAGCTTCTCGGCCAGCTGGGGCGCGCCCTTGGCGGCTTCGGCGCCGGCGGCGAGCACCACCAGATCGGCCTCGACCTCCACCTGCGTGCCGGCCAGGGTGTCGGCCCCGCGCACGATCATCTTGCCGTCCTTGGGGTAGACCATGGCCACGCGGCCGCGGATGTAGCGGGCGCCGTACTCCTCCATGGCCCGACGGGTGAACTCGTCGTACATTTTGCCGGGCGAACGGATGTCCATGTAGAACACATAGGACTGGGAGTCGGGAATGTGGTCCTTGGTCAGGATGGCCTGCTTGGCCGTGTACATGCAGCAAAAGCCCGAGCAGTACGGCCGGTCGAGCGACTTGTCGCGCGAGCCCACGCACTGGATGAAGACGATGTTCTTGGGCTCCTTGCCGTCGGAGGGCCGCTTGATGTGGCCGCCGGTCGGACCGGAAGCCGACAGCAGGCGTTCGTACTGCAGGCCGGTGATGACGTCGGGATAGCGCCCGCCGCCGTACTCGGTCACCTTGGAGATGTCGAAGAGGTCGTAGCCCGTGGCGGCCACGATGGCGCCTACGTCCTCGGTCACGATCTCGTCGGTCATGTCGTACTTGATGGCCCCGGTCGGACAGACCTTGGCGCACACGCCGCACTTGCCCTTGACGAACTGGCGGCAGGTGGTCGGGTCGATGACCGCTTTTTTCGGAATGGCCTGGGGGAACGGGATGTTGATGGAGGTGGTGGGCCCGATGTTTTCGTTGAACCGGTCGGGGTTCTTCTTGCTCGGGCATTTTTCCGTGCAGGCCCCGCAGCCGGTGCACAGGGTCCAGTCGACGTAGGTGGCCTTCTTTTTGACCTGCACCTGGAAGTTGCCCACGTAGCCGCCGATGGAATCGACTTCGGAGTAGGCGTGCAGGGTGATGTTGGGGTGCTGGGACACGTCCACCATCTTGGGACCGAGGATGCAGCTCGAGCAGTCGACCGTGGGGAAGGTCTTGTCGAGCTTGGCCATCTTGCCGCCGATGGAGGATTCGCGCTCCACGAGCACGACCTGGAGGCCGCCGTCGGCGCAGTCGAGGGCCGCCTGGATGCCGGCCACGCCGCCGCCGACGATCATCACGCGCTTGTTGATGGAGAACTTGCTCGGGGCCAGCGGCGCGTCGCGGCGCAGCTTTTCCACGGCGATGCGCACGAGGTCCACGGCCTTGTTGGTGTTGGCCTCGCGGTCCTTGCCGATCCAGGACACGTGCTCGCGGATGTTGGCCATCTCGAAGAGATAGCGGTTGAGCCCGGCGCGTTCCACGGCCCGGCGGAAAGTCGGCTCGTGCATGCGCGGCGTGCAGGAGGCCACGACCACGCCGGTGAGGTTTTTCTCTTTGATGGCCTGGATGATGCCTTCCTGGCCGGGTTCCGAGCAGGCGTACATGGTGTCCGTGGCGTAGACGACCTCGGGAAATTCCAGAGAGGTCTTGGCCACGGTCGCGGTGTCCACCGTGCCTTCGATGTTGCTGCCGCAGTGGCAGATGAAAACGCCGATTCGCATGGCCTACGCTCCCTTCGCCTGTGATTCCGCGCCCGCCAGGGCCTTGTTCAAAACGGGCCTCGGGTCGATGCACAGCTGGCCGAAACCAAGTTCCTCGTCCGCCACATTCAGGGCCACGCCCATCAGCTGGGTGTAGTAGGGCACGGGGATGCGGAAGTTGGTTCCGAGCGCCCGGTTGACCTGCCCCTGGCGCAGATCGAGGTTCATCTGGCACAGCGGGCAGGCTACGGCGACCATGTCCGCTCCGATGGAGCGGGCCGATTCGAGGAGCTTGCCCGTGAGCCTGGCCACGATGTCCTGCCGCGGGATGCCGTAGGAGGCGCCGCAGCACTCGACCTTGAGCGGGAACGGCACGACCGTGGCGCCCATGGCCGTCAGGATGTTGTCCATGGACATGGGGTTCTCGCAGTCGTCGAAGTCCATCAGCTCGGGCGGCCGGGTCATGATGCAGCCGTAGTAGCAGGCCACCTTGAGGCCGGTCAGCGGGGTGCGCACGGCGGCCTTGAGGGCGTCGAGGCCGACGTTCTCAATAAGGGCCTGGAGGACGGAGATGGTTTCCACACCGCCGGTGTAGGGATCGTCGAGGAGCTTGTTGACCTTTTCGGCCATGCCTTCCTCGTACATGCGGTGCTGGGCGGTGCGCAGGTTGGTCAGGCAGCTCGGGCAGGGCGTGGTGGCCGTATTGAGCCCCATGGCGGAGACGAGCTGGAGGTTCCTGGCCGACAGGGCGGCGGAGAGGGTGTGATCCTTGGTGTGGGCCGGGGTCGAACCGCAGCAGCTCCAATCGGGGATGTCCACCAGGGACAGCCCCACGGCCCGGCACACGGCGCGGGTCGAGGCGTCGTATTCCTTGGAAGTGCCGAGGCCCGAGCAGCCCGGGTAGTAGGCAATGGCTTCGCTCATGAGTTCTCCCTCTCGAATCGCTCGAAGATCCGGGCGACGTGCTCCTTGCCCGCGATCTCGTGGGGCTTCATGGCGAGTTTGCCCTTGGGCAGGATCTTGGGCCCGAGGTCAACGTCCGTCCAGAAGCGACCGGTGCGCATCACGTAGTTGATGGTCAACCCCAGCTCGAAGACGCGGCCATGGGCTTTGACCGAATCCAGGAAGCTGTCCCAGAACGTCTTGACCTGCGGTACGCTGGCGTGGCCTTCGCGACGGGCCATGTGGCGCAATACGTCCATGACGCGGGCTACGTCGATGTTGTTGGGGCAGCGGGTCGTGCAGGACTCGCATGTGGCGCAAAGCCAGAGGGATTTGCACGACAATACGGTTTTTTTCTGCCCTGCCTGAACCAGGCGCATGATCTGGCTGACGGGGATGTCGTAGGCGAAGGTGTACGGACAGCCGGCCGTGCAATTCCCGCACTGGTAGCACAGGCGGACCTGTTGCCCGGACTCTTCCTCCACCCTATGAACGAAATCGCCGTCATAGTCGCGGGTGAGATTGATGGTCTGCATACGATCCTATCCGGTTGACGTGAAAAAAACGCATTTATTTGAAGCGGTTCGCCCTGACGCCCCGTAGCAGGAAGACACGACGGCCGCAGTCCGGGATGGATAGCATGGCGGTCACTGCATTGCCACCCCGGACCCGGCGTCGCGTCTGGAGGAAAAAATCTTTTGATTTCAAAGAATTATCAATTTTATCAGCAAGGGAAGGCATGGCCTGCTTGTATCATCGAAGAACAAAGTTGTAAAAAAACTGACAAAGTTTGGAAGTATTCCGGGTCTCTTTCCGGACCCGAATGGCCGTAAATTTCGTCTGTTTCGACACTCGCGGCAGCGCTGGAGCTGACGCGAAAAAAAGTAAACACCGTCGCCGGGGGCGTCTGCCAACGCCCCCGATGACGGGCGGCGGTTGGGGGCACAGCCCCCTTGTGCACAAGGGGGGCCTTGCGGCCCCCCCTGACGCGTTGGTCCCGGAGGATTACAGCGCGGCCGTGTAGATGGCGGCCACGTCTTTGTCGGTCGGGCAGCGCGGGTTGGTCAGACCGCAGGCGTCCTTCTGGGCGTTGCCGGTCATGGTCGGGATGTCGGAAGCCTTGACTTCCTTGCCGTACTTCTTGCCAAGCTCAACCAGGCCGGCCGGGATACCGACATCGGCGGACAGCTGACGGATGGCCTTCAGGGCCAGCTCGGCGGCGTCGCGAGGAGCCATGCCGGAGATGTTTTCACCCATCATTTCGGCCATTTCGGCGAACTTCTCGACCTTGGCGATCAGGTTGAAGCTCTCGACGTGCGGCAGCAGGATGGCGTTGCACTCGCCGTGCGGCAGGTCATAGAAGCCGCCCAGCTGGTGAGCCATGGCGTGGACGTGACCGAGGGAGGCGTTGTTGAACGCCATGCCGGCCAGGTACTCGGCGAAGCACATGGCTTCACGGGCTTCCATGTCCTGACCGTTGGCCACGGCCTTGCGGAGGTACTTGAAGATCAGCTTGATGGCCTCGACGGCGCAGGCGTCGGTCATCGGGTTGGCGATGGTGGACACGAAGGCCTCGACGGCGTGGGTCAGGGCGTCCATGCCGGTGGCGGCGGTCAGCGCCGGGGGCATGCCGACCATCAGGACCGGGTCGTCAATGGCGATGTGCGGGGTCACGCGCCAGTCCACGATGGCCATCTTCACGTGGCGGGACAGGTCGGTGATGATGCAGAAACGGGTCATTTCGGAAGCGGTGCCGGCCGTGGTGTTGACGGCCAGGTACGGCATGAAGGGCTTGGAGGACTTGTCCACGCCTTCGTAGTCGTGGATCTTGCCGCCATTGGAGATGACCAGGCCGATGCCCTTGCCGCAGTCATGGGAGGAACCGCCACCCAGGGTGATGAGGCTGTCGCAACCCTCTTTCTTGTAGACTTCGACGCCGTCGTGGACGTTCTTGTCGGTGGGGTTGGGGATGGTCTCATCATAGACATGGTACTTCATGCCGGCGGCGTCGAGCAGATCGGTGATCTGTTTGCAGATGCCGACTTTGACCACGCCCTTGTCGGTGACGATCAACGGTTTGGAACCGCCCAGGGCCTTGATCTTTTCAGGGATCTGCTTGGCGGCGCCGATGCCGATGAGGGTCACGCTGGGAATGAAGAAACCGTAAACTTGCTCGCGAACTGCCATGGTGCCAACCTCACTTGGGTTAAGGTTATGGTTTTGCGAACGAACCCCAAACCTGATTTCCTTGCGGCTTTTGGGTAAACGCTCCTCCTAGAAAGCAATTCCCGGGCCAAAATTCGAGTCCTTAAAAATCAACATGTTAGCTTCAAGCCTGGATTTCGACCAGGGGAAGTCTGGCCTGCCCGCCCCGGAAACGTGTGTCCCAAACGGCTACACCCGGGTGGGTGATGGGTAAAAAACGGCCATTTACGGGGGCTGAGGCATTATGGACAACTTGTCCCACGTGTTCCCCGAGATTGGGTAAAAAGGTCACATGGCCGGCCGGTGGTGACCGATGGTCACCCGGTTCGGGAAAATCGGATGGATTTTTTTTGTATTCCGGGGATTTGTGAAATTTGTCCCATGGGAAAAAGCTGTGACAAAAAGACACGTTGCCTTCGAAAACAGCCATTTTTCACCGCTCGGACCGTCCTTACGGCCTGCCCGGGACACATGGCGCCCCGGGCAGGCGAAGAGGTTCCGGTTTGGCCGTCCAGGGTTTGCGCAACGTGAAATCTGTGCTAGGAAAGCGCTTCGCAGTATCCGGATCGGATACGAAAAACCCCAAGGAGGATGCCATGAAAAAAACGTTTCTACTGTTGACTGTTCCTGTTGTCCTGATCGCCATGCTCGTTGCCGGCTGTGGCAAGTCCGAAGAGAAGAAGGAAGAAACCTCGTCCAAAGCGCCCACCAGCCAGGAGGTGAAACAGGATGTGAAGGAAGCGGCCAAAACCACCGCCACCTACACCAAGGATCAGCTCGACAAGTTGCGCCAGGACGCCACTGCCAAGCTCGCGGCCATGGATAAGGAGATCGAGGCGCTCCAGGCCAAGGCGGCCACCCTGGGCGACCAGGCCCGGTCCCAGGCCCAGAAGTCCATCGACGACCTCAAGGCCCAGCGCGCCGACGCCGCGGCCAAGCTCGAAAAGCTCAAGACCGCCGGCCAGGACGCCGCCAAGGACATCGACAGCTCGTTCGAAAAGGCCATGGACAAACTGTCCAACGCCTATGACGCGGCCAAAAAGGAACTCGAGAAATAACGTCGCGCCCGGCCGGACCGGGCGGCGTCGTGCGGCGGGGCCGCGTTGTCATCCCTCCCCGGGCGACGGCGCGGCCCTTTCCTTATATAGGATGTCGTCACGGGATCGACACGGCGATGGCGTACAGGAGCAGACTGCGGCAAAGCCGCCAGGAGGACGCACATGATGCGGGTGCTTTTTGTCTGTGTGCACAACAGCGCCAGAAGTCAGATGGCCGAGGCGTTCCTGCAGCGCCTGTGCGGCGATGCGGCCGAGGTGACCAGCGCGGGACTCGCCCCCACCGCCATCAATCCGCTCGTCGTGACGGTCATGGCCGAAGAGGGCATCGACCTGACCGGCAAGACGACCCGGAAGGTCTTCGACCTCTATAAGGATGGGCGGCTGTTCGATTACGTGGTCACGGTGTGCGAGGAATCCCTTGAAGAGCAGTGCCCCGTCTTTCCCGGGGTGACCCACCGGTTGCACCTGCCCTTTGCCGATCCGGCCACCGTCACCGGCAGCGAGGCGGAAAAGCTGGATCAGGTGCGCGCGATCCGCGACCGGATCAAGGAACGCATGGTCGCCCTGGCCGCGGAGATCAGGACGGGAAAAGGCCGGCGGCCCGGCGATGTCTGGGAAGACGGAGGCAAGGCGTGAGCGCGAAACAAAACATCCTTTTTCTGTGTACGGGCAATGCCTGCCGCAGCCAGATGGCCGAGGGCTTTACGCGGCAGCTGCAAGGGGACACCTTTACGGCCTATTCGGCCGGCGTGCAGCGTCATGGTCTCGATCCCCGGGCCGTGGCCGTCATGGCCGAGGCCGGGGTGGATATTTCCGGGCAGACGTCCAAGCTCGTGGAGGACCTGCCCGATGTCGCCTTCGACATCATTGTCACCCTGTGCGGCGCGGCCCACGACACCTGCCCGTTTTTCCCGGGACCCGTGCGCAAGGTCCATGTTCCCTTCGACGATCCGCCGGCCCTGGCCGCCAACGCGGCCACCGGGGAGCAGGCCCTTGACGCCTACCGCACGGTGCGCGACGCCATCCGCGATTTCGTGTCCCGCCTGCCGCAAAGCCTGGAACGCGACGCAGGGGAAGTCTGAAAAGATGCCTCCGGCGGCCGGGAGGGGGTCACCCCCTCCCGGACCCTCCCGAAAGGGGCGGACGGGCGTTGGGTTGGTCGGGTGGCCCGGCGTCTGGTGGCGGCGGGGCTTCGAACGTTTGTCGGCGCGTTTGTTC
>JAFABC010000301.1 GCA_023426275.1 Pseudomonadota bacterium | reverse complement strand
GGTCCGGGAGGGGGTGCCCCCCTCCCGGCCGCCGGAGGCATCTTCCCCTTCTTCTAGGCCGTGGGCACGGTCGGCAGGGACACGCGCACGGTGGTGCCGGCTTCCGGGCTGGTATCCAGACGGATGTCGCCGTGCTGGCTCAGGATCATCAGCCGCGCCGAATAGGTCCCGAGCCCGTTGCCGCCGGCCTTGCCGCTGGTGGTGTACTTCTCGAAAAAGACCGGCACGATATCGGCGGGCACGGGCGTGGGGTTGGCGATGGAGAGCACGCCCCGGTCGTCCTCGCCGGTTACGCGCACCGTGACCACGCTGCCGGAGGATTCGGCCTCGATGGCGTTTTTCAGCAGATTGGCCGTGACGCTCTGGCACAGCAGGGCATTGCCCATGGCGAAGACCGACCCGGCAACGGCCACGTCCAGGGTCACGCCGCGCGCCCGGGCGGTCCCGGCCAGCATGTCGGCCACCCCGGACACGATATGGCCCAGGTCGATGCGTTGCAGGGACGGCACGTAGACGCCGGTCTCCATCTTGTAGAGGTCCAGGGACAGTTCGATCTGCTCCAGCATGACATGGCCGGCCCGTTCGATCTCGTCGAGCATTTCCCGCTGTTCGTCGTTGACCGGGCCGATGGCCCCGATGATCTCGGGCAGGTTGACGATGCTATTGAGCGGCGCCTTGAGGTCGTGCCGCATGATCCGCTCCACGTCCTCGCGCACTTTTTCCAATTCCTTGCGCGCCGAGATGTCGTCGAAAATCCAGATGGACCCGGCGGCCGCATTGACCGGATCGACGCGCCGGCCGTGGATGGAGCACCAGAAGGCCTGGTCGGCCACGGTGTACAGCCGCTCCTCGGCCTGGGCCTCCTGGCCGGCGGCCACCTTGTCGAGCAGTTGCCGGCGCAGGGTTTCCAACCGGCCGACCCGGCCATGGACCTCGTCGAGCGGACGACCGGCCAGGACCTCGGGATCGACGCCAAGCAGTTCGCCGAACCGGCGGTTGGCCCGCACCACCCGCTCGTCCGCCCCGAGATGGACGATGCCGACCGCGGACGCGTTGAAGATGGCCTCGAACTCGTGCATGAGCTGGCGCAAACGCTGTTCGCGCTCCTTCTGGGCGGTGATGTCCTCCTTGACGGCCACGTAGTGGGTGATGGCCCCGGAATCGTCGCGCACCGGGGAAATGGAGGAATTTTCCCAGTAGATCTCACCGTTTTTCTTGCGGTTGCACAGTTCGCCGCGCCAGATGCGCCCGGCCGCGAGCGTCTCCCACATATCGGCGTAAAACGTCGCGGGATGCGCGTCGCTTTTCAAAATCCTGGGATTGCTGCCGAGCGCCTCCGCTGAGGTGTAGCCCGTCAGGATGGAGAAGTGGGGATTGACGTATTCGATGTCGCCGTCGCGGTCGGTGATGACGATGGAGGCGGGCGACTGCTCCACGGCGGCCCACAGCAGACGCAACGAGGCGTCGCGCTCCCGCAGGGGCCCGGTATCCTCGACAGTGGCGATGACCGACGAGGGGGAGCGGCCCGTCTCGACCGGATTGAACATGATCCGGGCGTACAGGCTCCCGCCGTTTTCCGTCGCCTCGGCCCCGCCCTCGGCCAGGGCCGGCGTGCCGCCCCGGGCCCGCAGCAGGGCCGGCCGGGCGAACGCCGGCAGACAGTCGGCCGCGTCGTGGCCGACGATCCGGTCGGAGGCGAGTCCAAGGAGCTGCGACAACCGCTTGTTGCAGTTGACCACCACGCCCTTCTCGTCAAAAAAGACCAACCCGAGCGGCGAGTTGTCGAAAATAACCCGCAACTCCCGCTCCTGCCGGGCCAGCATCGCCTCGGTTTCCTTGCGTCTGGTGATGTCCGTGCAAAACCCTTCCAGCCGGACGATCCCGCCGGCTTCGTCGCGCACGGCCCGGATATTGAGCGACACCCAGATGACCGCGCCCGAGCGCGTCAGGCGTCTGGTCTCGTAATTGACGAGATGATCGCGCGAGCGCAGCAGGTCGAGCATTCCGTCGCGCTCGTCGGGATCGAAATACATCTGGCCCTGGATGTCGCCGACCAGGGAATACATCGCGGCGGCGTTCGGGTAGCCGTACATGCGGGCCAGATAGTCGTTGGCCTTGGTGTAGCGGCCGGCGGGCGTGGAGGTGAAGATGCCGACCGGGGCGTGGTCGTGGAGGTCGCGCAGGGCCTCCTCGCTCTGGCGCAGGGCCTGTTCGGCGGCCAGCCGCTCCGAGATGTCCCGCATGGAGCCGCCGACGCCCAGGCCGGTCTCGCCCAGGGGCACCGGGAACTTCCGCACTTCGAACGTCCGGTCGTCCAGCGTTTCCAGAAAGGTCGTGACCTGTCCGCCATCGCGCGTGGCCACGTCGGATTCATGCCAGCGCGCGGCCAGGACCGCCGGCATGAGCTCGAAATCGGTCCGCCCGACGACTTCCTGCGGTGTCTTCCCGAAAAAAGCGGCCAGCCCGACATTGACCACCAGATAGCGAAAGCCGGCGTCCTTGAGAAAAGCCAGATCGCTGGTGGCGTCGATGAAGGCCAGGTAGCGGGTTTCCTCCCGGCGCAGGGCGGCGTTGGCCTCGGTGAGGGCGGTGGTGCGCGCGGCCACGGTGCGTTCGAGGTCGGCGTTGGCGGCGTCCAGGGCGGCCGTGGCCCGGGCCACGGCCGTGGACAGGCGGGCCGGCCAGGACAAGAATCCGAAAAAAGCCAGGACCAGGGCCAGCCAGGTGCCGCCCGAAGCGATGATGAGGCCCACGGGCGCGGGCGCGCCGGTCCAGCCCTTGGCCGGCGTGGCCGCCAACACCCAGACGCCGCCGGGCACGGCCAGGGAGGCGGTAACCGGATGGGCGTCGAAAAGGGCCGCGTCGCCGAAGACCATGCCCCCGCCGGACCGCTCCGGTCTCCCCGCCTTGCGGATGGCCACCTGGATCTCGCCGTGCTGGGTCAGGTTGACGTCCTGAAAAAACGCGTCCGCATCGAGCACAAGGGTGGCCAGCCCCCACAACGTGCCCGGCACCCGTGGCTCGCCGGCCGGATGGACGGGGAGGCGGGCGAGAAATCCCCGGCCGCCCTGCAACAGGTCGAGTGGACCGATGAGGTCCGGCTGGCCGGTTTTCAAAACGCGCCGCAGGGCCTGCCGCTGCCCCTCGGGCAGGTCGCGCCGCAAATCCAGGCCCAGGATGCCGGCATTGCCCGCCCTGGGGTAGACGTGGCTGACCACGCCGTGGCGGGCCAGTTGCAGGGAGCGGACGCCGGAGGCCCCCCGCGTCAGACCGGCGGCGAAAATGCCGAACTGCTCGTCCGTGACGTCCGGGGTGCTGGCGGCATAGGAAGCCAGGGCGTGCAAAAAACCCAGGCGAACGGCCAGGGCCGCTTGCAGGGCCATGCGGGCGTCCGCGAGCTGGGACAGGACCTCCGCCCGGCGGTGTTCTTCAAAGCGCCGCGATTCGGTGCGCCATAACAGGCCCGTCAGCGGCAGGACGAGCAGACTTGCCGCGGCGAACGCGCCCAACAAAAAGCCGGCCTTTTGCCCGAGGCCACGCACCATGCACCCTATCCTGAACCTAAACGGTTGGTTGAACACGCGGCGGCACCACACACAAAACAGTCGCTTGCGCCCCGGGCGGCGGACCGACGCGCCCGGGGCATCCCCGTCAGAACACGACGACCTGCTTGCCCACCATGCTCCCGGCAAGCTGCTCCGCATGGGCCGCGGCGAACACGGCCGGATCAAGGCCGTTTCGGGTGACGGCCAGGGTCGGGCGTACGACACCTCTGTCGAGAAAGCCGGCCATGCGGGCCAGGATGCCTCCCTGCCCGGCCATGTCCGGGGTCTGGTACAGCGACCGGGCGAACATGAATTCCCAGCGGATGCTGGCGGACTTGCTCTTAAATACCGTGATGTCCAGGGGCCCGGACGGGTCGTCGATGAGGCAGACCGCGCCCTGCGGCGTGAGCATGGCGGCCATGGCCTGCCAGTGGGCTTCCATGTGGGTGGTGCAAAAAATCAGATCCACCGTGGCATGGCCGGCGGCGGCCAGCTGGGCCGGCATGTCGCCGCGATGGTCGAGGATGACGTCCGCGCCAAGCCGGCGACACCAGGCCGCGGACTGCGGCCGCGAGGCCGTGGCCACCACATATGCCCCGGCCCATTTGGCCAGCTGGATGGCCACGGAGCCCACGCCCCCGGCGCCGCCGAGCACCAGCACGGTGCGCCCGGCATTGGCGCCGGCCTCGGGACGCAGCTCCAGCCGGTCGAAAAGCGCCTCGTAGGCCGTGAGGCTGGTCAGGGGCATGGCCGCGGCGGCCGCATCGTTGAGGCTGGCCGGGGCCTTGGCCACGAGTCGCGCGTCCACGAGCTGGAACTCGGCGTCGCTGCCCGGGCGGGTCATGTCGCCGGCGTAGAACACCCGGTCCCCCGGAGCGAAGCCGGCCACGGCCCGGCCCACGGCCTCGACCCGGCCCACGGCGTCATAGCCGAGAATCTTATCCTCGCCCACGGCCATGCGGGCATGCACCTTGGTGTCCACGGGATTGACGGAAACGGCCCGCACCGCCACCAGCATGTCGTCCGGTCCGGGGACCGGCTGCGGCACCTCGGCCAGAAAAAACGCTCCCGAAGCCTCGGGCGGCAAGCCGCCCCTGGCCAGTACTGCCCGCATACCCATCTCCTTTCGCCGGAGCCTCCGGCTCCCCCCTCGACGTGTCTTTGGCGGCGCGAAGCGACGC
>JAFABC010000045.1 GCA_023426275.1 Pseudomonadota bacterium | reverse complement strand
CAAATGCGCCGCCAAATGTTCGAAGCCAACCGCAGAACCACCCGGCCAACCCGACGTCCGCCCTCCCCTTTCGGGAGGGTCCGGGAGGGGGTGACCCCCTCCCGGCCGCCGGAGGCATCTTCTCTCTTCTTTTGCCTTACACTTTGACGTTGAGATTGCCGCCGATGCCTTTGGCCGCGGACAGCACTTTCGTCTGGAAATCGAAATCCTGGTCCACCCGGCCGGTCGCCTGATCGGTGTTGAGCCGGGTCAGCGTCTCCGTGACCACCTGGGCGCCGAATTTTTGCTGGTCCAGGGCCGAGGTCAAGGCGCCGCTGCCGACGCCGCTTGTCGTGTCCATGACGACCTCCTTGGGAAAACAGTGCCTCTTCGCCACCTATCGGCGCGGAGGCACGCTTTCTTTATGCCGTTTGTTGGACAATGGCTTGTGGCATTTGGTATGGGAGCAACATCCCGTTGTCCCGATCCATCAGGAGGTCCCCATGCCCGTCGAGCAATGTCCGTTTCAAAGCCTGGACGCCGATTCCCTCTCCTGTTCCATTCGTGATCATATTACCCACTCCCTCGGCAAACCCTGCGCCGATGCGGATCACCGCGACGTGGCCATGTCCCTGGCCATGACGCTGCGCGACCGATTGGTGGACAAGATGCTCGAAACCCGAAAACGCTACCGCGAAAGCCGGGCCAAGCGCATGTATTATCTGTCCATCGAATATCTGCTGGGCCGGTGCCTGGGGAACAATCTCGACAACATGCGCCTGGGGACGGCCTGTCGCGAGCTCGTGCGGCAGTGGGGCTTCGATCTGGACGAGATTCGCGAGTTCGAGCGCGACCCGGCCCTGGGCAACGGCGGGCTGGGGCGGCTGGCCGCCTGCTTCCTGGATTCCCTGGCCACCCTGGACATGCCCGGCTGCGGCTATGGCATCCACTACGAATACGGCCTGTTCAAGCAGAGCATCGAAAACGACCGGCAGGTCGAGCGTCCGGACTACTGGATGGCCGAAGGTATGCCGTTGCAGCTTGAACGGCGCGACGAATCCGTCATCGTGCCCATCTACGGCCACATCGAATCCCACCAGGGTCCCGACGGCAGCTACCTGCCCCTGTGGGTGGACTGGCAGGACCTGCTCGGCGTGCCCTATGACATCCCCATCGTGGGCTATGGCGACAACACGGTCAATTATCTGCGCCTGTTCGCCGCCCGCTCCACCGACAACTTCGACATGAAGATCTTCGACCAGGGCGACTACATCAAGGCCGTCCACCAGAAGATCTATTCCGAGCTGGTGTCCAAGATTCTCTATCCCAGCGAATCCATTTCCTTTGGCCGCGAGTTGCGCCTCATTCAGGAATATTTCCTGGTGTTCTGCTCCCTGCGCGACATCACCCGGCGCTTCCTCAAGCAGAACCGCAATATCGAGGCCTTGTCCGAATACACGGCCATCCAGCTCAACGACACCCACCCCTCCCTGGCCGTGGCCGAACTCATGCGCATCCTGGTGGACGAGCGCCGCGTGCCCTGGGACCGGGCCTGGAACATCACCACCCGCACCCTGGCCTTCACCAACCACACGCTCATGCCCGAAGCCCTGGAAATGTGGCCCGTGGACCTCATGCAGAAGGTGCTGCCCCGCCACATGCAGATCATCTACGAGATCAACCAGCGCTTCCTCGATTCCGTCCGCCTGACCTCCAAGCCGGACGACGCCACCCTGCGCCGGCTGTCGCTCATCGAGGAATCGGGCGGCAAGCAGGTGCGCATGGCCAATCTGGCCGTGGTCGGTTCCCACTCGGTCAACGGCGTGTCCAAGCTCCACTCGGAGCTGGTCAAAACGGTCCTGTTCCCGGACTACGCCGCCCTGTGGCCCGGCAAGTTCAACAACAAGACCAACGGCATCACGCCGCGCCGTTGGCTGCACAAGGCCAACAAGCGGCTGGCCGGGCTCATCAACGAGGTCATCGGCGAGTCCTGGATCACCGACCTGGACCAGCTCGAACAGCTCGTGCCCATGGCCGGGGACGCCGCCTTCCAGGAGAAGTTCATGGCCGTCAAACGCGCCAACAAGGAGCGGCTGGCCGGCTTCATCGCCAGGGGCTCGGGCGTGGTGCTGTCCCCGGACGCCATCTTCGACGTCCAGGCCAAGCGCATCCACGAGTACAAGCGCCAGCTCCTCAACGTCATGCACATCATCCACGACTACCTGCGCATCACCGAGGACGGCTACACGCCGCCGGTGCCCCGGGTGTACCTCTTTGCCGGCAAGGCCGCGCCCGGCTACTTCGAGGCCAAGGAAATCATCCACCTCATCTGTTCGCTGGCCCGGGTCATCAATGGCGACAAGAAGGCCTCCACCTGGATCAAGGTGGTGTTCGTGCCGGATTACCGGGTGTCCCTGGCCGAAAAGCTCATTCCCGCCGCCGACGTCAGCGAGCAGATCTCCACGGCCGGCACCGAGGCCTCGGGAACCGGCAACATGAAATTCTCCCTCAACGGCGCGCTCACCATCGGCACCCTCGACGGGGCCAACATCGAAATCCGTCAGTGCGTGGGCGAGGAGAATTTCTACCTGTTCGGCCTGACCACGCCCGAAGTCGAACGCATGCTCGGCGAGGGCAATTACGATCCCTGGGAATACTACGGCACGCACCCGGAAATCCGCCGGGTGCTCGACGCCATCTCCGCCGGCCGCTTCAGTTCCACCGACGCGCCGGCCTCCTTTCACTGGATTTTCGAAAAGCTGCTGGCCAAAAACGAACGTTACATGCATCTGGCCGATTTCATGGCCTACATCGAAACCCACGAACGCCTGGGCATGGAATACGCCCGGCCCGAACTCTGGGCCCGCAAGGCCATCCTGAACACCGCCCGCATGGGCTATTTCTCCTCGGACCGCACCATCCGCGAATACGCCCGCGACATCTGGGGCATCAAGCCCGTGCCGCCCAAATGAGCCCGCCGGGGCGCCGCCCCGGACCCTGCCGGGGCGCTGCCCCGGACCTCGCCAGGGCGCTGCCCTGGACCCGCCTGGAGGGGCGACGGCCCCTCCCGGACCCTCCCGAAAGGGGGGGGAGGCGGAAGATTGGCCGGTGGTGTCTGTGCCTCTGTTTGGTTGTGCGATTTCCCCCTGGCAAAGCCAGGGGG
>JAFABC010000141.1 GCA_023426275.1 Pseudomonadota bacterium | reverse complement strand
ATCTTCCCCAGGCCTTGCCTGGGGAAGATTGCGCCGCCAAACGTTCGAAGCCCGGCCAACCAGGCGCCCGCCCGCCCCGTTCGGGAGGGTCCGGGAGGGGGTGACCCCCTCCCGGCCGCCGGAGGCATTCTTCCTCTTTCCCTCCTGCCTACACCGAAGCCGCCTGCAATCCGGCCAGCACCTTTTCCGGGTAGGCGGGCAGATGGCGGACACGCACGCCGCAGGCGTTGGACACGGCGTTGATGACCGCCGGGTGGGGACCGCACAGCGGCATTTCGCCGATGCCGGCCGCGCCGAACGGGCCGAACTCGCGGGCCGGTTCCACGTAGAGGAGTTCCATCTGGTCGGGGATGTCCTTGATGTAGGGGATGCCGGCCCCGGCCAGGGTCGAATGTTTCTTGATGTCCTCGAAGTCCTCGGTCAGGGCGAGGCCGATGCCCTGGGCCATGCCGCCCCAGTTCTGGCCGTCCACCACGAGCTTGTTGTTGATCTTGCCGATGTCGGACACCAGGGTCATCTTTTCCACCTGCACCTTGCCGGTGGCCATGGTCACGGCCACTTCGGCCATGAACAGGCCGTACATGTAGACGCAGATGGGATCGCCCTGGGCATTCTCGTCCGTGGGCTTGCACGGCGTGGTCCAGGTGCCGCTGTAGCGCAGGGGCAGCTTTTCGGCGGCCATCTCCGCATAGGTGCGAAACGCGCCGTCGGACTTTTTCATGGCCGCGAGGAGGTTTTCGCAGGCCACGCGGATGGCGTTGCCCGTGACGACCTGGCTGCGGCTGCCGCCGGCCGGACCGCTGCACGGCACCCGGCTGGTGTCGTTTTTGATCAGGCGGATTTTCTCCGGCGGCAGGCCAAGGGGCCGCAGGGCCTCGTGGGCCGTGCCCAGGGAGCCCATGTCCGCGCCCTGGCCGTGGTCCTCCCAGCAGTCGTAGAGGGTCACGCCGCCGTCGGGGTTCAGTTCCACATCGGCGTTGGAGGTGTCCGGGCCGTCCAGGCCGCAGCCGTAGATGCCGATGGCCACGCCCACGCCGCGCTTGACCGCATCGGTGGAGTTTTCCCGGGCCCGGCGCAGGGCTTCCTTGTATTTCGGCCGCAGCAGATCGATCTGCTCGGGCAGGGCGTAGGAATCCGGGGCATTGCCCGTGGGCGTGGTGTCGCCCGGACGGTAGACGTTGGCGTAGCGCAGTTCCAGGGGGTCCCAGCCCATCTTTTCGGCCAGTTCGTCCATGAGGGATTCGGAGGCGAACATGATTTCCGGCGAACCATAGCCCCGAAACGCCGCGCCCCAGGCGTGGTTGGTGGCCACGCACCGGCCCACGCCCCGCTGGTTGGGGATGCCGTAGCCGGCCGACCAGTAGTGGGCCCCGCGCGCGGTCAGCAGGTCGCCGAACTCGCAGTAGGGACCGTGGTCCACGATCCATTCGCTTTCGGCGGCCAGGACCTTGCCGGTCTCCTTGTCGGCGGCGTAGCGGCCCTTGATGAAAAAGGGCGAGCGCTTGCCGGTGTAGTACTGCTGCTGGGCGTAGTTGTAGCGCAGGTGGCAGGGCCGGCCCGTGGCCATGGCGGCCACGCCCACGAGCGCCTCCATGGTCGGGCTGAACTTGTAGCCGAAGGTGCCGCCGGCCGGGTTTTGCACGGCGACCATGTCCTCCAGCTTCACCCCGATGCCGTCGGCCACCATGAGCATGTGCAGGTGCAGGCCGATGGACTTGGAGTGGATGACCAGCTTGCCGTCGCTGTTGACGTAGGCAAAGCCCACATCCGGCTCCACGGGCATGTGGGGCTGACGCTGGGTGTAGTACTCCCCTTCGGCCACGACGAGGTCCTGGCGCTCGAAGTAGGGGTTGGTCTCCCCGCCCTTGACCAGGGGTTGGGTGAAATACACGTTGGGCGTGCCGGGATGGATCTCGATGGCGTCGTCGGCCATGGCCTCGGGCGCGCTCATGTAGGCCGGCAACTCTTCCAGGTCCACGCGCACCTTGTCGGCCGCGGCCCGAGCATGGGCCTCGGTGTCGGCGCAGACGATGGCCAGGGCGTCGCCGTACTGGAACACCTTTTCATCGCACAAAATGGGCCGCTCCCAGCCGTCGCCCTTGGTGTAGGGGAAGGCGATCAGGCCGTTGATGCGGTTTTTGCCCTTGATGTCCTTGTGGGTGAGCACCCGGGCCACGCCGGGCATGGCTTCGGCCGCGGCGGTGTCGATGCCCTTGATGATCGCGTGGGAGACCTTGGCGTTGACCAGGGCCAGATGCAGGGTGTCGGACGGCAGCTGGTGTTTCCTGTCGTCGCCGAAATCCCACTGGCCAAGCACCTTGGCCACGCCCGTGGGCCGGGGATAGCTCGATCCCCACAGACGCCCGTCGGCCGGCTTGTTGGCGTCCAGGGTCAGGGTCTTTTCGCCGCGCAGCACCTGCGCCGCGTCCATGACCGCGTCGACCAGCGGCACGTAGCCGGTGCAGCGGCAGACGTTTTTATGCTTCTGGAACCAGTCGCGCACCTCTTCCCGGCTGGGGTTGGAATTTTCGTCCAGCAAGCCCTTGGCCGAGACGATGAAGCCCGGGGTGCAAAAGCCGCACTGGGCGCCGCCGTGCACGACCCAGGACACCTGCAGGGGATGCAGGTTGTGCTGCGTGCCCAGGCCCTCGATGGTGGTGATGGCGGCGTAGTCCGCGACCAGCCGGGCCTTGGTGACGCAGGCCCGCGCCACCTTGCCGTCGATGATGACGCTGCACGCGCCGCACTGGCCCTGGGCGCAGCCCACCTTGACGCCGGTCAGGTGGAGCTGGTCGCGCAGCACGTCGGCGAGCATGGCGTTGTCCTCGACCACCAACATGCGTTCGATGCCGTTGACGATGAAAATCTTCTGGATCATGTCGTCACCCCTTTTTCAAGACGTGTTCGGGTTGGTTTCCGGCAACAGCCGGCAGGGAACCGTCGGCCTACGACTTGCCGAAGCCGCAGGCCGGATAGCGACAGTCGGGACACATGGCGCACAGGCCGCCATGGCCCAGTTCCACGATGTCCTCCCGGGTCAGGCGCTCGCCGGCCACCAGACGGGGCACGAGCAGATCGAACACGCTCGCGCGGTGGTACATGACGCAGCCGGGCAGCCCGACCACCGGGACATCGTCGAGAAAGGCCAGCAGAAACATGGCCCCGGGAAAGGCGGGCGCGCCGTAGGCCACCACCCGGCCGCCGGCCGCCCGGATGGAGGACGGGGACAGGTCGTCGGGATCGACGGACATGCCGCCGGTGACGGCGAGCAGTTCCACGCCCTCGGCCAGAAGCCGGCGGATGGCCCGCACGGTCATGTCCCGGTCGTCGGGCACGACGACCTGCCGCACCACGGTGCAGCCCAGGTTGCCGAACTTGCGGCGCAGCACCGGGCCGAATTTGTCCTCGATGCGGCCGTGGTAGACCTCGCTGCCCGTGGTCACGACGCCCACGCGCAGCGCCCGGAAGGCCTGCACCCACACCACCGGCCCGGACGCGGCGCACACGGCCTCCACCGCTTCCAGGCGCTCGTCGGGCACCACCAGCGGCACCACCCGGGTTCCCGCCAGCATCTGCCCCGGCGTGACGGCGATGTTGCCGTGCAGGGTGGCCACGGCCACGTCCTCGATGGCGTTGAGGCGGCGCAGGGTGTCCACATTGATCCGCAGCAGCCCCCGGCGGTCGGCCAGGATGTTGATGCGGCCCTCGCAGGGCTCGGTCAGGACCACCCCCGCCCCGGCCACGGCCGTGGCGATGCGCCGGGCCGCGTCGTCCTCGTGGACCTGCCCCGGGCCGACCTCCCAGACGTAGAGGTGCTCCTTGCCCAGGCGCAGCAGTTCGGGGACATCCTCGGGCCGCACGACATGGCCCTTGCGAAAGGCCGGTCCCTTGTCCCCGCCCGGGACGATCCGGGTGATGTCGTGGCACAGGACCGTGCCGGCGGCTTCCTGGACAGCAATCATGCGCATGGCGTCCTCCCCGGGAGACGCGAGGGCAGACCCCGGTCGCCGCAAGGGGCGACCGGCCGGCGCTCGGCTCCGTGTTGGAATGCAGACGGTTCGGGACGATGGACCGCGACCGGCGGCCGGGTCCATCCGGACTTCGGCGGCTAGAAGTACTGCGAGAAGTTGAGGTATTCCGGTTTGAAGACGAGATTCATGAACAAGGTGGCGATGGCGATGCCGGCGGCCGGCGGGTCCAGGTGGTTGCTGCCGTGGTTGTAGAACAGCCGCGCGGCGTATTCCTCGACAAAGGCGGCGCCGATGCCGAACACCATGGCCCCGGCCAGGGAACCCGTTTGCAGAAAGCCCCAGGCCCCCATGATGGCCATGCAGTGGGTGACGGGCGACTTCTGGATGCTGCCCTGCCCGAAATTGAGCATGGTCAGCATGATGGCCGAAAGCCCCCAGCAGAAGATCAGCGGCGCGGTGATGGCCGCCGCCTCGCTGACGGCCCCCTTCTCGGCCAGGGGCACCAGCACCGCCCGCATCCCCTTGGCCACGCCGCCGGAAAGCAAACCCACACCCGCACCCAGGACCACCAGTCGCGACGGCGGCGACATCCAGCCCACCCAGGAAATGGCGTGGTTGTCCGTCCCGAGCCAGCCGTATTTGCGGATGGATTCCCGATCGCCCCAGGGCGGCTCTTTCTGAAACAGCAGACGCGCCAGGAAGATGTTGATGATGATGGACAGGGCCAGCATGTCGGATTCGCGCAACACGGGGATGCGCTGGAGCACCGGCACGAGCAGCAGGCCGAAGACCGCGGACACGCCCCCTACCGCCAGCACGTCCCAGGACGTGTCCACCAGGGGGGACAGGATATCCTTGGCATTGCCGGTCGGGTGGTTGTGGCGCACGCCGGCGGCATAGGTGGCGGCGACGACGCCGGAAACGAACCCGCCGACATGGGGGCCGAAAATCGGTCCCAGCCCAACCTGCAACAATAAGAAATCCGATCCGCCGGCCAAAACGACCAGACAGCCCAGCATGGTGAGCAGGCCGCACAGGCAAAAGGCCCACAGCCCGCCCAGACTGGCTCCGAACACACCTCCGCCAAAGGCCAGAATGATGGCTTCGCTACTCCATGGAACCATTGTTCGCTCCTTGGGCGCGCCGCGCGCCCGCCGCAGGGGCCGGCCCGGACCCGGGGCTTCGCGCCCGGGCGGGACCGGCCGGCATGCCGCCTCCGTCGGGGAAACGGCATGCCGTCGAGTGGACGTCCTTGCCGCAAGGCCTACATGGCGGCCTTGAACAGGGCGATGATGTCGTTGACGTCGCCTTTGCGCGGGTTGCAGCCGGCATTGCCGTCCAGCAGGGCCTGCTTGGCCATGGGTTCCAGATCGGATTCCTTGACGCCAAGGGCGGACAGGCTCTTGGGAATGCCCACATCGGAGGACAGGCGTTCGATGGCGGTGACGGCCTTTTCCGCCGCCTCCATCATGCCCAGGCCGTCGATGTTCTCGCCCAGGGCCACGGCGATTTCGGCGAACTTGCCCGGATTGACCATGAGGTTCCAACGTTCGACATGGGGCAGCAGGATGGCGTTGGCCACGCCGTGGGGCATGTCGAGCATGCCGCCCAGCTGGTGGGCCATGGCGTGGACGTAGCCCAGGCCGGCGTTGTTGAAGGCCATGCCGGCCAGAAGCGAGGCATAGGCCATGCCTTCGCGGGCCACGATGTCCTCGCCGTAGGCCACGGCCCGGCGCAGGTGCCGGCCGACCAGCTGGATGGCCCGGATGGCCACGGCGTCGGTGGCTTCGTTGGCGGCGAGCGTCACGTAGCACTCCACGGCGTGGGTCAGGGCGTCCATGCCGGTGGACGCGGTCAGGGCCGCCGGCTTGCCGATCATCAGCTCGGGGTCGTTGATGGAGACCTTGGGCAGGTTGCGCCAGCTGACGATGACGAACTTGATCTTGCGTTCCATGTTGGTGAGCACGCAATGCCGGGTGACCTCACTGCCGGTGCCGGCGGTGGTGTTGACGGCGATGATGGGGGGCAGCTCGTTGGTCAGCTTTTCGATGCCGGCGTAGTTGTCGTACAGGTCGCCTTCGTGGGTGGCCGCGATGCCGATGCCCTTGCCGCAGTCATGGGCGCTGCCGCCGCCGACGGTCACGAGGAGGTCGCATTTTTCCTTGCGATAAACGGCCAGCCCGTCCTCGACATTGGAAACGCGGGGGTTGGGGGCCACTTCGCCGTACATCACATGGGCGACGCCGGCCTTGTCCAGGTGGGCCTTGACCTGATCCACGGCCCCGCCGGTCTGGCTGCCCATGAACTTGTCCGTGACGATCAGCGCCTTTTTCCCGAACATCGCCGCGCGCGGTCCCACCTCAGCCAGCGTTCCCCTGCCGATGAAATTCACTGCCGGGCACAGAAAGTCAGCCATTTCGTCCTCCATGGTTGCGGTTGCATCCGGTGGCGGGGTGCCGTCACCGGGGGGATGTCGTTTTTCTTTCGAAAGGCATTCCGCTGCGTCCCGCCCTGGCCGGGCAGCCTTGCCGGCTGCCGTGGGACGGCCTTTATTTTAAATTTAAAATATATGGCTATTTAAATTCGAGACAAAAAATGCGCCTCCCTGCCGATTGTTTTTCCATGAAAACGTGTGTCCTCCTTCTACGCCGCCGCCGGGGGCATGTCAACCATATTTTATAATATATGGCTATTAATTTCACTCATGCTTCCAAGCGGTTACATTGTTTTCCAACGACTTTGGCGCACGCAAACCTATAAAACCGTGTTCGCGCCGCCGGTCCCGGCCGCCTCAGCCCAACAGGCGGCGGCTGATGGCCTCGGCCGCCCGCCGGCCGGCCCCCATGGCCGAAATGACCGTGGCCGCGCCGGTGACGATATCGCCGCCGGCAAAGACCATGGGCAGGGTCGTTTCGCCGGTGGCCTCGTTGGCGCTGATGTAGCCCCGCCGGTCGACGAGCAGGCCCGGCGTGGCCCGGGGCAGGAGCGGATTGGCCCGGGTGCCCACGGCCACGATGGCCATGTCCGCCCCGATCTCGCAAAAGTCCCCGTCGCAGGCGAGGGGCCGGCACCGGCCGGATGCGTCGGGCTCGCCCAGGCGCATGCGTTGCAGCCGCACCCCGGTCAATCGCCCCTGCCCGTCGCCCACAAAGGCCAGCGGCGCGCGCAGACACAAAAAGGCGACGCCCTCCTCCCTGGCATGGTGGATTTCCTCGGCCCGGGCCGGCATCTCGTTTTCCGAACGCCGGTAGACGATGGAGACGGATTCCGCGCCCAGGCGCACGGCCGTACGGGCCGCGTCCAGGGCCACGTTGCCGGCCCCGAAGACCACCACCCGCCGGCCCGGAGAGACCGGGGTGTCCCAGTCGGGAAAGGCGTAGGCCCGGCCCAGGTTGACCCGGGTGAGAAACTCGTTGGCCGAAAAGACGCCGATGAGGTTCTCGCCGGGGATGTCCAAAAAGACCGGCAACCCGGCCCCGATACCGATGAAAACGGCCCCGTAGCCCTGGTCCAGCAGTTCCCGGACCTCCACGGTGCGCCCGCCCACCCAATTGGTGAAAAAGCGTACGCCAAGGGCGCTCAGGGCCTCGATCTCCCGGCGCACCACGGCCTTGGGCAGCCGGAATTCCGGAATGCCGTAGACCAGCACCCCGCCCGGCTCGTGCAGGGCCTCGTAGACGTCCACGCCGATTCCCCGGGTGGCCAGGGTGCCGGCCACGGTCAGGCTGGCCGGGCCGGAACCGATGCAGGCCACGCGCGTGTCCGTCCCGGGCCCGGCGCAGGCCGGGCCGCCGGTCAGGGCGGCGCAGGCCCCGTCGGCCATGAACGCATCGGCCGCGTAACGCTCCAGCCGGCCGATGGCCACGGGCTCGCCCTTGCGGCCCAGGATACAGCCGCTTTCGCACTGGCTTTCCTGGGGACAGACCCGGCCGCACACGGCCGGCAGGGAATTGGTCCGCCGGATGATGCCGTAGGCCGTGGGCACGTCCCCGGCGGCCAGGGCGGTGATAAAGCCCGGAATGTCGATGCCGACGGGACAGCCGGCCACGCAGCCGGGGTTCTTGCAGGCCAGACAGCGCGCGGCCTCGGCCCGGGCCATGGCCGGGCTGTAGCCCAGGGCGACTTCCCGGCAATTGCCCACGCGCTCCCCGGCCGGCTGTTCGGGCATGGGCGTGCGGGGGGGCCTTTTGTGCGGATTTTCAGTTGGCGCAGCGGCAGACATGGCTTTTTTGCAACTCCTCGTAAGCGTGCCGTTCCATGGGGGCAAAGGCGGTCAGACGCCGGGCCAGTTCCTCGAAATCCACCTGGCTGCCGTCGAATTCCGGGCCGTCCACACAGGCGAAGCGGGTTTGGCCGCCAACGGTCACCCGACAGGCCCCGCACATGCCGATGCCGTCGAGCATGATGGAATTGAGGCTGACCTGACAGGGCACGTCGAACCGGCCGGCCACGGCGGATACGGCCGCCATCATGGGCACCGGCCCCACGGCCAGCACCTCGGCCACCCGGGCGTCGGCCTGCAGGCGCTCCTCCAACAGCCGGGTCACCAGACCCTTGCGGCCCCGGGAGCCGTCGTCGGTGGCCACAAGCACCTCATGGCAGACCGTGCGCAGTTCCGGTTCGAAAAGCAGCAACTCCCTGGTGCGCGCGCCGATCATGCCGATGACCGTGTTGCCCGCCAGCCGGTGGCCCTTGGCGATGTGGTGCATGGCGGCGATGCCCGTGCCGCCGCCCACGCAGATGACCGGGGCCGCGCGGCGGCGGATGGTCGTGGGCCGGCCCAGGGGACCGCACACGTCCAGGACGGCGTCGCCGGCATCGAGGCTGTCGAGCATGGCCGTGGTCTTGCCGAGCACGAGGTAGACCAGGGTGATGGTGCCGGCCGAGCGGTCGGCGTCGGCAATGGTCAGGGGGATGCGCTCCCCTTTGTCGTGGACCCGCACGATCACGAAATTTCCGGGTCGGGCCTTGGCCGCGATCGGCGGGGCGTAGATGACCAGTTCGCTGGTCCGTCCCGCGATGAGCCGGCGTTTGCGCACAATGCGATAGGGCATGAAACGTCCTCCGTGGTGTCCTAGGCGACGCGCCATGCGCCGGCCAGGTTGTGGTTGTCGCCGGCCGGACGCAGGGCCCGCTCCACCAGCCGGGCGCCATGGGCGATCCGGGCCGGGTCGCGGAATTTGGCCCGGGCCATGACGGTCCGCACGGCCCCGGCGGCGGCGAAAGTGTCCTGGCGCAGCAACAGCAGGGCGATGTCCCTGTCCGCCGCCTTGGCCAGGACCAGTTCGTCGGGAACAATGTCGCCGGTCAGCAGCAAGGCCGCGCAGCCGGCCTCCAGGGCCAACAACTGCACATCGATGCGGTCGCCGCCGCACAGCACGGCCGCGTCCTGACGGCGGCGAAACCGGGACAGAAAATTTTCCGCCTGCATGGCCCCGATGCAGCAGCCGCCGACCAGCCGGTCCCAGCCGGCGGGCCCGGACACGACGCGGCAGCCCAGCCCCCGGGCCAGCTCGCCGACCCGGATTCCGGCCAGAAAAGGATCGTGGCCAACGCAGCCGAGCACGGGCAGGCCCCGGCGCGCCAGAAACGGCGCCACCAGCCCTTCGACCTCGTCACGGGCCGCTTCGGGCACGTCGTTAAAAATGACCCCGACCAGGCGTTCGCCCAAAAGCTCCCGGGCGGCCAGCAGCCGCTCGACATGCGGCTCCCGGCGAACGCGGTCGAGAAGCAGCACCCGCGCGCCAAGGGCCCGGGCCACGCGCGGCCCGGCCAGCCCCCAGCCGCCGCCGGCATGGAGGAAATCGCCCAGTCCGCCGATGAGCATGGCGTCCTTGTCCGCGGCCAGGGTCCGGTAGGCGTCCACGATTTCCGGCAGCCGGTCGGCGGAGGCGTCCGGAAAAACGCCTTTGGCGCGCTGCCGGGGCAGGACCACGGGCGCCATGCGGGACAGGGGATCGGATAGGCCGAGGGCCTCCCGGACAAAGCGGCTGTCCAGGCCGTCCGGGTCGCCGGGCACGGCCGGCAGGGCGTCGACGGGTTTGATGAAGCCGATGCGCCGCCCCTGGCGTTGGAAACGCTGGCCCAGGGCCAGGGCGAGAAGGGTCTTGCCGGCGCTGCCGTCGGTGGAGCCGATATAGAGACCGTTCACAGGGCTTCCTCCGGAATTTGAGGGGGATGCTGGCGCGAAAAAGCACAGGGCGCGGGGTTGTGAAGGCGTGCCGGAAGACCCGGAGGTTGGCGGTCGGGTCCTCCGGCACGGATGCAGCCTGTCCCGGGGGGGGACAAACGTGGACGCTACAGTTCGCGGTTGATGGTGCCTTCCCAGGTGCTCACCCGGGCGCGGGCGTCACCGGATTCCTTGGGCGACACCCACTTGGTGGTGACGGTCTTGGCGCGGGTGTAAAACCGCAGGCCGTCGCGGCCGAGGACGTGCAGGTCGCCGAAAAACGACCGCTTGTTGCCGCAGAAGGGGAAGAAGGCCAGGGGCACGGGGATGCCCACGTTGACGCCAACCATGCCGCCGTCGGTGCGACGGGCGAACTCCCGGGCGTAATGGCCGTTTTGCGTGAAGATGGAGGAGCCGTTGGCAAAGGGATTGGCGTTCATGACGGCCAGCCCTTCCTCGAAGTCCCTGACCCGCTTGATGCACACCACCGGGCCGAAGACCTCCTGGTCGCCGATGGTCATGCCCGGGGCCACATGGTCGAAGATGGTGGGACCGACGAAGTAGCCGTTCTCGAACCCCTTGGGCGCGCAGGCGCGGCCGTCGAGGACGAGGTCGGCCCCTTCGGCCACGCCCTTGTCGATCCAGTCGAGCACGGACTTCTTGTGGGCGGCGCTGATGACCGGGCCGAGCTGGGTGTCCGGATCATAGGCCGCGCCGACCACCAGCCGTTCGCCCAGGCCCTTGAGGATTTCCACGAACCGGTCGGCCACCGACTCCTGGGCCACCACCACGGGCAGGGCCATGCAGCGCTGGCCGGCGCAGCCGAAGCAGGAGTTGATGACGCGCTGGGCCGACCATTCCAGGGGGGCGTCCTCCAGCAGCAGGGCGTGGTTTTTCGCCTCGGTCAGGCACTGCACCCGCTTGCCGGCCGCGGCCGCGCCGGAATAAATCTTGACCCCGGTGGAGGTGGAACCGACGAAGGAGACGCCGCGAATGTCGGGATGGGACAGGAGGTTGGCCACTTCCTGGCGGCTGCAGGTGACGAGGTTGACCACGCCCTTGGGCAGGCCGGCCTCGATGAGCAGTTCGAGCAGGCGCATGCCGGTCTGCGGCACCATGCTGGCCGCCTTGAGCACCATGGTGTTGCCGGCGACGATGCACAGGGGGATGAACCAGCCAAAGGGGATCATGGCCGGGAAATTGTAGGGGGCGATGCCCAGGAACACGCCCACGGCCTCGCGGTACAGGCAGATGTCATGGCTGCGGGTCGCCTCCATCATGGAGTAGCCCTGGATTTCCATGGGCGCGCCCACGGCCACTTCGCAGGCCTCCACGACCTTGTGCACATCGCCCCGGGACTCATTGAGGTTCTTGCCCATTTCCGTGGCCAGCAGCACGGAGAGCTCCTCGAAGTGCTGGTTGACCAGTTCCCGGAAGCGGAACAGCACCTGGGTGCGCACGCCCACGGGCTTGCTCGACCAGTCGGGGTAGGCGGCCTTGGCGGCCTGGACAGCGGCGTCCACCTCGGCGGGCAGGCAGACGGGCGCGGCGGCGATCTGTTCACCGGTGCTCGGGTTCATCACCGGCGTGTACTTGTCCGTGGCGCTTTGCCGCCATTCGTTGTCGACACAGTACAAGAGCTTCCTGATAGCAGACATGGCGTCCTCCGTTTGGCTTCGTGACCGTCGCCGCCTTGGTCGAAGATGGCGGGAAAGGCGTCAACGCTCGGTTATTGCTTGTTTTTCCGATTACAGTGCCGCGTAGTACAGTTCGACGATTTCCTGTTTGTCCGCCAGTCGCGGATTGTTGGCGGGGCTGCCGCTGGCCAGGGCGTCCTCGGCCATTTTCCCCACCACGGGATCGAGCTTTTCCCGGCTGACCCCGAGCTGTTGCAGGCCCGGCACCTCCAGGGCGGCGATGAGCGCCTTGACCGCGTCGGCCCCGGCCTGGGCCACGGTCGCGTCATCGGCCCGGGGCGGGCAGTCCACGCCCATGGCCCGGGCGATGTCCGCGTAACGCTTCGGATTGCCCGGCAGGGAAAATTCCATGACCACGCCGAGCAAGGCGGCGTTGGAAATGCCGTGGGCCACGTGGAACAGCGCCCCCACCGGCCGGGACATGCCGTGGACCAGGGCGACCGAGGCGTTGGAAAAGGCGATGCCGGCCTGCAACGCCCCGAGCATGGTCCGGGACCGGGCCTCGATGTCGTCCGGCCGTTTCCAGGCCTTGGGCAGATTGCGGTAAATGAGGCCCACGGCGGAAAGCGCCATCACGTCGGTCATGGGCTGGGCCTTGCGCGAGACATAGGCCTCGATGGCGTGGGTCAGGGCGTCGAGACCGGTGGCCGCCGTCAGCCCCCGGGGCATGGCCAGGGTCAGGCCGGGATCGACAAAGGCGACCTGCGGCATGAGGTAGGGGCTGCCGATGAGCATTTTCACGTCATGCTCGGTGTCGGTGATGATGGTGAACATGGTGGCTTCGCTGCCGGTGCCGGCCGTGGTCGGCACGGCAAAAAGCGGCAGGCCCCGTTGCCGCACCTTGTCGGCCCCCATGTAATCCTGGATGGCGCCGGGATTGGTGGCCATGACGGACACGGCCTTGGCCACGTCGAGGGAGCTGCCGCCGCCGCAGCCGATGACCAGATCGCACCGGCCGCGCCGGATGATGTCCAGCCCGTCCCGGACGTGGGTCAGGGTGGGCTCCTTGTCCACGCCGGCGTAGACTTCGACCGCAATGCCGGCGTCCCGGAGGGAGCCCAGCACCGGTTTGATGGTGCCCGTGTCGATGAGGACCTGATCCGTCACCAAAAGCGCCCTGCTCGCGCCCTGGCGCGCCGCCGCCGGGCCGACCTCGGCCGCGGTGTTCACGCCGATGTGCACTGTCGCCGGCATGGTGAAGGTATGCGTTGCCATCTCTCCAATCTCCTTTGTTGCGATCATCCGCCCAGACAAAGCCTTCCCAACCACCGTTGGTTCTCAGAGCGTCTCCAGTCGTTCTCAAACAGTCTTTCTTTTTTCGGAGCGCCCGCCGCCCGGCATCCCGCCGGCCCGGCCCCGGAATTTCGCGGGGTGTCGCTCGATGGGGACACGCTACAACAGGGCGTCGGCATTTTCAACCAAATTTTAAAATATATGGTTAATTAAGACAACGCGATGAAATCACAACCTTTATTTGGCGTGTTTTGCCGTCTTCCCCACAGGGAAATGTTTTTGCGCCGGGGATTTGCTTTTTTGCTAAAATGAACTTATATTCAAATATAGCACTATTTCGGCGCAACCAAACGGCAACACCCTCAAATCAAGCGCAATTTTTCTGGGAATCGGGTGGAACGGGCCGAGGCACACCAGGGGCGTGCCGCCGGCACTGGACTGTTGGGGAGGCTTGCCTGTAAGCCTATCCGGTCGGCCGACACGCCCGCTTCGAGGCGGCGATGCCGGCCGGCGCGACGCCCAGGACCAGGGCGAAGCGACGCCCCGTCACGAGCAACAACCATGGATCAGCGTATGTTCAAGACCACCAAGAAAGACAAGATCTCGACCCTTATCATCCGTCAGATCCGCGAGGCCATCCTGCAAGGCGAGATCAAGCCCGGCGAAGCGCTGCCCCCGGAAAAGGATCTTGTCCAGCAGTTCGGCGTGAGCAAACACACCCTGCGGGAAGCCCTGCGCACGCTGGAAGGCATGGGGCTCATCGACATCCGGCGGGGAGCCGGCGGCGGTCCGGTGGTCACCGAAGTCAATCTGGAGACCACCCGGGACTTTCTGCAAAGCTTTTTCCACTTCCAAAACATCTCCATCCGCGACCTGTCGGAAGTGCGCAAGATCATCGAACCCTATCTGGCCAGACGCGCCGCCGAGACGTTCGATGAAAAGGACACCCGGGACCTGCTCGATCTCCACGAACAATGCCGGGAGGTCTATCGGCAGGACAAGAATCTGGTGGGCGCGAAAGCGGAGATCAACTTCCACATCCTGCTGGCCAAAAAGACGGGCAACCCCATCCTGGTCATGATCCTCGACTTCGTGAACAGCCTGCTGACGGACGTCAAACACCAGTTGAAGCCCGGACGGTTTTTTTCCGAAAAAGTCCTGGGCGCGCACCAGCACATCATCGACGCCATCGTCAACAAGGACGGCGAGGCCGCCGCCCGGGCCATGTACGACCACATCACCCAGGTGGAGCAGGAGCTGGAAAAGGTCAAAGAGGCCGTCGCCGCGCAGGAGCACGCGCCAAAGCCCGCCATCGCGGCCCAGGAACCGCCCCGGGCCGGCGACAACGCGCTGGAAGCCTAGCCACGCGGCAGGCGCGGTCGCCACCCCGGGCACAAGGCCGGGGCGGCGACCGAAACGCCCGTCGTCCGCCCCTCCCCTGCCCCGGTCCGCTCCCGGCCCGGGGCCATCCCCGGCCGACCCGTTCTAGCATCGCCCTCCGACACCGGATGCTCCCCCCCGCTTCCCGGGGACGTGCGGCCCCCGGGTTGCGATTCCAATAACAGTTTGAAATACTGGGATATTACAAACAAGGCGATGCGTTCGCCAAACATTGTTCGGAGAGGGCCGCATGCCCGACGATCTGTCCGTTTCCATGGAGATTCCGCCGGACGCCGCGTTTGCCTGCCCGGTGGCGGGCGCGGCCCAGACCCTGGCCGAGCGCGCGGGCTTTGACCGGCGGGAAAGCTACCGGTTCCAACTGACTGTCGAGGAGTTCGTCCTCTGCCTCGTCGGGTTTCTCCAGGCCGACGCCCGCCTGGGCATCGTCCTGACCGGCAAGCGCCATCTGCTGCGCGCCGTCTTCGCCTTCAGGGCGGCCAATCTTTCCCTGGGCGAGCAGGTTGCCGCCCTCGCGGCCGGGATGCACGAGGAGCGCGTCCGCGAGCAAGGCCCCCTCGGGATCGAACCCCCCGGGCAGCGGCGTGTACGCGGCCCGGATCCGGGCCAGCCCCGTTGCCAGGGCCTCCCGGGTTTCGGCCACGACCAGGGCCACGGGGGCGCCGCAGTGCCGCACGCGTTCGCCGCACAGCACCGGCTGGTCCTTGTGCACGATGCCCTGGCGCACGTCGTCCCGGGTGCACACGGCCACGACACCGGGAACCGCCCGGGCGGAAGCGACATCCAGCGAGGCGATCAGGCCGTGGGGGATTCCCGCCCGCCGGACACCGGCCCACAGACAGCCCGGCGGCGTTTCGTCCACGGCGTAGCGTTCGCGGCCGCAGGCCTTGTCCAAGGCGTCGCCCCGGGGGGAACATCCGCTTTCCTGCATGGCCACGGCATCACTCCGAAGTTTGTCCGCCCCCGGCCCTGCGCCGGGGCGTTTCCGACCGGCTCCGCCGCGGCGATATCCCGTGGCGGGACCAGGAGCCTTCGTTCCAGGGATCGTCCGCCATCTAGGGCGCCAGGGAGGCCCGGTCGGCGGCGATCAACGCCAAAAGGTCCTTGGCCTCCCGGGTGTGGAGCTGAATCCTGGAATACTCCGGCTCCGTGCGCAGCTTTTGCAGCAGCAGCACGTCCCGGTCGGCCCAAAGGGGAAGCAGCCCGGCCAGGAAATATCCGGCGCTTCGGGCGGCCTCGACGGCCAGGGAGACGCCGGGCTGCCACAGCGGGAGAAAAAGCTGGGCAACGCGCCGGTCAGGATAGTCCCGTTCAAGGCGGGCAAGGTGCGCGGCGAAGTCGCACCCCACGACATCCACGGTCATCTTGACCAGCGAGGCGGCCTCCATGAACTGGATGTCGCACCTCGAAACGGACTCGGGCCGCCCCTCCCCGACGCAGTCGCGGCGCATCCCCAGGAGGCGTACATCCGGCCGAGGACGTCGGCATAGGGCGCGGGGAGATGGACGGCATGGGGCACGTCGCGCACCAGGAGAATGCCGTCGAGCAGGGATATGCGACCGCCGGACCCGCCCGGCCGCGGCGACATGGCCTCAAGCTCCAGGGCGCAGAAGATGGTTTTGTATTTCGCGGCCATCTTCTGGGTGATGCAGTGATCGCAGACGCTTTGGCCGAAAAGGACATCGAGCCCGAGGTTGGCGGGCGGGCGGGCATGGATGCGCTGGACCAGACGCATGGCCAGGGTGCTGTTGCGATAGGCCGGCAGGACGATCCAGGAGCCTGCCTCCATGATGTGCCTGCCGGGAGGATTGCGGAAAAGGGCGTACAGGCCGACGACGTCCCCCGCTTCCGTCCGCCCGACGACATGATGCGTCTGCCGGCTGGCATTGGCCTGGATGATCTGCTCGGGGTCGTACACGGAATCCACGGGGAAATCTTCGCCATAGACCGCATAATACAGGGCGGCAATGCCCTGCGCGTCCTGCGGCTCGAAGTCCTTGACCACAAATTTCTGGCCGGGCGCTATCGCGTGTCCGTCACGCCGCAGTCTTTCAAATTTTCTTCACGGGATCGCATCCAACAGGCTCCCTGCCCGGGCGACAAACGAAGAGGATCGCGTCACCGGCGGTCGTCATACGACTGTTCGAGGTCGTTACTTGGAGAGGGGTTAAATATATGAGCCTGCTCGCGCGCACAATACAAGAATTCCCTCCCCGGGCCACTACCGCCTGTTAAAGGCTCCCGGTTCCCCGGATGGTTCCCCGAAGTGGTGCCCGTTTTGAGCTTATAGCTTACCGTTTCTACTACCTGTTCTGGATACAAGACTTATTTTGACAAGTTTTTTTTGAGATGTTCATTACTTTACATAACAAGTTGTAATTTTGCATAAATATCATCCAGTTCATCTACATTTGCAAAAATATGAGTATCGAACTTGTTTATATATTTTTCTTTTGCGATACTAGTATTGCCTGAAGTCAAAAGGTCAAAAAAGTCAAAAAATTTGATTGAATATTTATTGCAATAAAATTTAAGTATCGAATTAAATAGTCGTGCAATATTAGTTCTCCTTTCTATATTCAATGAAAGACAAACAATCTCATCAAATTTTTCATCTAGTATCATCCTTCGCCTCTCCCCTTCTATCGTGGCTTTGACTTTTATGGCAAACGATTTATTATCAGCAATAATTGGAGGATTAATACAAGATACAATAGGAATTGAACTTATGTCGGCATGACTATGCAAAATCGTCCGTATATAAAGATCGGCAACAGCATGGAAAAAAGTCTCAATATCCAGAAAATCTTTTTTATATACCACACGGTAATAATAGCCAAATTCTACGTCAACTTGCCCAAATTTATATACAACGAAGCGTGGGCGCAACTGCCTCACACCCAAACTAATTCTTTCATAACTCCTCAAGCGGGACTCTTTTCTTGAAAATCCAGTCGCAGCAGCACCAGGAATATACGAAACTAAACTTTTGATGCTACGAATATTGTTAAAATTTAAAAATGTTGCCCCGGCATGAGAATCTCCTACAATAACAACGTCATAACTATCAGATAACAACATTCTAGCTGACGGGCTACTGCAATTCAAAAAAGCCTTAGAAGTCATCATTATTTTAGACAACCTATTATGTGAAGGAGGAAGTCCATGAAAAGATGAAGTTGTTTCTAAAGACAAATTATACATTTTTTCCGCTTCTGCATAGCGGGTTGTTTCTTGAAAAACACCGGCACACCCCAAGTAGCCCGTAGGATTGTCTGGAAATTTTGCAATGACTGATCGGTACATATCTTCCGCTTCCGCATAGCGGGTTGTTTCTTGAAAGACACCGGCACATCCCAAGTAGCCAGCAGAATTGTCTGGGAATTTCGCAATAACTGATCGATACATGTCTTCCGCTTCTGCATAGTGATGTGCTTCTTGAAAAACACCGGCACACCCCAGATACCCCGCAGGATTTTTTGGAAATCTTGCAATGACTGATCGGTACATATCTTCCGCTTCTACATAGTGGGTTTTTTCTTGAAAAATATTGGCACACCCCAAGTAGCCAGCAGGATTGTCCGGGAACTTTACAATGACTGATCGGTACATTTTTTCCGCTTCTGCATAGCGGGTTGTTTCTTGAAAAACACCGGCACACCCCAAATAGCCAGCAGGACTGTCTGGGAATTTTGTAATGACTGATCTGTATAGCTCCTCGGACTCCTGGAATCGTTTCATTTCCTTCAATGCTTTTGCGGAGCCGACATACCCCCAAATATCATTTGGAAATTTATCCTGAGCATGTCTATAATAGAAGAGGGCTGAATCAAAATTATTTTTCTGAATTTCTAGTCTGCCTAACGCATCATATACAAAAGACTCATTTGGAAGCTTATCCAGAAGCTGTTTGAACATTTCCTCACATTTTTTTGCTTCATCAGCAGGCAATATTTCCACGAAAAAATCAGCAAAATACGTCGAGATAGAATCGCTAGAAATTAAGCCCAACTCTCTGAGGTGACAATCTATTTCTAAATAGAAATCAGAGCAGACTAATACGATGTCGACATTAAAATTTTCAGGATTGACACTTGATGTTTTCAGTATTGGCGGTGATAATGTATTATTTTCCTTGAAGCTGTCTAAAAAACATAGGATTGTGACATCAGGACGGCAGGTTGATATGATCGAATAGTAGTCTTGACCGCGCTTACCAGTTCCATAAATCGCAACACTCCCATTTGGCGGAAGCTCTTTGAGAGACATGCTTAATCTTTGCACGTATCACCTCAATTGCATTTTGCCCCCTGTCAGGGGTAAGTTGGCATAAAAAAGGTCAAGCCAAGTCTATGAAGGAAGTGTTCAAGAAACTGTACAAAGCCCCCTGGTTGAGTGTCCAGCAGAGATAGTCTTTGAGCCTTTCCTGAAAGAAAATCGAAAGCTGGGCCATGATCTCCTGCCAGCTCCTCGCTCGCATCGTCCATCGCTTCACTGCCCGGCGTTTGATAACGGTCGTAGCCGAGGAAATCGGTCATTTCGGCTCCCATGGCCGTTTCGACCACGTCCTTGATCATTGAACGGAGGGTGCCATTGAGGTCCTCCAGGCAGGTGATCTCTCCTCCGAGCACCTTTTTGGCCAGTTCGTCTCGGTTGATCAGCACGGAAATCTCCTGGGACTTTTGCCCCTTAGTAGGAGGTTTACACAGATTTCGTTACAGGCGCCACCCGGCACCCTAGACCTTGGTTTGCCCCCGAAAACTCCCACACGGCTCGTTCATCCACCCGGAGCTTGAGGAACAACGCCTCTCTGAGATGATGGCGAAACCTGACTCAACTTGACATTCCTTGCGATTAAAGTCATATTATTAACAATCTAAGAAAGGAAACAACCTGTCAACGGCAAGCCCGCCATGGAGTATGTCAATGCACGATACTTACTCCACTGATACGATCCCACAGATCGAATCTCTATTGGCTGCGCAGCGTACCACTTTTTTGCGCCATGGTGCTCCCAGCCTGTTGCAACGCCGCGACGATCTCAAAAAGCTCCGCACCGCCATCCTTTCACGCCGCCGGGAAATAGAGCAGGCCATTGATGCCGATTTCGGCCACCGCTCCTTCCACGAAACTTCCATGATGGAGCTTTTAAGCGTCGCTGAGAACATCGGTTACATGCGCCGCAACCTGCGCCGCTTCATGAGACCGCAACGCCGGCATGCCTCCTTCACCTTTGGCCCCGGCAGAGCGCGAATCGTGTATCAACCCCTCGGCGTCGTCGGCGTCATGGCTCCCTGGAACTATCCCGTCGTGCTGGCCATCGCGCCCCTTGTCACGGCCCTCGCCGCTGGCAACCGGGTCATGATCAAGCCGTCGGAAATCACCCCCCGGACCAGCGAGTGCCTCAAGCGCCTGCTCGCCGCAACGTTTCCCAAAGAGCAGGTAGCGGTCGTGCTCGGCGATGCCACTGTTGGCGCTGCCTTTTCCGCCCTGCCGTTCGACCATCTGGTGTTTACCGGCAGCACCCGGGTCGGCTCCGCCGTGATGCGGGCGGCAAGCGACAACCTCGTGCCCGTCACCCTCGAACTCGGCGGCAAAAGCCCGGTCATCATAGAAAAGGGCCACGTCAACGACCGTACTTTGGGCAGAATCGTCTTCGGCAAGCTTTCCAACGCCGGGCAGACCTGCGTCGCTCCTGACTATGTGCTGGTCCACGAGGATGACGCCGAGGCCTTCGTCGCGGCCTTCGGACCGATGGTGGCGAAGTTCTTCCCGCAGGGCCCTACGAGCCCGGACTTTTCGTCCATAATCAACGAGAGGAGCTACGACCGGCTGAAGGGACTTGTCGACGATGCCCGGGCAAAGGGCGCTCGGGTACTTGAAGTGGGCAATCGGCCGGAAACTGCGGCCAACCGTGCCCACACCCTTGCGCCGACGCTGATTGTAGGCGCAACCGACGACATGCTGGTGATGCAGGAGGAGATTTTCGGGCCCATCCTGCCGGTGCGCGCCTATCGCAGCATCGAGGACGTCGTCGACTTCGTGAACAGTCGTCCGCGTCCCCTCGCACTCTATTACTTCGGCGAGGAGGGAGAGTCCTGCCGGAAGGTCCTCTCGCACACCACTTCGGGCAATGTAGGGATCAACAACACGGTGCTCCATGTCGGCCAGGACGCGCTGCCCTTCGGCGGCGTCGGCCCAAGCGGCATGGGCAATTACCACGGCATCGAAGGTTTTCGCAGGTTAAGCCACGCCAAGGGCGTCTTCGCCCAGGGCCGGCTGAGCATACCAGACATCGTGCGCGCGCCGTTCGGCCGCCTCGCCGACCGCGTGCTTGCCTTCATGCTGCGGCCCTAGACGTCAGGGACACAGACCTCGCCGGGGAGAAACACCCGGCCCCTTGAGCGGACGTGGCTTAACCACCTAGAATCCAGCGATAATACGGGTTGTCGGGCTGGATGGTACGGGCGGCAGGGTCTGCAAGCCGCTAATCGGCATGGTCATCAAAGAAATCCGTTCCGGGCCCATCGTCAACATGGACGAAACCACGGTCTAGGTGCCTGCCAAACCCGGCAGGGCAAATACTGCGAAATCATTACATGTGGGCGCCCGGGGCGGAACACCGGGGAAACCGATCGTCCCCGCCCACTATCGGGTATGCCCGTCATGGACAAGAAAAAAGCCGTCGGAGGGTAATTCCGACGGCTTTTCAAAACCGTTTCCTCGAACCGTTTCCGCCAGGGGGGCGGTTTGAGGAATCACCCGAAGGTGTTGTAATCTTTGGCGTCCCCAAGGGGATTTGAACCCCTGTTATCGGCGTGAGAGGCCGACGTCCTAGGCCACTAGACGATGGGGACCTAAGCTGAAGCTGGTGGGCCGTGCTGGGCTCGAACCAGCGACTCTCTGCTTAAAAGGCAGATACTCTACCGACTGAGTTAACGGCCCACACGGGAAGAATGTCTTTACGCCGGCGGGCGGGTGGCGTCAAGCGGAAATCCGCACAAAAAAAATATTCCACCGATCCCCCGGTCTTTCCAAATCGCGGCCGGGCGTCTATAGCTGCGCTTCCATGGATATCGCGCACCTCTGGCATTCCCTGCTGTGGCCGCTGGGCCGCCTGCTCCTCTCCCTGTCCGTCGGCCTGCTCGTGGCCAACCTCATCGAGGCCCTCAACTGGACCCGGTTTCTGGCCCGGCTGGCCGCGCCCATCATCCGGCTGGGCCATCTCAAGGACATTGTCGGCGCGAGTTTCTCCATGGCCTTTTTCTCCGGCATGGCCGCCAACTCCCTGCTCTCCGAAGCCTACGGCGCGGGCAAGCTCGACGACCGGGAACTCATCCTGGCCAATCTGTTCAACAGCCTGCCCACCTATTTCCTGCATCTGCCGCAGATGTTTTTCATCACCGTGCCGTTTCTGGGCCCCCGCCCGGCCGCCCTCTATGTCGGGCTGACGCTCTTTGCCGCCCTGCTGCGTTCGGCGGCCATCCTGGTCTACGGTCGCCTGACCCTGCCGCCGCTCCCGGACGGCTGCGTGACCTGCCATCTGCAGGACGGACAGTTTTCCTGGCGCAAGGCCCTGCGCAAGGGCTGGAAGCGCTTTGTCCGCCGCATCCGCACCATGGTCCTCTTCACCGTCCCCATCTACATAGGCATCCACTACCTGACGGTGTTCGGCGCGTTCAAGGCCATGGAAACCTGGCTGTCCGCCCACGTCGGCTTCTTGTCGTTTCTGACGCCCCAGGCCGTCAGCATCGTCATGTTCCAGCTCGTGGCCGAATTCTCGGCCGGTCTGGCCGCGGCCGGGGCGCTGTTGCAGGCGGGCGACCTGTCCACCCAGCAGGTCGTGCTGGCCCTGCTCGTCGGCAACTTCCTGTCCTCGCCCATGCGGGCCTTCCGGCACCAGTTCCCCTACTACGCCGGCATCTTCAAACCCAAAACCGCCCTCAAGCTCATCGTGCACAATCAGGCCCTGCGCGCGGCCAGCATCCTGCTCGTCACGGCGGGCTACGCCTTTTGGGGCTGAGGCCCCGGCCGCCGCGCCCCGGATCGCGACACCCGTCTATCCGATATTCTATTTTTTCGCGAAAATACTGGTCTGTTTGTCCGGGCGCCGGACAGGACGGCGTCCGCAAAATCATCTTATGAATTTCAACACCCCGCATACAACGCGTGCAACAGGCCGTGTCCGACACGGCACAACAGCCGGCGGCGGTTGTCTTTTTCCCCGGGACCACGCTTTCCGCCCATTTCACGTCCACCCCGACGGCGATTGCGGCCGATCCCGCCGCCGGCAGGCGGCGCGGCCGGTTTTCGCGGCCGCAACAGGCACCACGGCCGGGCCGGCCGGCGACAACCGACGGCCGGATGGCGCGTCGTTACAGGCGAAAAAAAACCTTTGGCCAGCTATGATATATTTGTTGTGTTTGTATCCGGTCCGTGTAAGATAAGGCAGTTTTTGCAACACGCATGCCCTTTTTTCGCTGCTTGGACCCGATGGAAGTCGACCCCCAACTCGCCAAAAAAGATCACGCCAAAGATCGGAGCTACAGTACATGTCGAAGAAACTTTATGTTGGCAACCTGTCCTTCTCCTCCACGGAAGACGACGTCCGCGACCATTTTGCCCCCTACGGTGAAGTGATCAGCGTCAACCTCATCACCGACCGGGAAACCGGCCGGCTGCGCGGCTTCGGTTTCGTGGAGATGGATGAGGAAGGCGCCAACGCCGCCATTGAGGCGCTGGACGGCAAGGAACTGGGCGGCCGCACCCTGAAGGTGAACGAAGCCCAGGAAAAACCCCGTTACGGCGGTGGCGGCGGCGGCGCGCGTCGCGGCGGTGGATACGGCGGCGGCGGCGGCCGCTGGTAGTTTTCCGCCGGCAGCGGCTCAGGCTTTGGTCCTCGCGTGCCCCGGGCATGCGCACCATTCGGACATCGCGTCAGGATCGTTGCCGTACAATCGAGCCGAACTTGCCCCAAAAAGGCCGGGACGTTTGTCCCGGCCTTTTTTATGGCCCTGCCCCACTACTGCTGGTCGACAGACGCAACCGATTGGCCCCGCGTGGCGACTTTCCTTGTAGCCCACAAGGGCAAGCGGCCCATGCGGCCATAAAAAAACGGCCGGAGTCCGAAGACTCCGGCCGTTGGTGCGGCAACGAACCACTCCCCCGCGAAACACGGGGCGTCCTCCCGCCTCTCCCCCCGGCCGCGCGCGATACGGAACCGGGGAACGGGGGACGTTAGAACTTGTAGGACAGACCGAAAGAGACCTTCCAGACGTCGCCGTTGCGCGCCTGATTGACCATGCGGTGTCCCCACACGCTTTGCTGGAACTCGCCGTGCGCCCAGCCCGTCTCCACCAGGAAGGCCAGATTCTGGTTGATCATGTACTTGTTGTCGAAGTTCACGCCAAGCACATACTCGTTGACGGTCAGGTCGCGGCCCATGCGGAAGTACGGGTTGCTGCCCAGGGCCTCGTTGAGGGTGCGGATGGCCCGGGCCGAGTTGGTGCCGCCCACGTACATGAAGGTCAGCCGGTGGGACAGCTTCTCGATAAACGAGATGTTGTTGAGGCTCGCGCCAAAGCCCCAGGAACCGACCGGGCTCATGCCCATGTTCGAATCCTTGACCAGCTTCTGGCTGTCATCGAACAGGAAGCCGTTGCCCGGCCCCCAGTTGGAGCCGATGATGGGCATGCGCTCGGAGCCATTGAGGGTCGAACCGTCCTCACCCGTGGACCACCAGCCAAATGCCTGGGGCGTCAGGACGTCCCAACCCGTATATTCGGCGCCGAAATCGAGGAACCAGCCCTCGCGGCGGCTTTTCTTGCGGTCGTTTTGCGCGCCGGCCCCGTAGATGACGTCGGCGTAGAAGCGGACCGGATCCAGGGCGCTGACCTCGAAGGCGCCGCCCGCCCACCAGAAGGCGTTCTGGGCGTTCTTCCACAGCGTGGGATCGATGAACGTGCCGGCCGAGGCCAGGTTGTCGGCGAAATAGGCCTCGCCGTAGCGCGAGCTCTTGTTGGTGTAGTAGTTGGCGTTTCTGCCGGCCACTGCCACCGCGCCCCACGGAGTGGCCTTGAACCCGTCCACGGTGATGGGCAGGGCCAGGAAGTAGGCGTCGAGCTCGTCGGGCACCTGGGTGGTGGTGTCATCGTAGGTGCGGTTGGTGTCGATCAGCCGCCCGAAACCGGCCACCACGCCGAGGGTCTTGTCGATCAGCGGGGCCTTGACCACGAGGGCGGCCACGTTTTCACCCAGCACCGGCGACGCGTAGAAGAGTTTGCTCTGGGGCAGGTCGACGCGCTGCAGACCGGCCGTGGCCTCCACCTGGCAGCCCGGCAGCTTGAACTGCAGGAAGGCCTGGTAGGGCACCACCGCCGTGGTCGGATTGGCCGCGGTGAACGTCCCATGGCCCCAGACGTCTTCCACCTTGAGCGCCAACCGAAACTTCACCGCCTCGTTGGCGATGAAGTCGGTGCGCACGCGAAAGCGCTCCCAGATCTGAAAGCTTTCCTCGGTCTTGGTGCCGCCCTTCCTGTACCCGCCCGAAGCCGTGGTCCAGCCCGGAGCGTTCCAGCCGGTGAAATTGCGGTTGGAGAAAAACACCCCGTAGACCAGGGCGTCGCCAACCATGCGCACCTCGGTGGCCGCGCGCGAAGGCACGGCCAGCCCCAGGGCGCCGACAAGCGCCAGGGCCATCATCAGCCATTTTTTCATACATCCTCCCTCACACGAATAAGGCACCGCCATTACTGCATTTCGATGCCGCGTCGAGCCCCATGGCGAAAGGGGCTCGGCAGGGAGGTTACAAAAATGTTACTTTGACAGCAAAGCGATTTGCATTTTTTTCATCAACTATTGCGGGATGTTGAAATTTTCTATGCTAAAAATGACTCTCACGCGACTTGAAATAACCATGTCACACCATCATTTTTCAAGAAAAATTTCCGCTTTGTCGCGATAATTCCAGTCACGCTTATTGAAAAATCGTGTTTTAAATGAAATTACATCGTCTTATCGGCGATATTCCATAAAAAAAGCAAGTAATAGTATATCAGTGGCAATCTACAACGCTTCCATACCTTCATTCTACAGTGTTTTTCTCAACATTTTTGCAGCAATCCAGTTTCTGATCCTGTGTTCTTCCGCCGAACAAGACGGCATCCGTACGCCACCCCGCAAAACACAGTCAGGCCATGGCCAATCACCCGGCTTCAGGATTTCCCGTGACAGCCCCGGCGCGGAAAAAATCTTCATCCCCCTGAAATAACGCACCAAAGAAAACAACTGTCACATTGCCCGCCGTCTGTTTGACGCACTATACTGGCCAAAAACCTGGAAGAGAGGCCGGCCTGACCAGGTCGTGACGCCGGCCGGCCCAAGACGCGCGTTCGCGCCAAAGGATGTCATGCCCATGCACCGTTCCCGTTTCCGTCCCGGACGCCTGACAACGGCCCTGGCCGTGCTCGCGGCCCTGCTGCTGGCCGCGCCCGCCATGGCCCGCACCGTCACCGACATGGACGGCCGGTCCGTCACCGTCCCGGACGCGCCCAAACGCGTCTACACCCTGTCCCCGCCGGACACCCTGCTCGTCTATGCCGTCGATCCCTGCCTGCTCGTGGGCTGGAACTTCCCGCCACGCCGCGCCTCGGACGGCTATCTGCCGCAGTGCGCCCAGAAGCTGCCCGTGCTGGGCGGCTTTTTCGGCCAGGGCCGCACCCCCAACAAGGAGGCCCTGCTCGCGGCCAAGCCCGATCTGGTCATCTCCGGCACCATGGCCAAGTCCCAGCAGGCCTTTGACTCGTTTTTCACCGACCAGAACATCCCGGTGCTGCACATCGTAAGCGCCTCGCCCAAGGACTACGCCAAGGCCTTCAGCTTCCTCGGCGAGGTGCTGGACCGCAAGGAACGCGGGGACAAGCTCGCCGCCTACGCCCAGCAGACCATGGACGAGCTGGAAAAGGGACTGGCCACCATTCCCGAGGACAAGCGCCTGACCGTCTATTACGCCGAGGGCGGCGACGGCCTGTACACCGACGGCCGCGGCTCCTTCCACACCCAGGTCATCGCCCTGGCCGGCGGCAAAAACGTCCACGCCAAGCCGCAGACCCGGCGCTTCGGCATGGACAAGGTGACCATGGAGACGGTCATCGGCTACGCGCCGCAGGTCATCGTGGCCCAGGACGCCAAATGCCGGGACATGATCCTGTCCTCGCCCCTGTGGAAGAACATCCCGGCCGTGAAGAACGGCCGCGTGCTCCTCATCCCGGATTCGCCCTTCAACTGGTTCGACCGGCCGCCTTCGTTCATGCGCCTGCTCGGGGTCAAATGGCTGGCCAACGCCCTCTACCCCAAGGTCTTCCCCTATGACATGGTCCAGGAAACCAAGGCATTTTATGCGTTGTTCCTGCAAAAGGACCTGACCGACGCCCAGGCCGACGATCTGGTGCACGGCCGGGATCACGCCAAGAAGTGACGCCGCGTTTCACACCCTCCACCGCCGCCGCCAGGAGCAGGTTCGTCCCGCCCGCCCTGGCGGCGGTCTTGCTGCTGGTGGCGGCCTGGTCGCTGACCGTGGGCAATTTCCCCATCCCCCTGGCCGAGCAGGGCCGGTTTTTCGTCAGCCTGCTGTCAGGCGGCGTGGGCCAGGGCGCCGGGACGGCGGCCGAACGCCGGCATCTCGTCTCCACGGTGCTCCTGGACATCCGCCTGCCGCGCCTGCTCGGCGCGGTGCTGGTCGGGGCGGCGCTGTCCGCCTCGGGCACGGCCTTTCAGGCCATGTTCGTCAATCCGCTCGTCTCGCCGGGACTGCTCGGCGTGCTGGCCGGTTCGGCCTTTGGCGCGGCGCTCGGCATGTTGGCCGACCTGCCCTGGACGGCCGTGCAGATCTGCGCCTTTTGCGGCGGCACCACCGCCGTGGGACTGGCCCTGGGCATGGCCAAAACCGGGCGCAGCGACAAGCTGCTGCTGCTTGTCCTCGGCGGCGTGATCAGCACGGCGCTTTTCACGGCCCTGCTGTCCGGCGTCAAATACGTGGCCGATCCCACCGACCAGCTGCCGGCCATCACCTACTGGCTCATGGGCGGACTGTCCCGGGCCGACGCGGCCACCATGTCCCTAGCCGGACCGGCCCTGGCCCTGGGACTTTGCGGCCTGTTTTTCCTGGGCGGACGCCTGGATCTGCTGAGTCTCGGCGACGAGGAGGCCCGGAGTCTGGGGCTGGCCACCGGCCCCACCCGACTGGCCCTGATCGGCCTGTCCACGGTGCTGTGCGCCCTGACCGTGTCCATTGCCGGGCTCATCGGCTGGGTCGGGCTGATCATCCCCCATGCCGGACGCATGCTGGTGGGACCGGCCCATGGCCGGCTGTTGCCCACGACCGCCCTGCTCGGCGGCATCTATCTGCTGGCCGTGGACGACCTGTCCCGGCTGGCCTTCAATGTGGAAATTCCGCTGGGCATTCTCACCGCCCTGATCGGCATTCCCTTTTTCCCGCTGGTGCTGCGCACGGCCCGGCGGGGCTGGAGTTGAGCCATGACCGCCATTACCGTCGAACACGTGGCCTTTGCCTACAACCACGTTCCCATCCTGACGGACGTGTCCTTCAGCGTGGCCACCGGCCAGCTGGCCTGCCTGCTCGGCCCCAACGGCTGCGGCAAGACCACCCTGCTGCGCCTGTCCCTGGGGCTGCTGCGCCCGGCCCGGGGCCGGGTGCGCCTGTCCGGACGCGACGCCGCCGCCTGCCCGCCCGGGCGGCTGGCCCGGATCGCGGCCTACGTGCCCCAGCTCGGCCGGCCGGCCTTTGCCTACACGGCCCTGGAAACCACGCTCATGGGCCGGGCGCTGCACGGCGGCTTTCGCGGCCGCCCCTCGGCCGAGGACAAGGCCATCGCCATGGCCGCCCTGGACCGGTTCTCCATCGCCCATCTGGCCGACCGGCCCCTGCCGCGCCTAAGTGGCGGTCAGCGCCAGCTCGTCATGCTGGCCCGGGCCCTGGCCCAGCAGGCCCCCATCCTGGTCATGGACGAGCCCGTCAACGCCCTGGATTTCGGCAATCAGGCCCGGTTCCTGGAAATCGTGCGCGAACTGTGCGACGAGGGACACACCTGCCTGATGACCACCCATTTCCCGGACCACGCCCTCTGGGTGGCCGACCGGGTCATCATGCTGCGCTCCGGCGCGGTGGTGGCCGACGCCACCCCGGAGGCGGCCGTCACCAGCGACAATCTGCAACGCCTGTATGACGCCGCCATCGACGTCCACCCCTTGAAAAACGCCATGCGGGTCTGCGTGCCGGCCCGCATGGGCCGGCTGGGACCGGCCGCCCCGCGTCCCGCCCCAACCCTGGCCGCCGGCGACCGCGCGTCGCACTGAAAGGAGCCGTCATGAGCGATACCATCGAAGACAGGGAATTCTACCGCTACGACGCCAACCACCGGTTCGCGCCCATGTACCCGCTGCTGGCCAAACAGATCGTGGACGATCTGGGCGTCAGCGAGGGCGTGTGCCTGGACGTGGGCACCGGCAGCGCCGCCGTCATCATCGAACTGGCCAAGATCACGCCGCTGGCCATGATCGGGCTGGATTCCAAGGCCGAAGTGCTGGAAATGGCCAGGGAAAACGTCGTGCACCACGGCCTGCCCGAAGACCGGTTCCGGTTCATCGAGGCCGACGTGACCGGCATCCCCCTGCCCGACGCCTCGGTGGACCTGCTCATCAGCCGGGGCTCGGTGCCGTTTTGGACCGACCACGTGGCCGCCTTCGCCGAACTCTACCGGGTGCTGTCCCCCGGCGGCGCGGCCATGATCGGCTGCGGCTTCAGCCGCTACCAGCCCATCGAGGAAGTCCGGGCCATGCGCCCCAAATGGTCCGAGGACGGCGCCAAGGATGATCGCAACAACTGGAAGGCCGACGGCTTTCTGGAAAAGGTCCTCGACACGGTGGGCATCCCCGACGCCACCGTGACCAAGGATTCCTACGGCGTCTGGGTAACCATGAGAAAATCCTGATTTTTTCTTCCCGCCGCATCCAGGGCCCGGTCCACGGCGTCAGCCGCGCCCGGCCGGGCCCGCCTTCCCTTCCCCCTGTTTTTCCAACAATTCCCCCCCGCTGCGACAAATCCGCCCAGCCAGGTATTGAATTACCCGCAATCATTAGGGAAAAAATAATTTCTTCGAGATGCTTTCGCATCCGTCAATTTCAGGTATACAAGGGTTCACTTTCCGGGGCGATTTTTATGCAACAAAATCAACCCAAACAAAAGGAAGAAAGGAAAACAGAAGGAATTGCCTATGCCCAACCGCAAATTATGGCTCATTGACGCTGGGTACATGTACAGGGGACAGTCCATTTTCAGTCGCGACTATAGCATAGACTATGTCAAATTGAGAAACAAACTGGAAATAGAAGAACCTCTTTGGCGTGCTTATTATCTCAATTCCGTACCGACTCCGACACCTGACGCCCAAGTCGCCTTCTACAACTGGATGCGCAGCGCCCCGCCCATGGGGCCGAAAATCATCACCAAGCTCTACGAATTGCGTTCGAGTGAAATCAACGATCTCTATTGCGAACAGTGCCGCCGCAAGGTGCCGGTGACCTGCCCTAACGACCCCCAGCACCGCCTCAGCCGCGAACAGCAAAAAGGCGTGGATGTGGGGCTGGCCACATTGGCCCTGACCCACATCGAGCATTACGACACCCTGATCCTCTCCTCCGGGGACAGCGATCTGCTCGACGCCATCGAGTACATCACGGAGAAGAACAAGCGGTTCGAGCTGCTCGTTTTCAAAAACGGCGTCTCGACCGACCTGCAATGCCGGGCCGACCGCATCTACTGGATCGACGAGTTCGCCCAGGACGTGGCCCGCTAACCCCTGCCCGCCACCCACGCAAAAACCCCGGCGCGACAATGTCGCGCCGGGGCTTTTTATTAAGGGGGAAGAAAAAGATGCCTCCGGCGGTCGGGGGGGATAATCCCCCCCGAACCCCCTTGACGCCGGAGGCTCTTCCTCCCCCGGCTACCGGCCGGCCATTTCGCGCAGGCGGCGGATGCGTTCCTCGGTGGGCGGATGGGTGGAAAACAGCGAGGCCATGGACATGCCGGCGAACGGATTGACGATAAACATGTTTTCCGTGGCCGGATTGGCATTCATGGGAATGCGGCGGGAGTAGTCGTCCAATTTGCCGAGCGCTCCGGCCAGGGCCAGGGGCGTGCCGGACAGCCGGGCCCCGGTGGCGTCGGCCAGGTATTCCCGGGACCGCGAAATGGCCATCTGGATGAGCGAGGCGGCAATGGGGGCCAGGATGGCCATGAGCAGGGCCCCGAACACGCCCGAACCGCCGCCTTCCTCGTCGCTGCTGCGGCCCAGGCCGAAAATTGCGCCCCATTGGAGCATGTTGGCCATCATGACCACCGCGCCGCCAAGCACGGCCGCGATGGACTGGACCAGGATGTCGCGATTCTTGATGTGCCCCATCTCATGGGCCAGCACGCCGCGCAGTTCCTCGGGGGAAAGCAGCCGCATGATGCCCTGGGTCACGCAGACCACGCCGTGCTCGGGATTGCGGCCCGTGGCAAAGGCGTTGGGCGCCTCCTGGGGCACGATCATGACGCGGGGCTTGGGCACGCCGGCGTTGCGGGCCAGCTCTTCCACCATGGCGTGCAGGCCGGGAGCGTCGGCCGGCGAGAGTTCCTGGGCCCCGTACATGGACAGGACGATTTTATCCGAGAACCAATAGCTGCCGAGGTTCATGACCACGGCCAGGAAAAAGGCGATGAAAAGCCCCTGGCGTCCGCCCATGGCCTGTCCGACGATAAGGATGAGCGCGGTCAACAGTCCGAGAAGCAGGGCTGTCTTGATCTGACTGCTCATGATGCGTTGCGACCTCCGGAAAAAAAAGACCTCGCCCGGTCCGTTGGGGCCAGGCGAGGTCGTTGGGTCATTTTCTTTTCTGTTGCCTGTAACCAGGTACCGTTACCCTTCCATGTCGGTCGCCGGATTCATCCAACCGTTGCGGCCGGTCCGGTGCCGGACGCCGGCGGGAGCGTGGCTCCTCCCGTCGGGCGGGTTCCGGGGAGAACCCCCGGTTCCGCTTTGGCGCGGCGAGCATGCTCGCCGGGGAGGGAACATGGTCTATCCATACTTCTGCGCCGGTTATGGCGCGTTCGCTTTATTTCGTTTCCGGAGTCCTGGTCCGTTTCCCGTATTCGAAGCGCCTCTTCGCCATCTGCGGCGATATTCGGGCGGCTTCTCTGGCGATCGGGGAAGTCCTTTCGCCATTCCGGCCTGTTCAGGCCGTCATTCCGGGGCGACTCGTTTCGCCGGATATGGACAGTGCAAGCCCGTGGGAATTTCACCTCCGGCTCTTTGTCCGTTCACGTGCGTTTCCAGAATCCGTTCCGTCATCCGAACTTCGGGGAGGCTCAATTGCCTTTGCCCCTTTGCGGTTTACCTGCGGGGATTTCGCTCCCCCGCTTCCCGGCGTTGCCGGGCGTCCTACAGGGCGACTCGCTTCGCCGGATATGGCGTTTGTAAGCCCATCGGCTTCACACCTCCGGCTGAGTTTGCCTTTCGCGTTGTCGAATCCAGTTCCTAATTACACCCAACTCTCTGTGCGTGGTGTTGTTCGGCCCCCTATGTGGCCGCACCTTCTTCGCGTTCCCTGGCGATCGGAAAAGTCCTTTCGCCTGTGCAGGCTACGATCCGTGTCGTATATCGCCTTGTTTCAGGGGCGACTCGCTTCGCCGGGTATGGGAGATGGCATTCGTCGCGGCGGTCCCTCCTGCTTGGGTTCCACCTCTTTTGAGGTTTCCGTTGATTTTAGGAATAAGCGTTTTGCCAGCGAAGTAAAGTGAAATCTTCAAGAAAAAATCACCCGACGGTCATGGGCCAACACCGCCATGCCCGGATTTTCGACCGATTTCGCGGCATTGACAAGGCCTGCCGCCTGGGCCACGGTGCGGCCGCATTCGGCCGCAAGGGCCGCCAACCCCCAGCCTCGCCTCGAAAACGGATGCCACGTCCCATGGAGCAGTCCATCCCCGCCCCCCCGTCTTCCCGGGCCGGCGTTTCGGCCGGTCTGCCCCTGTGCTGTCTGCTGCTGGCCTTGTGGGCCGTGGAAGTCCTGCTCATCGGCCCGCTCACCTTCACCGGCGACGAGGTCCGCTATGCGGCCTATGGCCTGGGCCTGCTGCACGGCCAGGGCTTTCACCCCTCCGACGCCCTGTGGCGGGCGATGCTCGACGCCTCGGGGCTGGTCTCGCCCCTGACCACCAGTCCGGCCGGCCATGTCGGACGGCTCATCCACTCGGTGGTCTACCCCATCCTCGGCGCGCCGGCGCTCTCTTTCGCCGGCATAAGCGGCGCGCGCTGGCTGTCCTTCGGCGTGGGCGCGGCCGGACTGCTGGTGCTTTTCGCGGCCCTGCGCCACCGGTTTTCCCAGACGGTCTGCCTGACCACCCTGGCCGCCGTGGCCTTCGCCTGTCCGATCATCCTTTACCTGCGCCTTTTTTTTGCCGAAATCCTGCTCTTTGCGGTCAACGCCGTGGTGTTGTGGTTCTTTCTGACCGACCGGTACAAAGACCCGGCCAACGCCCTTTTCGCCGCGGCCGGGCTGTGTCTTCTGCCCTTTGTCCACGTCAAGCTGTCCCTGGAAGCGGCCGTGGCCTTCCTGATCGTTTTTTTCACCGTGCGCCGGGCCTTGCCGCTGCCTCGCCGGCTGGCCATGTTCGCCATCGCCGGCGCGCTGTTTCTCCTCTATCTGCTGTACAACCATGTCCTTTTCGGCGCGCTGATCGGCGGCGGCAATCCGGCCTTTCCGGTGTCGCTCCAGGCCATTCCCGACCGGATCATGGTCAATCTGGTCGACATGCGCCACGGCCTGCTGCCGAACGCCCCCCACCTGCTCCTGGCCTTCGTGGGCCTTGTCTGGCTGTGGCAGGACGACGGGGACGGGGGACGCATCGTGGCCGGCCTGCTCGGGGCCTATTTTTTCACCATGCTGTGGGCCAACGGCAGCGAGGCCTACGCCGCCCGCAACTGGGTGGCGGCCATGCCCTTCGTGGCCGCCGGGCTGGCCCGCTGGCTGGCCGAACCGGGGCGCTGGGCCAAATACCTGGCCCTGCCCTTCTTCCTGCTGTCGTTTTGCCTGCTGTGCGTGCTGGTGCGCTTCCCGGACGCCTTTCTCGACAGCCGCAACTACTCCGTGCCCTACGAACGGCTCTTCGAGCTGCTGCCGGGCCTGCACTTCGGCTACCTGCTTCCCTACGACTTCCTGGACCACGAGGGGGCCGGACTCAACGCCTCCCTGGGACGCGGCCTCGGCGTGCTGGCCGTGCTCGGGCTGTTCGCCGCCGGCCAGCTGCTGGCCGCGCGTCCCTGGCGACGCGGGCCGGGCCTGACCGCGCAGGTGCTGGCCCTGGTCGTCATCCTCTTTTTCTCCCTGGTGGAAAAAGTCGACAACGTGGCCGTGGCCATGACCCGCGACGCCCACCAGTACTACGTCAACTGCGCCCTGCCCCGGCCCATGCGGCTGGCCTTCATCCGCATCGACAACCCGCCCGCCCCGGTCAAGCCCCACGGCTTTTTCACCGTGCTTCTGGCCGAGAACTCCGGTCTGGCCGCCTACCGGGCCCGGGCCTCGGTCATCACCCCCCTGCCGCCCCTGACCCGGGTCTCCGCCGTCATGATCGCCGAAACAATAAGCCGGCCGGACAAACGCTGGCTCGACAGCGCCACCGGCGCGGCGCTATACAGACGCCTACTGCCCCTGCCAGGGCTGCACTTGAACTAGAAAAGGCAGGCATGCCTCCGGCGGCCCGGGGGGGGGCCGCCCCCCCCCCCCCCAC
>JAFABC010000112.1 GCA_023426275.1 Pseudomonadota bacterium | reverse complement strand
AGGGAACCCCTTTTTGAAAAAAGGGGTTCCCTCTCCCCCGCACCCCCTCTCCTTCCCGAAAAACTTTCCAAAGGGGTCAAGCAGTCCCCTCGCCGACGGAACAACGCTCTGGCGAGGGGAGCCGGGGGCATCATGTCCCCCGGCCGCCGAAGGCGTCTTTCTTCCTACCCCTCCAGCGTGACGACGCCGTAATTTTTCTTGCCCTTGCGCAAAATAAGCAAATCGCCGCCCAGGAAATCCCCGGCCGCGAGCTCCCTGTCCTCGGACGTCACGCGCACGTTGTTGATGGAAATCGCGCCGGCCTTGATGTCCTTGCGGGCCTGGGAGTTGGACGGGCACAGTTTGAGTTCGGCCAGCAGTTTCGGCAGGGGCGGCACGTCGCCGAGCGTGGCGTAGGCAATGCCCGGCGCGGCCTCCAGGGCGGCCTTGAGGGTCCCGGGATCGACCGCGGCCAGCTCGCCGCCGCCGAAAAGCGCCCCGGTGACAGCCTCGACCTTGGCCAGCTCCTCCTCGCCGTGGATCATGATCGTGGTCTCGCGGGCCAGCCGCTTCTGGGCGGCGCGCAGATGCGGCTCGGCCTCGGTGCGCGCAGCCAGCTCGTCGATCTCCTCCTTGGACAGGAAGGTGAAATAGCGCAGGAAATTGATGACGTCGCGGTCATCGGCGTTGATCCAGTACTGGTAGAAGGCATAGGGCGAGGTCAGCTCGGGGTTGAGGTAGATGGCCCCCTTCTCGCTCTTGCCGAACTTCGCGCCCGAGGCGGTGGTGATCAGCGGAAAGGTCAGGCCGAAGGCCTCGTTGCCGGATTTGCGCCGAATGAGCTCCAGCCCGGCCGTGATGTTGCCGAACTGGTCGCCGCCGCCGATCTGCAACGTGCAGCCCCGGGAGCGGTTGAGGTGCTCGAAATCGAAGGACTGGAGGATCATGTAACTGAATTCGGTGTAGGAAATGCCGGTGTCCTCGCGGCCGATGCGCGTCTTCACCGAATCCTTGGCCATCATGTAGTTGATGGTGAAATGCTTGCCCGTGTCGCGCAGGAATTCGATGATGGAAACCGGCTGGGTCCAGTCAAGGTTGTTGACGGGGGTGACGGCGTCGGCCACGCCCAGGCGCTCGAAAAAGGCCAGGGCCTGATTTTTGATCTTTTCGGCCGAGGCGGCCACGGTGTCGGCCGTGCGCAGCTGGCGCTCCTTGTCCTTGCCGCTGGGGTCGCCGATAAGGCCTGTGGCCCCGCCGAGCACGAAAAGCGGCTTGTGGCCGGCCTTGGCGAACCGGGCCAGGGCGAGCAGCGGCACCAGATTGCCGATGTGCAGGCTGTCGGCGGTGGGATCGAAGCCGCAGTAGAGCACGCGGCCGGGCGTGGCCAGATGCTGGCGCAATCCGGCTTCGTCGGAACACTGGTGGACGAGGCCGCGCCAGGAGAGTTCGTCGAGAATGTTCAAGGCGAATCCTTTTGAGCAGGAGGAGGTTACAGAAACGCTGGTCAGATGTCCCCGCTTGGCACGGGGGGAGCCGGCGTGGCGGCCGGCACGTTGGAACGGGGTCCGCGCAGGTAGGGCTTGACGCCGCTGATATGTTCCAGACGCGCCAGCGTATCCGGGGTCTGGTGGTAAATATCCACAAGCACGTTCAGGTAGAACTGCCCGTTTTTGATATCCGTTTCGATGCGGGTGTCGAACCCGTTTTTCTGCAAGGTGTTTTTCAGCTGTTCGGCGTTTTGGTATTTGCTAAACGAGCCCACCTGATAGGTGTCGTGGGGACGTTGCCAGTCGTAGACGGTCTCGTCACCGCAACCGCCGCAGACAAGCACGCCGAAAAGGGCCAGCGCCAGGACAACATGCCGCATCGAAAAGTCCCTAGGGCTTGGCGCCGCTGTCGCGACGCTGTTTGTCATTGTACTCGATGATCTCGGTGCGGCCGTTTTGCTTCTCCGTCACCAGCATGAGATTGTCGCCATCCACGTTGATCTTGACCAGCCGCGAGCATTTGTTGATGCCCGGGATGACGGCGTACCGCTTGTCCGCGCCCACGGTCACAAGATCGTAGGTGATGGGGCAGGAGGCGTTGCCCACGCCATGGCGGATGAGCACGACGTCATAGCCGTCCTTGGGATCGCCCACGCTCATGTAGGATTGGGCGGTCAGGGCGTCCGAGGCCTGATGAATGACCTTGCCGCCAAGCATCACGGAAGAGGACGCGCCGTCGCGGATCACTTCCAACGGTCCGCCGACGGTCATATAGATGGCCATGCGTTCCGGCGCGGCCAGGGCGGCCCCGGCGGTCCAGCACACAAAAAGCGCGGCCAGCACGGACGAAAGACAGCGTCGCGACATGGTGGTCCCTCCCTTTGGCGGCGGCGTGTTCACGAATGCCGCCAAGCAGCGATAGTTACGACCTTGCCCGTGGCCGCGTCAACATCCAACACCGCGCCCTGCATCTCCGGCGGCGACTTGGACACCACGAACCGGGTGGGCAGGGCCGTCAGGTAGCGGGCAATGACCTCTTCCGGGTCCATGCCGATGGCCGAGGCGGCCGGACCGGTCATGCCGCAGTCGGTCAAAAACGCCGTGCCCCGGGGCAGCACCTGGGCGTCGGCCGTCTGGACGTGGGTGTGGGTGCCGAGCACCGCGCTGACCCGGCCGTCCAGATAGTAGGCCATGGCCTTTTTCTCCGAGGTGGCCTCGGCGTGGAAATCGACCAGCCGGATGGGCACGTCCGCGGGCAGTTGGGCCAGAATCGCGTCCACGGCGTGAAACGGGCAGTCCACCGGGTTCATGAAAACGCGGCCCAAAAGGTTGATGACGGCAAACGGCGGCCGTCCGGTCGGCCGGTAGACGTTCCAGCCGCGCCCGGGTGCGCCGGCAGGGTAATTGGCCGGCCGCAGCAACCGTTCCTGCGCGTCGAGCAGCGGGCCGAAATCCTTGTGGCGGAAGGTATGGTTGCCGCCGGTCATGACGTCTATGCCGGCTTCGAGCAGCTGCCGGGCCGACTTGGCGGTGATGCCGATGCCGCCCGAGGCGTTTTCGCCGTTGGCCACGACCACGTCGCAGCCGAGATCGCGCCGGACCTGCCGCAGCCGGTCAAAGAGAATGGCCCGGCCCGGCCTCCCGACGATGTCACCGAGAAAAAGCATGCGCATGGCGCGCGGTTTCCCCCTTTTCCGAACTCGTTCAGACGGAGCCGTCCGGGCCAAGGACCCGGGCCACCAGCAGCAGATCGCCGGCCGGCTCCCCGCCCCGGCCCGGCTCCCCGGCCCCGGGCACCACAAGGACGTCGCCCGTGGCCGTGCCCGGCGCGACCGTCACCGTGGTCCGCCTGGGGCCGAAGACCTCTCCCCTTCCCCGGCAGGTCGGACACGGCCCGGTGTCCACGCCCCGGCCGTCGCAGGCCGGGCAGACCCGCTGCACCGTGGTCGGCCCGGACGGGGTGCGGATGCTCCCCCGGCCGCCGCAGACCCAGCAGGTGGCCAGTCGGGAGCCCGATCCGCCGCAGCGGGGGCAGACCGTGGCCGGCGCGCCCTCGAAGTGAAGTTGGCCGCCCCGGGCGGCCACGTCCCGGGGAATGTCCAGGGTGCGGCGCACATCCGCCCCCCGTCGGGGGGCGGGTTCCGGGGCGGCCACGAAAAAAGCGTTTTCCCCGGCCGGTGTCGCCTCCGGCTCGCGCCAGCCGCCGGGCACGACCGCCTGGACCTGCCGCAGCCGGTCATAGGCGGCGCGCCGGTCGGGATCGGCCAGCAGGGCAAAGGCCCGGCCCAGGGCCAGGAAACGTTCGAGCGCCCGGGGATCGTCGGGGTTGCGGTCGGGATGGCAGGAAAAGGCCAGCGCCCTGTAGGCCCGACGAATGGTTTCGCTCCCGGCGTCGGCGGCCACGCCCAGCAGGGCATAGGGGTCGGCTTCGATCATGGAACCCGGACCTGTCGCGGTTGCAGCCTCCGGCGGCCAGGAGAGGCGCCGCCTCTCCCGGACCTCTCCGCCGGGGGGCATGATGCCCCCCGCCCCCCCCCTTTCGGGAGGGTCCGGGAG
>JAFABC010000042.1 GCA_023426275.1 Pseudomonadota bacterium | reverse complement strand
TTTGGGGTTTTTCAACCCCCGCGCCCCCCTTTTGGGGGGGGCCCGCTTCGTTTCCGGGTGATCGGACTGATATTCAGGCGGTCAAATGGCTGGCCCTGTGATTCGCAACGAGCGAGCAACTGGTCCGCTTCGTCATGCGAACCGGTGAGACTGATGAGTTCCAGCCGGAGCTTGTCCTTATCCAAGGTGCGGCGTCCGGCTTGTTGGGCGACTTTAAAGCGGTAGGCCCCGGTATGGATCCAGCTCCCTTGGGTCGGAGTGAGGGCATAGGCGGCTTTGATGGCCGCCTCCTTTTCCTGGATGGCCTCCTCCAAGGTTGTTCGGCTGGCCTTGAGAGCAATGAGTGCTTGAAGATCCCCTTCCCAACCAGGCTGATCAGGACCATCGAATTTCGGGCACTGGGCATTCCAGTCACAAAAGGCACAGAGCGGATGGCAACCAGTGGCTGTGGGCAGGCTGTCGATGTCCCCATTGCCTGCCAGGCAATCTTGGAGATGCTGCCAGATCGTTCCGGCTGTCTTGAGGCACAGCGTCAGCATGGCTTGATGGGGTCGGTAGGGACCGAAGACCTTGGCGTCTGTCATGGAGAGGCACAGCACCCAGGCCTCCAGGTCGACCTGGTTGGGAGTGCTCGGCAGTCTGAGGCCGAATTGCGCCTGGCAGAGTTCCGGGAAGGTCAACCCGGCGTAAAGGACGGTGCCGGTCGTGTCCCGGAGATGAAACGCCGGGGTATTCCAAGCCGCCTTGAGTAAGCCGACTTGGCCGTACACTTGGGATTCGTAAGAGGCGTAGAGAGTGTCTGGCAGCCGCTTGGTGCTTTTGCATTCCAAGATGCGCACCGTGGGGACAGGGGCATTGCTCACCAGGACAAAATCGAGATGGGCCTTGATGGGTGTGCCCTGATGGACAACGTCAATTTCGAGTTGGAGAAGCGTATTGAGCCGGTGCGCCGCCAGGGCTCGGCCGACCAGGCTTTCAAAGCAATGCCCCCGTTGCAGGGTCAGTTGCCGGGAAAGGGTGCTGGCCTGGGCACGGTCCGACTGTGGGAGAGGATAATTGGCGGAAGGGAGTTTGCCAGCCACCGTGGCCCGGAGACAATCCAGGCCACGGCCGATGTCGCTGAGGCCAATATAGCGGCTGCGATCACCAAGTGTCGCCGCCGTGGCGCTCTCGGCGTATCGCTGCAAGCCTTGAGCGAGGATAGCCAGCAGGGCCGGAGCTGGGTCCGGACTGAGTGATGCGGTTTGGGACATGGGGTAGCCTCCACAAGCGAAGAGGGCCACCCTTTTGGGGCAGCCCTCTTACGTTCGGATTTGGTTCAGTGCGAGATCAGGATACATCGGCATACATCCACCACATCTTGCGTTGCGGGTTCCACTTGAATCCCGCCCCGGAAAGGAGTTCTTTCTTGGCTGCTGTATTGCCCGTGGCCACCACACAGGGCCGGCCATCCTGGGCGGACACGGACTGGTAGGTGATGCCGTCGATTTTGGGCAAGGCAGGCAATGAGTTCTGAACGCCAGGCTTCGGGTTTGAGGCGTTTTTATCGACTTGGCCAGGGCGAACATCGAAAGGTGCACCTCTGTGCGCCAGAGGGGCAGTTTGCGGCCTTCTCGAAGGACTGACCGTTTTCGCGGGCAGTTTCGCATCTTCTCCGTCATCGTCATCCGTAACGATCCCCAGCATGGCACTGAGTGCGTACCGCCGGGCATACGTCATGGCGCTTCCCATGCCCTGAGGGTCAGCCTTGGGTAATGGCACCACAGCCAGTGAGGATTGCCATTGGCCGGATTCGGCATGCGTCAACTTCGTGACCAGCCCCAGGTACCCAGGCTCGGCTGGTACCGGGAATTGCGTCATCCAAATGCTGTTGCCCAGAAGCGCTTCGCGGCAGGAGTCCATGACGCTATTGAGCGTCGCATACCGATTTTGGACAAAGGGATTGGTGGCATCCTTCACCGCAGGCTGAATTGTTCGCTGTACGTTAATAAGAGCCTTGGCCAATTCTGAAATTTCAGTCGATTGGTAGCTTTCCATTTAGCACCTATTGGCTTAAAAATTCTCCTCGCTCACTTCAACAAGCGTCATGTCGAATAGGACTGCATCCTTCAATTTGATAATATATATTTGAAATTCATTGAACGACACTGACTCATCAAAACAGCCTTAACACGTCCTTGAAATTATGTCCTAGCTGAAATATCACATATATGGCCTCGAATTTACAATAGATATATTAATTCCGTAGTCAAGCCTTGACACAATTTCGTTGTAACAAGTCAAACTATCAAATTTTGAACCATACTGCCTCCCTGCCAGTTCTGGTATTTCGTGCCCAAATATTTGTCGAAAAATATCATTATGCAAACCTTTTACTTTAAAGAAATCACTGAACGAATGACGCAAAGAGTGAAAAGTTTTATTTCCAGTAAATTTTAGCGACCGAACCAGCTTTCCAAACGACTTTCCGGGCTGCTTTCCATACTTAGGAGACAAATCTGTCTTTTGCAATTCCGCAAAGAGTCTTTCTATTCCTTTTTTCTTAAGCTTTTCTCGATATTCGAGCAGTCCTACTTGAATCAAATCTCGATGAACAGGAACAACACGAACAGAATTCTTGTTCTTCAGCAGCTTACGAACAATACCATCCCGTGATGGCTTAACATTTATATCTATGACCCATACGCCTGGCGCATCGGATTCATATATATCGTCGCAGTCAAGCTGACATATCTCTTCAAGACGCATGCCTGTGTAGGCACCAATAAGCGGAGCCCAAAAGAATGACGGGTGCTTAAATTTACCATTTACATAATAATCGCTTGAAAAAATCTGATTTATATCTTCACGCGTAAATGCATCCCTCAGGCAGATTTCTTGCCTATCATCTTTAATAGAAAGTCCCTTCGCTGGGTTTTGCTCTAAAAGTCCTTCTCGCACACCCCAGTCAAACACACTTGATGCAGCCTCAACAATCATGTTAACTGTCTTCACACTTAACACGGCAACGCAATTCATGTCTAAAATTTCTTTGATAGATTTGCCTTTGAACTCTTTTAACTTTGTCCTGTTTGGTGGCAACTTCCGCAACACATCACGGAAATTACGCATATCATCCCGCGTAACATCACGCACTGATTTATCGTTAAGAATTTCGATCAAGTTAGCAAGCCGTGCTCTGTGATCAGCTACGCTATGAGCCTTCCAGGCACCATCAGAGAGTTTTGTCTGGATGTACTTCTCAATAAATTCCGACAAGCAAAACTGCTGCTCTGGCAGTTCTGTTTTTTGCTCATCTTCGAGCGTATCATCAGCCAAGGGATATGGCTTATACGGAGCCGAAAAAACTGCTTCCTCTACGAGATAGTCGCCATTTTCCCTTGCCTGCAGCACTCTCTTATTTGTCACTTGCATCTTCAAATATGATTTAGCAATCTGCAAAAAGTTATCCGCTGTAATTTCCTCTGGTTTAAAGACACCCTCTCGAACAAGAACTGGTATACAATCAACAGCAACTCCGGCCAAGGACTCTGGACTATCAACCCAGCATCTCATAATGTTTGCATTACAAGCAGCGAGTTGACCACTTGTCAAATCAATACCAGGCCCGTGCACGCCTTTTCGCGGTTGAACATTGTAATCATCCTGTTCAAGCAAAACACGAAGATACCCATTGAGTCTTTCTCTAATATCCTGTTGAGGAATTGACTTTTTGCTAGGCTCATCTAGCAAGCGAATAAGCCACTGTTTGAGCTGCATTCGAAGCTCTTGATAGTCCAACAGTCCACCCCCAACGAGATTTAGCAACAGAGCATATAAGCCTGAAGCTCTATGCCGAGCCTCCCGGACATATCCAGTCTGCAAGCTGATGCGGATTTCAGCACGGCCCAGCAGATCACGATACGCCTTTGGAAAAGCATATCGAAAATAGTAAAGATTGCCCTTAAGGTAAAGATAGGCCGGCGAGGACCGCCGGAGGGAGTACCCCGCCGACCGAGAACAGTCGGGGAGGATTCGTGACGAGGACCGTGGGGTTGAGAGTTCTTCCCTTCGGCCTTGAAGTGACGAGCTCGCTTGTGACATGGCTGCGGCCCACGCCGGCGTGCGGCATGTTTGACCCTGCGTCTTGACCCCTTTTGGCGAACAGGGGGGAAACACAGGGCTTTTTGAAGCCTGGCCACAACCCTGAATCAAAAAGAAAAAGGGTTACAGCCTGTTAGCTGTAACCCTGAAATCTTGGTGCCGAAGGGGAGACTCGAACTCCCACTCCCGAACGGGAACTAGACCCTGAACCTAGCGTGTCTACCAATTCCACCACTTCGGCAGCGCGCTCCCAGCAGCGCAGAACCAAGCTTTTAAAGAACACCCCGGGACTTGGCAAGCAAAAAATCACGCCCGGGCAAAATTTTTCTTTCCGACCCCGAACGCCCCTTTGGTTGAAGCCGTCACGCTTTTACGATAGCACAAAACCCGCTTCGGGCGCATTCCTTATATCCCAAGGCCCGGCGCACCCAAACACCCATGATTGTCGTCACCCGCGTCGAGGACATCCACGAAGCCTTAAATGGCGTCTGCCTCACCATCGGCAATTTCGACGGCGTGCACATGGGGCATGCCAAGCTCCTGACCCGTGTGCGCGACCGGGCCGCCGCCACGTCGCTCGTCAGCGCGGCCCTGACCTTCGATCCCCATCCCCGGCAGGTGCTGCTCGGCGCGGCCGCGCCGCCCGTCATCACCGGCACCGCCCACAAGCTCGAATGCATCGAGGCCCTGGGCATCCAGGTGGCCGTGGTCCTGCCGTTCACCCGCGAGCTGGCCGCCCGGGAACCCGAGGAGTTCGTGCGCGAGGTGCTGGTCGAGGGCCTGTGCCTGCAGCATCTCGTCATCGGCTACGACTACGCCTTCGGCAAGGGGCGGCGCGGCAACTTCGAGTTGCTCTCGGCCCTGGGACAGAAATACGGCTTCGGCGTGGAGCGCCTCGATCCGGTCATCATCAACGGGGCCGTGGTCTCCTCCACCCGCATCCGGGACATGGTCCAGGCCGGCCAGGTCTGGGACGCCCGGCCCCTGCTCGGCCGCTTCCACCAAGTGCGCGGCACCGTGGCCCATGGCCACAAGCGCGGCCGCAAGCTCGGCTTTCCCACCGCCAACCTGGAGATGCGCCAGGAGCTCGTGCCGCAGAACGGCGTCTACGCCGTCTGGGTGGAGCTCGACGGCATCATCCGCCCGGGCGTGGCCAATATCGGCAAGAACCCCACCTTCGGGGAATTCGACATGTCCGTGGAAGCCCATATCCTGGATTTCAAGGGCAAGATCTACGGCGAATCCATCCGGGTGCATTTCGTGCAACGCATCCGGTCCGAAAAGAAGTTTTCCGGTCCCGACGAACTGGCGGTCCGCATCCGCGAGGATATCGGACTGGCCCGCATGATCCTGGCCGCGCCAGACGCCCGGCCCTAAGCCTTAGAAGTTTCGGATGCCTTCCCCCAAAAAAACCGCCCCGTCCCTGTTCCGACGTCCCCGCGTCTACTGGCGGCACCTGACCCGCCGCTACGCCCGCCTGGGCCTGATGCGCTGGCTGGCGCTCGGCGTCGTGGCCGGCCTGGGCTCCGGCCTGCTGGCCAGCCTGTTTTATTTCGGCCTCGAACACCTGCGCGGCTTTCTGCTCGTCCAGCAGGCCGGCCTGTCCCTGCCCCACCCCACCGGGGAATCGATGATCGAACTGGCCCCGGGTCCCTACCGGCCCTGGCTGCTGCCGGTCTTCACCACCGCCGTGGGCCTGATCACCGGCCTGCTCGTGACCCGCTTCATCCCCGAGGCCATGGAAGGCGTCACCGACGGCACCGACGCCATGATCAAGGCGTTCCACAAAAAAGCCGGCATCATCCGCCCGCTCGTGCCCATCATCAAGGGCGCGACCGCCATCTGCACCATCGCCTCGGGCGGCAGCGCCGGCCAGGAAGGCCCGATCTCCCAACTGGGCGCGGGCCTGGGCTCGCTTCTCGGCCAGGTCTTCCATCTGACGGCCCGACAACGGCGCATCCTGCTGCTGGCCGGCGCGGCCGGCGGCCTGGGCGCGATCTTCCGCGCCCCCCTCGGCGGCGCCATCACCGCCGTCGAGGTCCTCTACTCCGAGGACTTCGAGGCCGAGGCCCTGCTGCCGGCGGTCGTGTCGGCCGTGGTGGCCCACACGCTCTTTTCCTTTTTCTTCGGCAACGAGGCCATCCTCAAAACGCCGCGCTACATCTTCGACACGCCCATGGAGCTGCCCTTCTACCTGCTCCTGGCCGTGGTGGTGTCGATCGGGGCGCGCATCTTCATCCGCTCCTACTTCTTTTTCAAATTCCAGGTGTTCGGCAGAATCCAGAAACGCTTCGGCTACACCGCGGCCATGGTGCTCGGCGGACTCGGCATGGGCGTGCTCGGCATGTACTACCCCCAGTTTCTGGGCGGCGGCTACGGCTGGCTGGAACTGTCCATCAACGGCCAGCTGGGACTGGGTTTTCTGGCCGGGCTGTTTTTCGGCAAGGTGCTGGCCACCTCGTTCACGGTCGGCTCCGGCATGTCCGGCGGCATGTTCGCCCCGGCGCTCTTTCTGGGCGGCGCGGCCGGCGGCGTGGTAGGACAGGCCGGGCACATGTTCTACCCCAACATCGTCACCCAGCCCGGGGCCTACACCCTGGTCGGCATGGCCACCTTTTTTGCCGGCGTGGCCGACGCCCCCATCGGGCCGCTGATCATGGTCAGCGAGATCACCCAGGGCTACGGCCTGCTCGCGCCCCTGATGCTGTGCTCGGCCGTGGCCCTGGTCCTTTGCGACGACATCCACCTCTACGAAAACCAGGTGGCCAACAAATTCGCCTCCCCGGCCCACGTGTCCGACGCCACCAACAACATTCTGGAGGCCGTGCCGGTGTCCAGCGTGTTCACCCCCGGCCGGGCCACCATCCTGGAGGAGAGCGTCACCCTCAAGGCCCTGGCCCACATCATTTCGGGCACGAGCGAACTGGTCTTCCCGGTCAAAAACACCGAAGGCAGGCTGACGGGCATTTTGGCCCTGCAGGACGTGCGCTGCGTGGTGTTCGAGGAATGTCTGCACGAACTGGTGCTGGTCAAGGAACTCATGCGCAAGGTCGTGGTGGTCCACCCGGACATGTCGCTGTACGACGCGCTGATGCTCTTTATCGAGACGGACCTGAGCCAGTTGCCCGTGGTGACCTCGGAGCAGCCCGACGTGGTGCTCGGCATGCTCGACCGGCAACACGTGTTCACGGCCTACTCGACCACCCTGCGCCACCTGAAACAGGAAGAATAACAGGCCCCGGCCGCCCGCGCCTTGCCCGCCAGGGGCCGGGCGCGTATGCAGGGGAAAAATCGCCACGACCACCCGGCCGCACCCGGAGGAGACCAGTTCATGCGCATCCGGTCGAAACTGCTTGTCTTCCTGCTGGCCATGGTCATCATCCCCCTGTGCGCCCTGGGGCTGTACGCCTGGCGGCAGACCGGCGAGCTCGGCCGGGAGCTGTCCCACGCCGCGGCCATGGCCCTGGAGAAAAACGCCTCCAAGGAGCTGGTCCAGACCGTGGACATGCTCGCCGAGGCCTGCGCCGACACCCTGGACCTGCTCGAAACCGCCCTGTCCCTGACCGCCCGCGAGGCCGTCGAGGACCTGACCGCTCCCCCCGGCGCCCTGCCGGAAGGCCCCACCGTCCTGGCTTCGGCCTACGACAGCCCCGCGTTTCCGGAAAAACTCACGGACCTGCCCGGCACGGACGTCCGGGCCACCTACGACGGGCTGGCCTTCCATCTGGCCCCGGGCCTGTCCCGCCAGGACGCCGAACCGCAGATGCGGGCCCTGTCGAGCCTGCTGCCCTTTTACAGGACCCTGTTCGCGCGCCATAAAAAACTCATGCTTTTCGGCTACATCGGGTTGGCGTCCGGGCTGCACTGCGCCTACCCCGGCCATGGCGGCTATCCCGAGGACTATGATCCCCGACGCCGCCCCTGGTATCAGAACGCCGCCACCTCCCAGGGCATCACCTGGGACATCATGACCGACGCCATCACCCGCCAGGTCATGGCCACCATGGCCCTGGCCCTGCGCGCGCCCGACGGCCGGGTGCTCGGCGTGGCCGGCTGCGACATCCCCATGGGGGCGCTTTTCCCGGAAAGCGATCTGTCCAAGACCTGGACCAATAAGACACGGACCATGGTGGTGTCCTACCACCGCAAGGACGTTCAGGGACGCGCGCGCCTGCTCGTGGTGGCCTGCCGCAACTACGCCCAGAAGTCCCAGGACTGGACCGCGCCGGTGGAGCTGGAACGCATCGAAAGCCCGGACGACGACGTCCTGACCGGCGTCGTCGCCGAGCTGCGGGCCGGGAACGCCGGCGTGCGCCGGCTGCGCTACCGGGGCGAGGACACGCTGTTCGCCTTCGCGCCCATCCCCTCCAAGCATCTGGCCGTGGTCCTGGCCGCGCCGCGGGAAATCGTGGTGGCCGACGCCAGACGGGCCGAGGCCCGGGTGCTGGACGCCGTCTCCCACCTGCTGGAGCACATGGGCTGGTTTCTGCTCGCGGCCGTGGTCGTGGTCACGGCCGTGTCCCTGCCGGTTTCGCGCACCATCGTCCGGCCGGTCAGGGAACTGGCCACGGCGGCGCGCCAGCTGGCCACGGGCGATTTTTCCGTGCGCGTGGCCGCCCGGGGCAAGGACGAACTTGGCGAACTCGGCCGGTCGTTCAACGACATGGCCCCGCAACTGCTCGAACGGGTCAAACTCAAAAACGACATGGCCCTGGCCATGGAGGTGCAGCAGAACCTGCTGCCGGGCCGGCCGCCGTCCATCAAGGGCCTCGACGTCTCGGCACTGAGCCTCTACTGCGACGAGACCGGCGGCGACTACTTCGATTTTCTGGAATTTTCCCAGGATAACGGCACGATTTCCGACATCGTCATCGGCGATGTGACCGGACACGGCGTGTCGGCCGCCCTGTTCATGGCCACCGGGCGGGCGCTGCTGCGCGGTCGGGCCGTCAACAATCCCGGCCCGGGCGCGCTGCTGACCGAGGTCAACACCCTGCTGTGCCAGGACACCCAGCTGACCGGCCGATTCATCACGCTGTTTTTCCTGCGCCTGGACCTCGCGGCCCGGGAAATCCTCTGGTGCCGGGCCGGCCACGACCCGGGCCTGCTCTACGACCCGGCAACCGACACCTTCGACCAGCTCATGGGAGCCGGCATCCCCCTTGGGGCCTTTACGGACTGGACTTACGAGGAGAAACGCCGCCCATGGTTCCAGCCCGGACAAGTGCTGGTGCTCTACACCGACGGCATTCACGAAGCCCGGGGCAAAAGCGACGCCATGTACGGCAAGGAGCGCATGGAGGAAATCGTGCGCCGCGAAGCGGCCGGGCCGGCCTCGGCCATCGTCAACGCCCTGGTGGCCGATCTGCGCGAATTCAAGGCCGGCGCGCATCTGGAAGACGACGTGACGCTGGTCGTCATCAAGGCCGTGGACGAAGAGGAAGACGCCTCCGGCGGCCGGGGGGCATGATGCCCCCCGGACCCCCTCGATAGTTCTCCGCGCGGCGCGAAGCGACGCCGACAAACGTTCGAGGCCTGCCGACAAGGCACGCTGCCGCTGCCGACCACGCTCCCGCTCGCCCCCTTTCGGGAGGGTCCGGGAGGGGCAGTGCCCCTCCCGGCCGCCGGAGGCATCTTCTCTTTTTCTCCCTAATCCCCCGCTTCGTCGGGCGACTGCGACGCTTCGGCGTCATCCGCCGCATCGGCGGCGGCCTGGGCCTCGCGGGCGGCGGCCAGGGCGGCTTCGGCCGCTTCCAGCTCCTCGCGGCCATGGACCAGTTCCACGATGCGACGCATGGCGTCGCGGGGATTGGGCTGTTGAAAGACGTTGCGGCCGATGCAGGTGCCGGCCGCGCCGGCGGCCAGGGCCTCGGCCACCATGGCGGAGAAGCTCTTGAAGTCCACCCGCGAGGGCCCGCCCGTCACCACCACCGGCGAGGACGAGGCGGACACGGCCCGGGAAAAACTGCGCGCGTCGCCGGAATAGGGCACGCCTGTCACGTCCGCGCCCAGTTCGGCCCCGAGCCGGATGCAGTGGTTGATGAGGCTCGGGTCGTTTTCGTTGACCACCCGTTCGCCCTTGGGCGCGATCAGGGCCAACACGGGCACGCCGAGGCCGTGGGCCTCGTCCACGATGGCGCCCATGTCGGCCAGCATCCGGTCTTCCAACTCGTTGGCGATGTTGACCATGACCGCCACCATGTCGGCGCCCAGGCGCAGGGCCTCGGTCGCGCCGCACATAAGGCTGCGGGCGTAGGGCGGCAGGCAGTGCCGCGTGCCGCCGGAAAGCTGGGCCACGGCCATGGAGAAAAGCGGCACGTCGGCCAGATGGGCGCGCAGGGCCCCCTTGTTGAGCACCAGGCCCTGGATGGGAAACTCCCCAACCATCTCGATGAGCTGGGAAAGCTCCTCGATGCCCGACAACATGCCTTCCATGACGCCATGATCGAGCGGTGCGATGACGGTTTTGCCGGTGCGGGGATGAAAAAGTCTCGCCAGTTTCCGATCACTGCCGTGCATGCGTCCTCCGGATAAAACGGCTTTTTACCTGTCCGACCACAGGAGACGCGCCCCCTTGCGGGCGAGAAACCCCAATGGCAAGCCGCGAAAATAGAGTCCCGACCGGGCCGGCAGATCGCCGGCGGCAAGGCTTTGCCCGGCCAGGAGGGCCTCGATACGGGAAAGCGTGTCCTCGTTCAACCCCGCGCCCTCGCGCCACGGCCCCACCAGCGCCCGGACGCGGGCGTTTGGCCGGTAGACGCCGCGCCGCCACGAGCCCAGGGGAAAGCCCTGGTAGCGCAGCCCGGACGGCAGGCCGGCCGCGCCGGCGTGGAGGAAAAAGACCTTATCATTAAAAGCCCGCACGGCCCCGGGCGGCAGCCCGGCCGGATCGCAGCCGGCCTCCCGAAGCGCGGCTTCGGGAACGGGCTGGCCGGGGAAATCCGATTCGGCCGCTGGTGGCGCGGCCTCGCCGCCGGTCTTTTCGAACTTCGCCATGTAAAACCCCTGGGCCGCCGAGGCCCGGCTGTCCACGCGCAGTACGCCCGAGACGTCCGGGCGCGCCGGCGCTTCGAACACGAAGCCCGGCGGCGGGCTCAGGGGCAGCGGACGCAGGGGCAGTTCGTCCAGGGCAAAGCGCGTCTGGTCCTCGTTTTCCGCCACATTGGTGGTGCAGGTGGAGAAAAGCAGCCGGCCGCCCGGGGCTAAAAGCCGCGTGGCCGTGGCCAGCAACCGGCGTTGCAGGGCGATCAGCGGCGCCACCTTCTCGCCGCTCCAGATGCGCGCGGCCTGGGGATTCTTGTCCAGCGTGCCCCAGCCGCTGCACGGCGGATCGAGCAGGATGTGGCTGAAAAAACCGTCCGGGAAAAACGGGTCCAGGTCGGTCTGGGCGCAGGTGGCCGTATTGGTGAAGCTCTCGCGGAAAAGGGTCTGGCGCAAGGTGGCCAGCCGGTCCGGCGAGGGCTCGTTGCCAAGGACAAACCCCTGCGGGCCGACGAGCTGGGCCAGAAAGCCGGTCTTGCCGCCGGGCGCGGCGCACATGTCCAGGACGCGCGATCCGGCCGGCGGATCGAGCAGCAGCGGCGGCAGCATGGAGGAGCGGTCCTGGATGTGGATGTAGCCGAAACGCGCCGCCAGGGACGACCCCAGGGGCGTGGGCTCGGCCACAAGGCGCCGGCACAGGGGGGAAAAAGGTTCGGGCGTGGCGGTGTGGCCGGTCTGGGCCAACAGCGCCTCGACCACGGGCACGACCCCGGGGGGACAGGTCAGACGGAACGAGCGCCCGGTCGCCGGGGAGGCGTCGGCGCGACCGGAAACGGCGTCACGATGCGGCATGGCCTTTCCCTACCGCGACGGGCCGCCGTTGAAAAGCGTCTTGCCGGACGCGGCCTTCCGACAACCCTTGCCAAACACCTCCCCGCCGCCTATGCAATGACGGCCATACCCCCTTTAAAGGAGTTCCGATGGATTTTCTTCTGCAGCTCGTGGATATCGTGTTGCACGTCGATCGGCACCTGAGCGCCCTTGCCGCCGATTACGGCACATGGACCTATTTCATCCTGTTCATGATCGTGTTTTGCGAAACGGGCCTTGTGGTCACACCGTTTCTGCCGGGCGACTCGCTGCTGTTCGCCACGGGCGCACTGTGCGGCGCGGGCGTGCTCGACCCCAACCTCGCCTTTTTCCTGCTCGTGGCCGCCGCGTTCATCGGCGACAACCTCAACTACTGGATCGGCCGGCGGGTGGGACCGGCGGTGTTCGAACGGGAAAAAACCCGCTTCTTCAAGAAGGAACACCTGCTCAAGGCCCACGCCTTTTATGAACGCCACGGCGGCAAGACCGTGATCCTGGCCCGGTTCGTGCCCATCGTGCGCACGTTCTCCCCGTTCGTGGCCGGCATCGCCCGCATGACCTACGCCAAATTCCTGGCCTACAGCATCACCGGAGCCGTGGTCTGGGTGTCGATCTTCGTCTACACCGGCTACTTCTTCGGCAACCTGCCCATCGTCAAACGCAACTTCAGCCTGGCCATCGTGGCGGTGATCATCATCTCCGTGCTGCCGGGCGTGTTCGAATACGTCCGCCATCGCCGGGCCGCCGCCCGGGCCGAGTAGCCACCGTTCACGGCAAAGACGCCTCCGGCGGCCGGGGGGCATGATGCCCCCCCGGACCCCCTCGACGTGTCTTTGGCGGCGCGAAGCGACGCTGGCGCACCCTTGGCGGCGCATTTT
>JAFABC010000087.1 GCA_023426275.1 Pseudomonadota bacterium | reverse complement strand
CATCCCGGCCCGTCGTCGTTTCCCTGCAAGGGGGTCCGGGGGAAGTATTCCCCCCGGCGGGGTTCGGGGCAGCGCCCCGATTTTCTTTTCTTCTCCGCTTGTCCCGTCTTATTGCCCGCGGCCGGCGGTGCCGCAGCCGGAGCGCACGGACTGGCAATAGCTGATGCAGGACCGGTCGCCACGGCACTTGGCCACGCACTGCTGGTACTGCTGGGCGCACATGGCCGGGGTTTCGGGCGCCGGGTTGCCGAGGGCGGCCAGCATTTGCGGGGTCACGTTGACGGTGGGAATGTTCGGGGAAACCGCGACCGGGCCGCCGGTCTGACTCTGCAGGACGGCGCTGCACGTCAGATAGCACTGGGGCACCACGGCGTTGCAGACCACGCTCGGATCATGCCTGTCGCCGGAGGGCAAAATAATGGCGGCCACGGCGGAGCCATCGGGTTTGACGCAATACATCTGGGTTTGCGCCAGGGCGGCCGAGGCGGCGACCAGGGTCAACACCAGGATGGCCAGCGAGAAAAGGGGACGTTTCATAAAATTTTCCCTCCTTCTGGGATAGATTTCCGCTATCCCGGTCTCTACCGGAAAAAAGGGTCCTTGTCATGATCTTATTGGGAAAAAACGAAAAAGTCTTTGACCTGGGGGTTGCCCGAAGCGCGATGCGGCGGTAGAAGCCCTGGTTGGGCCGTGTGTTTCCGGACGGAGAGCCGGGGGCGAAAAAGGGGGCGGCCCCGTTGACTTTTGTTCTGGGGCCATGCTAGTCCAACGCGACTTGTGAACTTGTGCACGAGCGCCCGTCCGTTTGGGTCGGGACCAGACGGGTCCGGGCCTGTCGCAAGGCGGGAGGCGGAGTGTTCGGCAGGCTCATCAAGGACAAAAATGTTCGCGATTCCATCGCCTCGGCTTCGGTGGTGGGACTCAACCTTGTTTCGGCCACGTTTGTCGGGTTGTTTCTCGGCTGGTGGCTGGACAAGTGGCTCGGCACGAAGCCATGGCTTTTGTTGACGTTTTTGGTATTTGGCATCATTGCCGGCTTTCGCAACGTCATCACGGAAGTCAAGAAAATCCAACGTGCCGACGCGGACAAGCACGAGGGGCAGGACGGGGATGATCAAAAATCTTAGGGACAGGCTTGACCGCTGGCTGTTTCGCCGGGGCTACGAGCACCCCGAGGTGCGGGAGCTGGTGCGCAACCAACTGCTCCTGACCGCCCTGGTTCTTGTCGCGACGCTCCCGTTTTCGGGTGTTTCCGTGGCGGCTTGGTCACTGGCCGCCGGCACGGTCATCATCACGGCGAATTTCTGTTCCCTGGCCAAGTTCGGCCAGCGGATCACGGGATATTCGAACAAGCGCGACGCCGTAGCGGCCGTGCTGGCCCGGTTTTATCTCCGGCTGGCGGTTTCCGGGGCGGCGCTTTTCGCTTGCATCGTATGGTTCGGGGCTGCGCCGTTGCCGCTTCTGGCCGGCATCACGACGGTGGTGGTTAACTTCCTCGTCTGGGGCGCCTGGCGCCACGCCGGCTCCAAGACGCACCAAACGCTTACGGGAAAGGAGGCATAGGACATGGCTGGTGGGTTGCCGCATCCGGTTCTGCTTGTCGAAGAGGCCGCGAAGGCAGTTGGGCTTTATAAGCTCAACGACGTCTTCCACGCCCAGGTTATCGAGTCTAATGTCATTTACGCCTGGTTCGCCATGATCCTGCTCATCATCCTGGGCATGCTTGCCACCCGCAAGCTCGAAATGGTTCCGCGAGGCATCCAGAATTTCTTCGAAGTCGTCGTCGGCGGCCTCGAATCCTTCGTCGTCGAGAACATCGGCGAAAAAGGCCGCAAGGTCTTCCCGTTCCTGTGCGGGCTGTTCCTGTTCATCATCACCAGCAACCTCATCGGTCTGGTGCCCGGTCTCGACTCCCCGACCAACAACGTGAACACCAACGCCGCCATGGCGCTGACCGTGTTCGCCTACTACAACTTCTGGGGCATCCGCATGTGGGGTCCCAGCTACATCAAGCATTTCATGGGCCCGTTCTGGTGGCTGGTGCCGCTGATGCTGCCCATTGAAATCATTTCGCACCTGGCCCGGCCGCTCTCGCTCACCCTCCGTCTTTTCGGCAACATCCGCGGTGAGGAAATCGTCCTGGTGCTCCTGTTCGCCCTGGCTCCGGTCGTCGGCACCTTCCCGATGTACTTCCTGTTCTCGCTGGCCGACTGCATCCAGGCCTTCGTGTTCTTCATGCTGGCCATGATCTACCTCAAGGGCTCGCTGGAGCACGCGCACTAGAATCTGGGGGAAATGGTCCTTTGGACCGTAACTTTAACACACCTGATGTTTCAGGAGGATCGACATGCGTAAGGCTTTCTTGACCATCTTTTCGACCGCTGCCCTGCTGACCGTGGCCACCGCCGCTTTCGCCGCCGACTCCGCTGCCGCCATGGGCGCCATCGGCACCATCTCCTGGGCCACCGCCATCGGCATGGGCCTGGCCGCCGCCGGCTGCGGTCTGGGTCAGGGCCTGGGCCTCAAGGCCGCCTGCGAAGGCACCGCCCGCAACCCCGAGGCCGGTGGTAAAATCACCGTTACCCTGATCCTCGGCCTGGCCTTCATCGAGTCCCTGGCCATTTACGCCCTGGTTGTCTGCCTGATCCTGCTGTTCGCCCACCCGTTCGCGGCTGTGATCACCGGCTAATTACGACATCCCGGAAAAGGAGGCCGGGCATTTTTACCGGCCTCCTTTTTTTTGCGAACCCGAACAAACCAGCACGCACCAAAGGATGCCGCGCCTTGAAGAGCGAACACATCCCAAAGGCCACAATCAAACGTCTGGCCATGTATGTGCAAGTGCTGGAGACGCTCAAGCGTGAAGGCTCCCAGGTCGTCTCCTCGGAACTCCTCGCCCGGGCCTGCAGCGTCAATCCCTCCCAGATTCGGAAGGACCTTGCCTACTTCGGCGAATTCGGCGTGCGCGGCGTCGGCTACCACGTCCAGGACCTCATCTACTCCATCAAGCACTCGCTCGGCGTCGATCGCGTCTGGAAATGCGCCCTCGTCGGCGTCGGCAACCTGGGCAAGGCGCTTCTGCGCCACCAGGACTTCAAATTTCGCGGCTTCGACATCGTCGGGGCTTTCGACTGCGACCCCTTCAAGATCGGCGAGGAAGTCTCCGGCCTCGAAGTGGTGTGCACCCGCCGGCTGAAGGATGCGGTCAAGGAACTCGGCATCGAGATCGGCCTGATCACCACGCCGGTCAACCGGGCCCAGCGCGCCGCCAACTTCCTGATCGAAGCCGGCGTCAAGGGCATCATCAACTACTCCCCGGCCATGCTCACCGTGCCAAACGACGTCTTCGTCGAATACGTCGACTTCTTCCACCACTTCTATTCCGTGGCCTTCTCCATTACCATTGATCGCGACCAGAAACGCCCCGCCGCCGAGTCCTCCGACGACGACTAAGCCCGCGCCTTCCCGCGTCCGCGCCCGGACCGATGACGCCGGGCGACCCCGCGGTCCCGTTCTCGCGACGATGTTCCCGCTGGCCATGGGAGGCAGCTTCCGGTGACGCAGCCCGCTCCCCTGCTCGCCCTGCTGACGGATTTCGGCCGGGTGGACCCGTATGTGGCCCAAGTGCATGCCGTGCTCATGACGGCCGCGCCCGGGGTGCCCATCCTCGACATCAGCCACGACGTCGCGCCGGGCAACCTGTGGCAGGCCGGCTTTTTCCTGACCGCCACCCTGCCCTGGCTGCCGCCCGGCTCGGTCGTGTGCGCCGTGGTCGATCCCGGCGTCGGCACGGACCGCCGCGTCCTGGTGGTCCAGGCCGGCCCCCACTGGATCGTGGCGCCGGACAACGGCCTGCTCACCCCGGTCTTCTCGCGCCCGGACGGCTGTCGCTACTTTGACGCCACGCCGCGCGTCCTCCCGGCCAGCGCCACCTTTCACGGCCGCGACGTGTTCGCCCCCCTGGCCGCCCGGCTGGCCATGGGCGAGACGGCGACCGATCTGGCCGGCGTCTGGACCGGCCCCGATCCCGTGCGCCTTCCCGGCCTTGTCCCGCACCGGGACGGCGAAACGCTTGCCGGCCGGGTGCTGTCCGTGGACCGCTTCGGCAACGTCATCTTAAGCCTCGCCATCGCCGCCTGCGGTCCGCTGCCGCCTGCCGCGGCGCTGCTGGCCCCGGTGGCCTGCCCGCTGTCCCCGGCCACGACCTACGGCACGATCCCCGAAGGACAGGTGGGCCTGCTCGCCGGCAGCCAGGGCTACTATGAACTGGCCGTGGCCGGCGCCTCGGCCGCAACACGCCTGGGGCTGGCCGGTGGCGACGCGGTCACGCTCTTCTGGCCGCCCGGAGTTCCGACATGATGCACCATTTGCGCCAGCAGCTGCGCGCCTGGGGTTCCAAGACCAACCTCGTGCGCAACTATCTGGCCGCCCTGGGTTTTCTCACGCGCCTCGGCCCGGTGTCCCAGGCCCCGGACATGGCCGCCTGCGTCCCGCTTTTCCCCGTGGTCGGGGCCAGCCTCGGGCTGGTGCTGGCCGCGCCGTTGGCCCTGGGCCTTTTCGGGGGCCATCCCCTGGCCGGGGCCTTCGCCTATGCCGTGGCCAACATCTGGCTGACCCGGGGCCTGCACCTCGACGGCTTTGCCGACGTGGCCGACGCCTGGGGCAGTCTGGCCCGGGGGGAACGCTTTTTCACCATCATGAAGGACAGCCGCATCGGCGCCTTCGGCGGCATGGCGCTCATCGTGGCCGTGGCCGGGCAGATCTGCCTGGGCGCGGAACTCCTGCCCGCGGGCCGGGTCTGGGTGCTGGCCTTTGCCCCGGTCCTGGGCCGGACCACGGCGGTGGCGCTCATGTGGAGCTGCCGCGACCTGCGCCGGCCGGGCCTCGGTGCCCTGTTTCTGCCCGGGGCGACCTGGACCAACACGCTGACGGCCCTGGGCATCACCGTCCTGCTCGGCCTCCTCTGGGCCGGCCCGGCCCGCCTGGGCCTCGGCTGCCTGCTCGCCGGCATCGTCATGTACAAGCTGGCCCGGCTGGCCCGGCAAAACGGCGGCCTTAACGGCGATTTCCTGGGCGCGGCCATTGTCGGCGGCGAACTGGCCGCCCTGCTCGCGGGGCTGGTCTAAACGATCGCGCGGCCGGCGGCCTGACGCGGCAAAGGAAAAGGCAATGGCAACTCTCGCGCAATGGATCACGGGCGCGCGGCCCCACACCCTGCCGGCGGCCCTGGCCCCGGTCGCGGCCGGCACCGGCGCGGCGGCGGCCCTTGACGGCGCCAATCCCCTGCGGGCGGCCCTGGCCCTGCTCGTGGCCCTGGCCTTCCAGATCGGCGTGAACTACGCCAATGATTATTCCGACGGCATTCGCGGCACCGACGACGCGCGCATCGGGCCGTTTCGCCTGACCGGCTCGAAGGCGGCCTCCCCGCGCGCGGTATTTACGGCCATGGTCCTGTCCTTTGTCGTGGCCGTGGCCGCCGGCATCTGGCTGCTGGCGCTTTGCGGCCACTGGTGGCTGCTCGTGGTCGGGGCGGCCTGCATTCCGGCGGCCTGGTGCTACACCGGCGGCCGGCAGCCCTACGGCTATCGCGGCTACGGCGAAGTGTTCGTCTTCATTTTCTTCGGCCTCGTCGCCGTCCTGGGCACGACCTACACCCAGGCCGAACGTCTCTCCCTTGTGGCGCTGTGGGCGGCCATCGGCATCGGCGCCCTGGCCTGCGCCCTGCTGATCGCCAACAACCTGCGCGACATCGTGGGCGACGCGCAAACCGGGAAACACACCCTGGCCGTGCGCCTGGGCGACGGCAGGACCCGGGCGCTCTACCTGGGCCTGCTGGCCCTGGCCCTGGGCATGGTGCTGCTCATGCTGCCGGGCCATGGCTGGGTTGTCCTGGTGCTGCTCACCTTGCCGCTGTGGCTGCGCCCGGTGCGGGCGGTCGCCGCCGGCGCGGCGGGCCGGGACCTGCTGCCCGTGCTGCGCGACACCGGCAGGATCGAACTGCTCTACGGCGTCCTGCTGGGCGTGGCGCTTTCGCTGTAACCCGCTCCCCTGCCTGCGCTTGTGCGCCGGGAAACGCCTCGGCCCCCCGACAGACTGGCCCGGGATTTGCTTTCTTCCCTGCCGGCCGACAAAAAACCGACGCACAAGGAATCGCGACCACCATGGCCAAACCGTTTCGCTTCAACCTTGAACGCATCCTGGACCTGCGGGTCCAGCTCGAAGACCGCGCCCGGATGGAGCTTGGCAAGGCCATGGCCGCCTACCAGCAGCAGGAACGCACCCTGCACCGCCTGCAAAACGAGCTGGCCGCCCGCGAAGCCTCCATGGCCCAGAAAAAAGACCCGTCCCCCGGTGAATTCTGGCTGTGGCGGGCCTACCGCGACCGGCTCCTCGACGACATCAAGGCGGCCACGGTCCGGCTCCAGGAGCTGGCCGAGGAACAGGAACGCTGCCGCGTCGCCGCCGTGGCCCGCTCCAAGGACCGCAAGCTCCTCGACAAACTCAAAACCCACAAGGCAGCCCGCCATGCCCGCGAAGAAAGCCTCGCCGAACAAAACGAAAACGACGAAATGGCGTCGGTCCGCTACCAGCCGCCCGTCATCTAGCCGGCCTTCCCGCCTGCTGGCCGCCCTGGACCGGCTGGGGGCGCGCATCACGCCCCGGGCGACCAAGGTGCTTGGCGTGTTCGTCATGATCGCCGCCATCAAGCTCGGCGTGCTGCTCTTCATGGGCCTCGACATGCTGCTGCCCGCGCCGCCGGTCCGACCGGCCGCCGTTTCCGTGGCCGCCGTGACCGCCTCCCTGCCCGGCCCCGCCACGGCCCTGGCCCAACAGCAGGCCCCGGCCACGCCCACGCCGCCGCCGGCCCCGCAACAGGCCGCCCCGGCCACGCCCGACGCCCAGGCCCTGCTCAAGCGCCAGGACGAGCTGGATCAGCGCGAACGGTCGCTCAAATCCCTGGAAGCCGACCTCAACGCCCGGGTGGCCAAGCTCAAGGAGATGGAGCAAAGCATCAAGTCGATGCTCGACGAGGCCAAGGGCATCAAGGACAAAAAGCTCAAGCATCTTATCGACGTCTATTCCAATATGAACGCCAAGCAGGCGGCCCGGGTGCTGGAGACCCTCGACAACACCATCGCCGTCAAAATCTTGTCAGGGATGCGCGGCCGGCAGGCCGGGGAAATCCTCAACAACATGGAAGCCAAGAAGGCGGCCGGGCTGACCGAGATGCTGACCAAGCTGCAACTGCCGGCCACCGATTCCATGGGCCCGGGCAACCAGTGATGCGCGCCAGGTCTTTCGCCCCATGCCGCGTCTGCGCCTGACCGTCGCCTACGACGGCACCCGGTTCGCCGGCTGGCAGTTGCAGGCCCCGGGTGGCGGGCGCACCGTCCAGGGCTGCCTGGAAGAAGCGCTTGGCCGGTTGTGCGGCCGGCCCGTGCGCGTCCACGGCGCGGGCCGCACGGATTCCGGCGTCCACGCCAAGGCGCAGGTGGCCCATGTCGACGTGCCCGGGGACAGGGCCGGTCTGCCCTGGCAGCGGGCCCTCAACGCCCTGGTCCCGGACGACCTGTCCGTTGTGGACGCGTGTTTCGTGCCGGACGATTTCCACGCCCGCTTTTCGGCCACGGGCAAGGCCTACCGCTACACCCTGTGGACCGCGCCGGGCTTCATCCTGCCCTGGCGGCGTGCCTACGTCTGGGACGTCGGCCGCTACGCCCCCCTCGACGTCGCGGCCATGGATGCCTGCGCCGCCCTGTTCGTGGGCTGCCATGATTTCGCCGCCTTTCAAAACGCCGGTTCCGTGGTCAGCTCCACCACCCGCCTCGTCCACGCCGTGGGCCGCGTCGCCACCGATACGCCGCAGGAAATGGTCTGGGAGTTTCGCGCCGAAGGCTTCCTCAAGCAGATGGTGCGCAACCTCACCGGCGCGCTGGTCGCCGTGGGACGCGGCAGGTGCGCCCCCGAAGACATCCGCGCCGTGCTGGAGGCGCGCCAACGCCCCCTCGCCCCCCAGACCGCGCCGGCCCGGGGACTGTGCCTGGAAGTCGTGGAATACGGGGGAAAACGGAAAGAACGCAGAGGGAAAGAGGCCTCCGGCGGCCGGGGGGGATAATCCCCCCCCGGACCCCCTTGGCGCCGGGCCTTTTCGTTTCGCCGCAAAGCCGGCGAAACGAAAAGGCCCGGAGTCAAAAGGACCGGCAGGAAAAGATCAATCCGTTCGAGGGAGGCCGGAGGGCATCATGTCCCCGGCCGCCGGAGGCTGCCTTTATTGTCCCGCTTGGCCGCGCCGACGCTGGTACTTGTTGACCGCGTTGATGTGCTCGTTGAGGGTATGGCTGAACTTGTGTTCGCCCTGGCCCGTGGCCACGAAATAATACAGGTCGTGTTTCTCGGGCGCGGCGGCCGCCTCCAACGACTTGAGGCCGGGGGAGCAGATCGGCCCAGGGGGCAGGCCCGGCCGCACGTAGGTGTTGTAGGGGTTGGCCGTGTCTTCGAGATGGGCGCGGGTCAGGTTGCCGTGGAAACTGTCGCCCAGCCCGTAAATGATGGTCGGGTCGGTTTGCAGCAACATGCCCTTGGCCAGCCGGTTGGCGAATACGCCGGCCACCTTGGCCCGCTCGCCGTCCACGCCGGTCTCCTTCTCCACTATGGACGCAAGCGTCACGACGTCGAGAAGCTCCTTGCCCTTTGGCTTGGTGTCGCCCGGCCAGACGGCATCGGCCTGCCGCCAGAACTCCTTGAGCATGGCCTCGACCACATAGGAGCCGTCATCGCCCCGCTTGCGGGTGAAGAGATAGGTATTGGGAAAAAGGAAGCCCTCGGCGCTGGCGGCGGGCACGTTGTATTTGGCCAGCAAGGCCGGGTCGCTGGCGGCCCGCAGGAAGGCCGGCGCCGAACACAGGCCGGCCTCTGCGGCCAGACCGGCGATCTGGCGCATGGTCAGCCCTTCGGGCACGGCCAGCTTGTGCTGTATGCCCTTGGCCGTGGTCAGATAGTTGAGCAGCTGCCAGGGCGTCCAGCCGGTGCTGACTTCGAACTCGCCGGCCTTGATCCGGCCGCCCTTGCTCGTGGCCTTGGCCAGCAGCCGGAAACCCTCGGCGTTTCGCAGCACGCCTTCGGCGACAAGCATTTTCGCCGTCGTGTCGAACGATTGCCCGGGTTCGATGAAAACGACCTTGGCCTCGCCCGGACGCGCGGGCGGCACAGCCAGAAACAGGTAGGCCTCGTAGCCGACAAGCCCTCCCAGAGCGACCAGGATCAGGAGGAAACCGATAAGGATGGTTCGCAGCATAACTCCCCGCCGCGCAGATAGCGCTCCAATATGACGGCCGCGGCCTCGGCGTCCACGCGGGCGGCCAGTTCCCGGCCGGGACAGCCGGCCTGCCGCAGCCGCTCGGCCGCCTCTTCGGTGGAATGAGCCTCGTCAACGTACACGATGGGCAGATCGGTCCGGCGTTGAAGGCGGGCCACGAAATTGCGGACCTGCCGGCCGGTCAGGCCTTCGTCGCCGCCGGCCCGGACCGGATAGCCCACCACGATGCGCGCGACGTCTTTTTCCTGGATAACCGCAAGCAGAGCGCGAAACAAGGCGTCCCTGGTCTCCCAGGCCACGGTCCGCAACGGGAACACGACCCGCGCCTCGGGATCGGTGACGGCCAGCCCCACCCGGGCCTGCCCGTAATCAATAGCAAGTATGCGTGCCATAACAATTGGTCGTTGCTGATTATCATCCCCGCGCCTGCGGGGAACACATGGCCACGATGGCCGGGTGGACGTCGCTCCCCGGATCATCCCCGCGCCTACGGGGAACACTGATAGCACAACAACTTGAAATAGATATTATTTTTAAAGAAAAAAGTCACCACAACTGCACGTTGTCAAAGAGCCGCGTCCTGAAGCGCACAAGCCCGCACTCCCCCCTTTCGGGAGGGTCCGGGAGGGGCAGTGCCCCTCCCGGCCGCCGGAGGCATCTTTCAGTTTCTTTTTCTCTACCCTCTGGCGCGGGCGGCTTTGATGTTCTTTTTGAGCAGCTTTTTCCACTTCGGCCCGTCGAGGGCTTCGGCCAGGTACTCCAGCGTGTGCATGACGGTATGCTTGTCGTGCATTTCTGACAGGATGCGGCTGATGCCCATTTTGCAGGACGGGCAGCCGACCAGGATGGGCATGGTTTCGGCGGCGTCGGCCAGATTCTCGGCCAGGGTGACGCGCTTGCGCTCCCGCAGGCGATTATAGATGGCGGGGGTGGTCATGGCGCCCATGCCAGACTCGCCGCAGCAGTTGGGCGAGAGGTCGACGGGGCGGCCGGTGGTCTTGCGCAGGGCGGCCATATACATGCCGGTGGCCTTGTTCTTAGCCACGCCGGACCATTCGCTGTGGCAGGCGGCGTGGTAGAGAATGGGCGACTTGTCCTCGCTTTCCGGGAAATCCAGCCGGTCCAGGAGAAACTGGGTGACGTCCATGTGCACGAGGTTGGGCCGCAGGGTTTTCAGGTCGTGCTCTTCCAGGGCCTCGCGGCAGGTGCCGCAGCTGGTGAGGCTATGGGAGGGCGTCAGGCCCAGGTTCTCGGCCTCTTCGAGCAGGGCGGCCAGGGCGGCCCGGTTGTGCTCGCGGTTGCGGCGGTAGTCCTCTCCCATGCCGGCGGCCAGCAAGGGGTAGCCGCAGCACAGGTGCCGGTGGGGGACGAGCACGGCCACCTCGGCCCGCAGGAGCAGGTGGATGGCGGCCATGCCGATGGCGCTGGAAAAAAGCGCCGCGCCGCAGCCCGGGAAGTAGAGCACCGTTTCCGGGGCCTCGCGGCCTTCCTGGGGAATGAAGATGGAACCCTTGTCGAGGTCGAGGCGCTCGGCGAGGTTGCGCAGGCCCAGGGACGGGTTGGGACCGCGCAGGCCGGGATTCTCGATGCGGTTGCGCCAGAAGCTGGGCAAAAGCGGCATGACCTTGTTGTGGAACTGCTGGCCGTAGGCGGCGAGCTTGGCCGCCTTGGGCGCGCGGTTTTCCACGTCCTCGACGAGATACGACAGGATCTTGTGCTTGACGGGATGGCCGCCGCAGCCCTGCTGATCCAGGAAGTTGCGCAGGCCCAGGGCCACCTTGCCGGATTCGATCTTGACCGAGCACACGCTCGTGCATTTGCCGCAGGCGGTGCAGTGGTCGATGATGGCGCGCAGTTTTTCGAGCAGGGCCGGATCGGGCTCGCCATGGGTAATCTGGGAATAGTAGATGGCCTCGATCAGCGCGCCGATGGTGATGTTCTTGTTGCGCGGATGATAGAGCATCCCGTATTCCGGGGCGAACATGGGGCAGACCTGCTTGCACTTGCCGCAGCGGTTGCAGAACTGGATGCCGCTTAAAATGGAAATGAGCGTGTCCTTGTCGGGCAACGCCGTCTTCTTGATGTCGCGGATGAGGCGGTTGAACGAAAAGGTGTAGGGCTCGACCCGCAGGGTGCGCGTGGTGAGCTTGCCGGGGTTAATGATGTTCTTGGGGTCAACCCGCTTTTTGTAGGCCCGCAACGCCTCGATCTTGGCCTCCTCCAGGAAGGCGATCTTGGTGATGCCGATGCCGTGCTCGCCGGAGACCGCGCCGCCAAGGCTCGTGACCTTTTCGAAGACCTTTTCCGCCGCTTCCCAGGCATGACGCATCATTTCGGGATCATTGGAATTGACCGGGATGTTGACGTGGCAGTTGCCATCGCCCGCGTGCATGTGGCTGGCCACCTCGATACGGGTGGCGGCCATCTCGGCGTGGATGGCGGCAAGGCGATCCTTGAGCCGGGGATAGCGCGAGGCCAGGTCGGTGAAGAAATAGTGGGTCTGGACCTCGACTTCCGAGTCGGACAGCTCACGGCCCGAGATGCGGCCGCGCAGCACCCGATCGCAGAACTCCAGCTCCATGGCGATGAACTCGTCCGAAGCCGGAATGCCGGGCAGCCGGCCGGCGTTTTGCAGGGCCGTGCGGTAGGCCTGGGCGATGCAGTGGAGGTTCAGGTCTTCCAGGAACTCGGCGAATTCCGGCACGACGGACAGCGGAATGACCACGTCCTCGTTGATCTTGAATCCCGAGGTGCGCCTGGAGATGGCCGACAGCTTGTGCCGGTCCTCCCAGTAGAGTTCGGCCGTCTTGGCGTCCTTGGCCTCGAACACGTCCACATTGTCGTAGGGATCGACAATGTCCACGATGTCGGCGGCGGCGCGCATGAGCGCGTCCTCGTCATCGGAGTCGAGCTGGAGCAGCAGGACGGAAATGGGCTCACCCTCGTAGAGCGAGGACTTTTTCACGTAGCTGATGGCCCGCACGTACTTGGAGTTGAACTCCTCCAGGGCCGAAATCTTGACCGCGTCGCCTTCCTCGCGGATGCGGTTACGCAGCCCCACCACGTCGCGGATGACGCACATGGCGTTTTTCATGGAGCGCCCGAAAAACTCCAGGCACAGCGTGCGCGAATATTTGGGGATGGGATAGAGCGCGAAACAGGCCTCGGTGATGATGCCGTCCACGCCTTCCTTCTGCACACCGGGCAGGCCGCCGAGATACTTGTTGGACACGTCCTTGCCCAGGTTCGCGCCCCGGATCTCGTTGCCGGGCAGGCGGATCACGTCGCGGATGTTGCCCTCGCCGTCCACGACCTCGAACACGGCCGTTTCCTCGGGCCGGATCTTGTGGCGCGGATGGCCCACCCGGCGCACCTCGATGATCTCGCCCGTGGCCTCGACCATCTTGTAGCTGATGATGTTGTCGAGGGTGGTGCCGTATTCGAAGGCAAAGGGACCGCCGGCGTTCTCGGCGATGTTGCCGCCAAGGGACGAAGCCGCCTTGGAGGCCGGGTCCACGGTGAAAAGCAGCCCCTTGGCCGCGGCTGCCTTGATGGCCTTCATGGTGATGACGCCGGTCTGGGCGCACAGCGTCCGGGCGTCCTCGTCGATGGCCAGAATCTTCTTGAACTTGGACAGGCTCAGGATGACGGACCGGCGATGGGCCGGCACGGCGCCGCCGGTGAGCCCGGAACCGCCGCCGCGCGGAATGATGGCGAATTCCAGTTCGTTGGCCAGCCGCAGGATCTGGCGGATGTGCTCGGCGGACTCGGGCAGGAGCATGCACAGCGGCATCTCCATGCGCAGGTCCGTGGCGTCGGTGGAACACTCGACCAGGGAGTTGGGCGCGGTGACCACGTCCTCGGCGGGCAGGAACTGGCGCAGCCGCTCCACCAGATTGTCACGAAAACGTTTGTCCGCCTCGTACACGTCCCAGAAGGCCTTGTAGGCCTTGCGGATGGTGCGCGGGTAGTCGCCCCAGGCCTTGGGATTGGCCTCGGCAAGCCGCTTTTCCACGGACGCCTTGACATCGGCGGCGTTGATGAACGGATTGGCGCGCACGAGGAACAGCTCGGCGGCCACGGCCACGGCCAGATTGCGAGCGTCCTCGGGCCAGGTTTCCAGTTCCTCGGGGCTGATGTCGAGGACCCGGGGCACGAGACGATCCACAGGCAATGATATATGAGGCGTTCGCTCCGACATAATAAAGGGCGCTTCCAGCGAGGGTTGAAATGAGGGAGGGAGTCAGATAATGCCGATACCGACGTTTGGCAAGGCTCGGGAGATCGCCTCCCGTGACAGCCACCGTTGCTGTATCGCCCAAACGGGCAGGGGCGGGAAGACTCTCCACCGGCAACGCGCTGCACGATATTCCATGGCGGCCACAGCCGCAACAGCTAGGCAACGTCCCGAAATACCATGGCCGACAGTGCCCTTTCCCTCCTTTTGCTGACCGGGTTGGCCTGCTGCGTCATCGCCTGGCACAGGTTACAGCCGCGTGACCTGCGCTTTGGGGAAGCGTTCGCCCGGGCACTGGCCCTGACCCTCGTCGGCCTGGGGCTGGCCATTCAGCTGCTGTTCGTGCTGGGCCTCGCCCGTTTCCCCTGGCTGCTCGACGCCGGCATGGCCGGGCTGTGGGGCGTGTCGTTGCGGCGCGGCACCCGGCGCTTTTGGCCCGAGCTGGCCGCCGGCCTGCGACAGGCCGCCTCCTTCCCCTGCGCCTGGGTGCTGGCCGGGGGCTTCGCCGCCCTGCTGGCCACGGTCTGGACCGCGCCCCCGGCCAACTGGGACTCCATGACCTACAATCTGGCCCGGGTGCTCATCATGATGCGGGAAAACACCATCGCCCCGCACCACTACAACACGTTTCGCCAGCTGTCCTTCAGCCCGGGCTTCGACCTGCTGCACTGGGATTTTCTGCGCTACGGCACGGACCGGGGCATCGCCGTGTTCTCGCTGCTCGCCTACGCCACCATCACGGCCGGGACCTTCGCCCTGGCCAGACGCCACGGCGGCGCGGCCTTCGCCCTGCGCGTGGCCCTGGTCGTGGCCTCGCTCAAGCTCCTGCCCCTGGAAGCCACCTCGACCAAAAACGATATCGGCGCGGCGGCCATGGCCGTGGCCTGCCTGCTCGGCGCGGCCCGGTTCCTGGACCGGCCCGGCCCGGGAACGCTGGGTTTTCTGCTGCTGTGCGCCGGCTACGGCCTGTCGACCAAAAGCCATTTCGCCCTGTTCGGCGCGCCGTTTCTCGTGCTCGTCCTGGCGGCCAGACGCCGGGAGCTCCGGCAGGCCCTGGCCGCCGCCCGGGCCGCCGCTCCGGGCCGGCTGGCCGCCCTGGCCATCGGGCTGTGCGCCGCCTACGCCCTGTGCCTGGGCAGCCAGTGGATCAACCTCGCCCGCTTCGGAAATCCCTTCGGCCCCGCCCGGGCCGTGTCCCTGCACGAAAACGCCGACGGCCTGTCCGGCGCGGCGGCCAACGGCCTGCGCTACGCCCTGGACGTCCTGGACGTGCCCGGCCAGTGGTGGGCGACGACCCGGCGCGGCCTGCACGCGCGGCTGTTCGGTCCGGGCAAGGGCCCCGGCGCGACCATGGCCTTTCAGGCCACCTTCGCCCCGGGCGACACCCTGCGCGAGGACGCCTCGTGGTTCGGGCCGCTCGGGGCGCTGCTCGTCCTCCCCTGCGTCCTGGCCGGCGCGTTTCGCCGGCGCGACCGGCTGTGTCAGGCCACGGCCCTGGCCCTGCTCGTCTTTTTCGGCCTTGTCTGCTGGAAAATCACCTGGTTTAGCTACAACAACCGCTTTTTCACCCTGTTTTTCGCGGCCAGCGCCCCCTGTCTCATCGCGGCGCGCGGCATCTGGCACGACCGGCGCTGGCTGCGTCTGCCCATCCTGCTGGTCGCCGGCCTGACCCTGGCCGCCGCCACCCTGGCCAACCAGGACCGGCCGCTGGTGGACGCCGCCTGGCTGCCAACGGTCCATCCCCCCTTCGAGGCCTCGATCCTCAACCGTCCGGGCGGTCGGCGCGGCGTCTACGACGCCGTGTTCCACGGGCCGCTGCTGCTCGACTACCTGTCCCACGGCGTGTACCCGGACGGAAACGCCCTGCTCGTGGCCGGCAAGGACAGCTGGGTCTACCCGATCCTTTTTTACGGCCACCGGCAGCGCTGGCAGGTGGCCGGCGAGGACGCCCCGCTCGTCCGGCTGCACGGCGAAACCGCCGACATCCGCGACTGCGCCGCGCTCCGGGAGCTTGCGCGGCGCTTCGACGTGACCGTGGTGCTGGAGGAGCCCCGGGCCCGGGCCTGTCTGGCCGGCGAACACCCGGCCATGACCACCCGCGCCCCCTGGGGCGACGTGCTGGTGTTCACCGCGGGGCGCAACGCGAAAGGGGAGGAATCGGGGCGCTGCCCCGAACCCCGCCGGGGGGAATGATTCCCCCCGGACCCCCTCGACGTGTCTTTGGCGGCGCGAAGCGACGCT
>JAFABC010000319.1 GCA_023426275.1 Pseudomonadota bacterium | reverse complement strand
GGGGAAGAATGCGCCGCCAAATGTTCGAAGCCCCGCCGACCAACCGAGCAGCCGACCGCCCCTCCTTTCGGGAGGGTCCGGGAGGGGCAGTGCCCCTCCCGGCCGCCGGAGGCATCTTCTCTTCTCTTTTCCCCGCCCGCCGCCCCTTGCCAAAAGCGCGGCTTGCAGCTGACCTGTCTGTGGACGCTGTGGGCGGCCCTTCCGGCCCGGCGGACCTTTGACGAACCGGGCGTCAACCGGCTGCTTGCCGCGGCGCATCTGTTCGGCGACCCGGTGCTGTTGCGCCGGGAGTTGTGCGACCTGGGGCTGCTGTGGCGCACGCCCGACTGCCGGGTGTACCGTCGCATCGAGCGCCGGCCGCCGCCTGACGCCCTGGCCCTGATCCGCCAGTTGCGCGCCGTTGCCAATTGATCGGCAGAGAGAAAAGACGATAGGACGCGCGGCCCGGGGATGGTTCCCCGGGCCGCGTTTTTTGGGGGGGCGGTTACGGAGTGGTCAGTTCGAAATAATCGGTCAGGTCGATGGCCGGGAAGGCGAACAGCACCGGCGTGCAGGTCCCCTGGCGGATGAGCCGCAGGGTGCAGGCAAAGACCTTGCCCGGCGCGATGCCGTATTTGGTCGTGAACCGGGGGCCGGGAGCCATGCCGTTGGTCAGGGTCAGGGTGTGGATCTTGCCGGGCTGAAAGAGCGGTTCTCCGGTCAGGGGCGCGTTTGGCGTAAAGGTGAAGGTCACGGTCCGGGCCGGGGAGGGCGTGGTGACGCCGGGAGTCGTTGTGGCGGGCGTCACGGCAACGATGGTGGCCTTGCCCGGGAAGTCGGCGTAGCGACAGGGGCCACCGACACGGGGACCTTCGAGGGCCAGGGCCATGGTCGGCAACAACAGCAACAGGGCCAGAAGGCACGGGATGCGAATGGACATACAGGCGTCTCCCAGGCGGCCGGCCGGTTATTTGGCCAGCAGGCGCAGATACAGGTCGCCGCGCATGGGGCCGATGCGCCGCCCCATGCCTTTGAGGCGGATGGGACGGCCCACCACGAAATCCGGCGGCAGGGTCACTTCCACCATGGTGGGCTTGGCATTGCCCAGGCCATGGCGGATGCCGACGCGGATGCGCGTGCCCGGAAACAGGCTGGTGGTCGGCAGATGCACGGTCTGCTCGTCGTCGAGCTGTTTCTTGAAGTAATCCTTGATGGATCCCCAAAATCCCTTGGAAATATCGAGGGAAAGGGCCTTGTCGCCCCAGGTGAACGAGACCTTGCGCGGTCCCTTGGCCTTGACCGGACCGCTTTTGGGCGGGGCCTTGCGGCGCACCTGCTGGTAGATGTCCTGGAACACCTGCCGGGCAAAGGGGTCCTTGAGCAGATCCTGCAGCACTTCCTCGCGCCGGAAATAAAAGCCGGCGTCGGCGTTTTGGCGCGAGGCCTGCGTGTAGGCGGCCCGGCCCTGACGCTGCCGGTGGGCCTGCCCGGGCGTCGGCCCCGGGCGCTGGGCGGTTTTCGGCCCGGCCCTGGTCCCGGTCGCCTGGCCGGCGGAGGGACCGGAAGACGGGCCGGATGGCTGGGCGCGCCGGGGGCCGGCGTCGTTGTCACGGCTGGCCAGGAAATGGCGCAGCAGCAGATAGGCTTCGTTTAAGCGTTGGAAGTTGCGTTTGGCCCCGGGATCGTCCGGATGCAGGTCGGGGTGCAGATTGAAGGCCAGTTTGCGATAGGCGGATTTGACGGCGTCCAGATCGGCGGACGACGGGACGCCAAGCAGGGAGCGCGCTTCGTCAAGGCGCATCGAATCCGCACGGGCCATCTTCCGTTTCCTCGCCTGCCGGCGGCGCGACGTCGGCCAGGGCCTCGGGAACGTCCGCGCCCCGGGCGCGGCTGAGGCCGTGCCGGGTCAGATATTCCCTGCCCTGGCGGGCGAACTCCGCATGGGGCACGTCGCGGTTGATGCCGGGACAATCCTCGGCCGCCATGGCATGGCTGGCCGGGTCGATAATATTGCCCCGAAAATACGGCCAGGCCCGGCAGACGTCGGGGCGGCCGGGATGAACGCCGCAGCCTTCCTTGTAAAAGACGCAGTAGTGGTCGCTTCCGGTAATGAGTCGATACTTCCCGGAAACAAACCTGGCATAGCGCGCAAGCATCTCGGCCGGTTCCAGCTGGAGATGGGCGGCCAGACGCGTGATGTCGCCCTGGGACAGGACGATGCCGCCTTCTCCGTGACAGCAGTGGCCGCAACGTCGGCAGGTGAACGCGATAGCGGACGGCATTGCTTTTCCCTACCCCCAAAGACGACGGTGTTCAACCATGATGCAACGATCTTCCACCACGGTGATGCCGGCGGGAGACAACAGCTCCCGGGCCTGTGGGCTGACGATGCCGGATTGCATCCAAAAGCAGGCGGGACGGCGTTCCAGGGCCAGCACTTCCCGGGCATGGTCCGGACAGTGGGCCGGGGCCCGAAACAGGTTGACGATGTCGATGGGGGCGGCGATTTCGGCCAGGGTCTTGCGGGCCGGCAGGCCCCAGACGGTGGCCCGGGCCGGATGCACCGGAATGACGGTAAAGCCGGCGTCGATCAGGTAGCGTCCGACCATATCGACCTCGGTGCCGGGACGGTCCTTGGCGCCGACCAGGGCGATGATCTTGCCCGGGGCCAGCAACGTCTTGAGCATGGAATCGGCGTAGAGCATGGTGGTGTGGGGTGGTTTTCGTTTGTGGGAAAAAGGTGTATCCGCTTGGCGGCATCCAGTGCCTGGAGGTTTCAAGCAGATGTCCGCATCAGCCATCGACCGTATAAGCCCCGACGAGGCCCGCGCCCTGTGGGAAGGCGAGGATGTCTTCTCCCTGGGGAAGAAGGCCCACGCCGCGCGGCTGGCCCTGCATCCCGAGCCGATCGTCACCTACATTGTCGATCGCAATATCAATTATACCAACATTTGCGCTTGCGGCTGCCGCTTTTGCGCGTTTTTCCGTCCGCCCGGACATGCCGAGGGCTACGTGCTGTCCCGGGACGAACTAGCGGCCAAGGTGGCCGAGACCGTCGAGCTTGGCGGCTGGCAGATTCTGCTCCAGGGCGGCATGCACCCGGAGCTGCGCCTCGGTTTTTACACGGACATGCTGGCCTTTTTGCGCGACCGGTTTCCGGCCGTGGCGGTCCACGGGTTCTCGCCCCCGGAAATCGTCTTTCTGGCCAAAATGGAAGGCCTCTCCATAGCCGAGGTGCTCACCGAACTCAAGGCCGCCGGGCTGGCCTCCCTGCCGGGCGGCGGGGCGGAAATCCTGGCCGACGCCGTGCGCGGGACCATCTCGCCCAACAAGTGCCCGGCCGATGACTGGATCAAGGTCATGGAGACGGCCCACGGGCTCGGGATTCGCACCACGGCCACCATGGTCATCGGCTTTGGCGAGAGCATCGAGCACCGCCTGGAGCATCTGACCCGTATTCGCGACCTGCAGGATAAAACCGGCGGGTTCACGGCCTTTATTCCCTGGACGTTCCAGCCGGGCAACACGGCCCTCACCGCGCCCGAAGTCTCGTCCTGGGAGTACCTGCGCTGGCTGGCCCTGTCGCGCCTGTTCCTCGACAACGTTCCCAATATCCAGGCGTCCTGGGTGACGCAGGGGCCGAGAATCGGGCAGCTGGCGCTTTTTTTCGGCGCCAACGACCTGGGCTCGACCATGATCGAGGAAAACGTGGTGGCCGCGGCCGGTGTGCATTTCCGCATGGAAGAGGACGCCCTGCGCTGGCTGGCTGTCGGCGCCGGCTTCGAGCCGGTGCGCCGCAACATGGACTATTCCCGGCACGACGCGGACTGAGCCGGCCGGTTCCTGGTCGTTAGGCCGAAGGATTGCCGGGCCGGGCCGTGAGCGCCACGCCGCCAAGGGCCATGAGCCCCCCGATCCATTGGGACGGCGTCAGCGTCTCGCCCAGCATGAGCCAGGACAGCAGGCAGGCGGACAAGGGGATGAGGTTGATGAAAATCGCCGCCTTGGCCGCCGGAGCCCGGCTGACGCCGTAGTTGTAGAGGCCATAGGCCACAAAGGTGACGCCCAGGCCCAAAAAGACCACGGCCAGACTGGGACCGAGTGGAAAGGCCTGCGGCAGCGGGGCGAAAAGCAGGGCCGGCGCGAAAAAGATCGCGCCGACAAAACTCTGGACGGCGGTCAGGAAAAGCGGTTCGTGTCGGGCGGCCAGACGCTTGGCCATGATGATGTAGCCCACGGCGCAGCACATCGCCAGAAATTCCAGTATGTTGCCCAGTAAAGGATTGGGCGCGTCCTCGGTCGGGCCGCCTGAGGCGCTCATGACCACCACGCCGACAACGGCCAGGGTCAGGCCGATCAGGGCGTTTTTTTCCAGCTTTTCTTTCAGGACCAGGGCGGCCGCCGCTGCGGTCAAAAGCGGCAGCAAGGCCGTCACCATGGCCGCCTGGGAAACCTGGGTGAGGGTGAGGGCCTTGGCCTCGAAAACGAAGTACAGGCACGGTTCGCAAAAGGCCATGAACAGCAGGCCCTTGAGATCTCCCTTGATCGCGCCGAAGCCGCCCATGCGCCGCCACAGCAGGGCAAAAACCATGGAAGCCAGAAACATGCGCCCAAAGACCACCAGCAGCGGCGAATAGGCCCGCATGGCGATCTTCATGGCGATAAACGAACTGCCCCAGAGCAGCGTTGCGCCGACCAGGGCGAGAAAGGCCGGCCAAGCCAGCCGCGTGTTCGGCATAGGATACCATCCGCCGGCGCATCTGCGGGGGAAGGCTCCCACGACCGCCTTTTCGGTCGATATCCGCACCCAAAGCCCGGAGGAACGCTATACCCGCGGACCCCTCCGGATAGCAACCGAAACGGAGTAAGGATGTTCGAAGCTCTGGAACGACTCCCTGTCGAGGAAATGCGTTCGCGTCAGGCCAGATGCCGGGCCGCCCTGGCCGATGTCGCCCCCGGGGCCGGCGGGCTGCTCGTTTTTTCCCGGCTGGCCATCTACTATCTGACCGGCACCTGGGCCAACGGCCTGCTGTGGCTGCCGCGGGAAGGCGACCCCGTGCTGGCCTGCCGCAAAGGCAAGGCCCGGGCCATGCTGGAATCGCCCCTGGAAACCATTGTCTCCTTCCGATCCTATGGGGACATCCCCGGCCTGTGCAAGGAGGCCGGCCGTCCGCTGACCGAAGTGTGCGCGGCCGAGCAGTCTGGGCTGTCCTGGAATCTGGCCACGCTGCTGTCCTCGCGTCTGCCGGGCGTGTCCTTCGTGCCGGGCGATGCCGCCCTGGCCGTGGCCCAGGCGGTCAAGTCGCCCTGGGAGCTGGAGAAAATCCGTCTGTGCGGCGCGCGCCACGGCAAAGGGCTCATGGAGCTTTTGCCCGCGTCCATCGCCCCGGGCATGAGCGAGCGCGAGATCGCGCGCAAGTGCTGGGACGCCTTTTTCGATCTGGGGCACCAGGGCATGTTGCGCATGAGCAATGGCGACGAAATCTTCCTGGGCCATATCGCCGCCGGCGACAGCGGCAACTATCCGAGCGTGTTCAACGGCCCGGTCGGGCTTCGCGGCGAACATCCGGCCCTGCCGTTTTCCGGCTACGCCGGCAAGGTCTGGAAAAAGGGCGAGGTGCTGACCGTCGACAACGGTTTTTCCCTGGAAGGCTACTGCACGGACAAGACGCAGGTGTATTTCGCCGGCAAGGCCGCCGACATCCCCGACGCCGTCCGGCGCGGCCATGACCTGTGCATGCGCGTGCAGCAGGCCGTGGCCGAACGCCTCGTGCCCGGGGCCAAGCCCAGCGAACTCTACGCCCTGGCCCTGTCCATGGCCGAGAAGGACGGGCTGTCCGAAGGATTCATGGGGCTGGGGGAAAACAAGGTGCGCTTTCTCGGCCACGGCATCGGGCTCTATATCGATGCCTGGCCGGTCCTGGCCAAGGGCTTTGACGCCCCCGTCGAGGCCGGCATGACGCTCGCCCTGGAGCCCAAGTTCGGCATCGAGGGCGTCGGCATGGTGGGCGTGGAGAATACGTTCGAAGTGACGGACTCGGGCGGCGTCTGCCTGACCGGCGACGCGTACGACATTATTTGCGTCGAGTAGAGAGGGGGCGAGAAGAGAAGATGCCTCCGGCGGCCGGGAGGGGCGACGGCCCCTCCCGGACCCTCCCGAAGGGGGGTATGGCCGGGAGCCGGCCGTCTCCCCGGGGGCAAAGCCCGCGCAGCCAAGGGGCATCGGAAAATTACGGCCTGAAAAAGACAAGCCCCACAAGGCGGTTGAGGCCATGTGGGGTTTGATGAGATGCTGTATTGGCGGAGAGGGTGGGATTCGAACCCACGTGCAGGCTATTAACCCGCAACCCGATTTCGAGTCGGGCCCGTTACGACCACTTCGGTACCTCTCCGCACAAAAAAAGAACCGTTCGGAATTTGAGAAGATACGCGAGGCGGTTGGGTTTGGCAAGAAATTATTTGTCCGCTGCGACATCCGGTCGCAGGCGACGGGCGCGGAAAAATTCCCGCAGCACCGCGCCGCAGGCCGGCTCCAGCACGCCGGAAATCACATCGAAGCGATGGTTGGAAAAAGGAAGATCCGGGCCGGGCAGGCATGAGGCGATGGCGCCCGTGCGCGGGTCCGAAGCGCCATACACGACAAGCCCCACCCGGGCGTGGAGCATCGCGCCGAGGCACATCAGGCACGGTTCGAGGGTGACGGCCAGGATCGCTCCGGGCAGACGGTAGTTGCCGACGGCCCGGGCCGCCTGTCGCAAGGCCAGGATTTCGGCGTGGGCCGACGGGTCGGAGCTCGAAATGGGGGCGTTCCCGGCCGCGCCCAGAACCTCCCCTCCGGCGGAAAGGAGGATCGCGCCGACCGGGGTTTCGCCAAGGGCGGCCGCTTCCCGGGCTTTTTCCAAGGCCCGGTCCATGATCGCCTCGTAGCTGTCCCAGCCCGGAGGCGGGGCGGGCAGACCGGTTTGACCCGCGATAAAGCGTCTCGAAGGGGAAAGCGCCATGACAGTCTTTGCACGCCGGTATGGTCGCGCGGGCCACCCGGGGGAGGATCTCCCACGGGTGGCGGCATCGCGATACCACGCGCTCCTGGTGTCGCATCCTCAAAAAAAAGTATACACTTTTTTTGAGGATAACATGCTTACATAATTATTTTTCCCTTAAAAAATACCAACGTATTTTTTAAGGGACACACTACGAGGCGGCGCCCCGCAGATGGGCGACGGCGTTTTCGAACAGCACCGTGCCGAGGGTCGGCCGTTCGCCACGGGTGTAGCCGGGGTGGTTGGTCGGGTGGTTGAACGCCTCGGGATGGGGCATCAGGCCGAGAATGCGGCCGGACGGGTCGGTCAGGCCGGCGATGGCATTGGGCGACCCGTTGGGATTGGCCGGGTACTCCATGGTGGACACGCCGCTGGCCGGGTCGGCGTAGGTCAGGGCAATGGCCCCGGTGCGCACGATTTCCGCCAGCACTTCCGGGCTGTCGGGCACGAGTTTGCCCTCGCCGTGGCGCACGGGCAGGTCCAGGCGGGTGAGGCCCTTGGTGAATACGCACGGGCTCTGGCGGTTGGCGGCCAGGGTGACCCAGCGGTCCTCGAAGCGGGCCGAGTCGTTGTTGGCCAGGCTGACCTGCCGGGCGAAATAGGCGCCGCCAAGGGCCGGAAGCAGGCCGAGCTTGACCAGCAGCTGAAACCCGTTGCAGATGCCGAGGATCAGCCCGCCGGCCTGGAAAAAGGTTTTGAGCTGGTCGAGCAACGGCTCGCCCGTGGTTGTGGCGGCGTGTTTCCAGCGAACGGCCGCCGCTTGCGCCGCGCCCAGGTCGTCGCCGTCGAGAAATCCGCCGGGGAAGACCAGAAAGTTGTAGGCGTCGATCCGGACGCGGCCGGCGACGATGTCGGAAAAAAAGACAATATCCGTGATGTCCGAACCGGCCTGCCGTGCGGCGTGGGCCGATTCCACCTCGCAATTGGTGCCGTATCCGGTGATCACGAGGGTGCGCACCTGGGCCATAGGGGAAATCCTCCCGGGGGTTCCTTGAAAAATTGTGCCCGAAGGCATAGTTTGCGCGGCTGAACATAAGGGGCCGCCCCGGCCGCGTCAATATACGGCCGGCTCGGGCGCTCGGCCCGCGTCAACGGCGGCCGCCGGGGCTGTCGACGCGGCAAAAAAACTCTTCCAAAATCAGGACGGCAGCAGCATGAAGACCAAGTTTATTTTCGTTACGGGGGGAGTGCTGTCCTCCCTGGGCAAGGGGCTGGCCGCCGCTTCCATCGGCGCGCTGCTGCAGGCCCGGGGGCTGAAGGTCACCATCCAGAAGCTCGACCCCTACATCAACGTCGACCCCGGCACCATGAATCCTTTTCAGCACGGCGAGGTCTACGTGACCGACGACGGGGCCGAAACCGACCTGGATCTGGGCCACTACGAGCGCTACCTCGGCGTGCCCATGAGCCAGAACAACAACTTCACCTCGGGGCGCGTGTATTTCAGCGTCATCCAGAAAGAACGCCGGGGCGATTACCTGGGCGGCACCGTCCAGGTGATTCCCCACATCACCGACGAGATCAAGCGTTCGATTCTGGGCGTGGCCGGCGACGAGGACGTGGCCATTATCGAGATCGGCGGCACGGTGGGCGACATCGAGGGCCAGCCGTTCCTCGAGGCCATCCGGCAGCTGCGCATGGAGCTTGGCAAGGAAAACGCCCTGTACATCCACCTGACCCTGGTGCCCTACCTGCGGGTGGCCGGCGAGGTCAAAACCAAGCCCACCCAGCACAGCGTCAAGGAACTGCGCTCCATCGGCATCCAGCCCGACATCATCATCTGCCGCAGTGAAGTGGAGCTTGGTCGCGACATCAAGGAAAAGATCGCGCTTTTTTGCGACGTGGACGCCGACGCGGTGTTCACCGCCGTGGACGTCAAAAACATCTACGAACTGCCGCTTCGGCTTTATGCCGAGGGAGTGGACCAGAAGATCGCCATCCTGCTGCGGCTGCCGGCCAAAAACGCCGACCTGGAGCCCTGGCGACAGCTCATCCACCGCTACGAGAATCCCACCGGCTCGGTGTCCATCGCCATTGTCGGCAAGTACGTCGATCTCAAGGAAGCCTACAAGAGCCTGCACGAGGCGCTGGTCCACGCCGGCTGCGCCGTCGGGGTGTCCATCAACTTCGTGTACGTGAATTCCGAAGAGGTCACCCGGGAAAACGCGGCCACCACCTTTGCCGGCCTCGACGGCATCCTGGTGCCCGGCGGCTTCGGGTCGCGCGGGGTCGAGGGCAAGATCGCGGCCATCGAATACGCCCGCACTTCCGGCATTCCCTTCTTTGGCATCTGCCTTGGCATGCAGTGCGCGGTCATCGAGTTCGCCCGCCACGTGCTGGGACTTGCCGGAGCCAATTCCGAGGAGTTCGACCTGACCACGCCGGACCCGGTCATCTACCTCATGCGGGAATGGTTCGACTTCCGCACCCAGAAGACCGAGCACCGCGATCCCTCCTGCGACAAGGGCGGCACCATGCGCCTGGGGGCCTACCCCTGCGTGGTCCGGCCCGAGACCAAGGCCGCCCAGGCGTACGGCGTGAAGGAGATTTCCGAACGCCACCGCCACCGCTACGAATTCAACAAGGCCTATGCCTCCGCCTTCGAGGACGCGGGCATGGTGCTCAGCGGCCAGTCGCCGGACGGCGAGCTGGTGGAGATGGTCGAATTGCCGGATCACCCGTGGTTCCTGGGTTGCCAGTTCCACCCGGAATTCAAGAGCAGCCCCATGCGCTCCCATCCGCTCTTTCGCGAATTCGTGGCCGCGGCCAAGCGGCACAAAGGTTAATGGGGCGTTTTCGGGCTTTCGGAGTGGTTTTCCCGACAACGGACAATCTGGCGGATTGCCACGACCCTTTGATTGTGGCATAGTTTTTGTTGCGCGGGGACGGGCCTGGGCCGGTCCCCGTTTGTTCCGTAAACACTCCAAGAAGCATGTAGCGCGCACGGCGGTAAGAAATGGCTCTCGAACTGCGACAGCAGCTCAAACTTTCCCAGCAGTTGGTGATGACCCCCCAACTGCAGCAAGCCATCAAGCTCCTCCAGCTTTCCCGGTTGGAGCTCTTGGAGAGCGTGCAGCAGGAGCTTATGGAGAATCCTCTCCTTGAGGAGAGCCTCGAGGAAGACCGGCAGCCCGAACGCACCGTGGCCGAGGACAATTCCGGACCTTCGGGAGACTCCAGCGACGCGGTCATGGAGAAGGAGCTGCTCAAAAACGCGGAATGGGATGACTATCTGGGCGATTTCGCCAGCACCAGCCGGCAGTCCCAGGCCCGGGAAACGGAAATGCCCGAGGAGGGCATGGCCTTCGACGCCAGACTCGCCTCCAAGCCGTCCCTGGAAGGGCACATCAGCTGGCAGATGCGGCTGTCCAATTTCACCGAAAAAGAATTGGAAATCGGTGAGACCATCATCGGCAGCCTCAATTCCTCGGGCTACTTGCAGGCCGGACTCGACGAACTGGCCCAGATGACGCACGCCTCCGTGGAGGAGGTGGAGCAGGTGCTTTCGCGCATCCAGCGGTTCGACCCGGTCGGCGTGGCCGCCCGGACGCCCAGCGAATGCCTGCTCACCCAGATCGAGGTCTACGGCTACGACGATCCCATCCTGATCGAGCTCGTTCGCGATCATCTGGAGGATCTGGAAAAGCGGCGCTACAAGCCTCTGGCCAAGAAATTCCATATGCCCATGGAAAAGCTCAAGGAATACCTGGAGCTGATCCAGACGCTCAATCCCATGCCCGGCGCCAGTTACGGCTCGGGCGATCCCATCTATGTGAGCCCGGACGCCTTCGTCTACAAATACGACAACGAATTCGTCATCCTGCTCAACGAGGAGGGGATGCCGCACTTGAACGTCAACATGACCTACATGGACGGGGTCAATCCCAAGACGGACAAGGACAAGGATTATCTGCAGGACAAGATGCGTTCGGCCATGTGGTTGATGAAAAGTCTGTACCAAAGGCAGCGCACCCTGTATAAGGTGCTTGAAAGCATCGTCAAATTTCAGCGGGATTTTTTCGAGCACGGCGTGACCCGTCTGCGCCCCCTGATCCTCAAGGACGTGGCCGATGACATCAGCATGCACGAATCCACGGTCAGCCGCATCACCTCCAACAAATATGTGGCCACCCCGCATGGCATCTTCGAGCTGAAGTTTTTTTTCAACAGTTCGCTGGAACTCGAGGATGGCGGGACCGTGGGCTCGGAGTCGGTCAAGGCCATGATCAAGCGCATCATCGCCAATGAAAATCCGAAAAAGCCGATCAGCGACGAGGCCATTGCCGAAATGCTCAAAGATGAACTGCAAATCAACATCGCCCGTCGCACCGTGGCCAAGTACCGCACGGCCATGGGCATCGAATCCTCATCCAAGCGCAAAGAAGTTTTCTGATGCTTCGGTCCGGTTTTTCCGGTCCAATACTACGCCAGTCTGGAGGATCCCATGAACATTACCTTTAATTTCAAAAATTTCGAACCGTCAGATCATTTGCGAGATTACGCCCGCAAGCGTTTTGACAAGCTTGCCAAATATACCGTTGCCACTGACTCCTCGGAATTGCAGGTCAATCTGGCCGTGGAGAAAACCCGGCAAATGGCCGACGTCATCTTCCTGGCCGACAACATGCACATCTCGGCCCACGAAGTTTCCGAGGACATGTATTCCACCATTGACATGATCCTGGATAAGGTGGAAGCGCAGGCCAAGAAGTTTCGCGAAAAGCAAAAGGACCGTCGCCGTCAGCAGGTTGAGACCGTGCGCATGCAGGTCATCAGCATCAACGAGAACGCCCAGGGCGGCCGCACGCCGACCATCGTGCAGACCGACGACTACGAACCCAAGCCCATGGCCGTGGAAGAAGCCGCCATGCAGCTGGAAAGCCTCAAATACGAGTTCATGGTGTTTATCAACTCCGAAACCGAACGGCCCAATGTCATCTACCGTCTGCGCAACGGCGACTTCGGCCTGATCGATCCCGGAACAGGCGCGTAAATGCGGCTCGAGGATTATCTCCAGCCCGATTTCGTCATCGGGGAGCTTGCCGCCGACTCCAAGGCCGACGTCCTGGCCGAACTGGTCGCGCCGCTGAAAAAGCGCTGGCCGGATTTCGACGACGCCCGGGCCCGTCAGGTTCTCATGGACCGCGAAAGCCTCGGCACCACCGGCATCGGTGATGGCGTGGCCATTCCCCACGGCAAGATGGAGAGCCTCCAGCAGATCGTCATCGTCGTCGGCAGAAGCCTCAAGGGCGTCAACTTTGATGCGCTGGACCTCAAGCCCTGCCGCATCTTTTTTCTCGTCCTGGCCCCGGAGCATGTGGCGGGCCTGCACCTGCGCATTCTGGCCCACATATCCCGGTTGCTGTCCGACGAATCCTTTCGGCACGCCTTTATGAGCGCGCCGGATGAAGCGGCTTTGTGGCGGGTGCTGACGGCCGCGGCGTAAAAACGCATCCATGGACCGCCTTTCCGCGTGAACGCCGGTGTGCGTTTTCGCGGGAAGGCGGTTTGAATGTTCGGGGCGATAACACGGAGCCTGCCGCCGGAAGACGGCTGTGCGGGCCAGGAGGCCGGCCGACATGGAAGAACCCTCGGAAGCGTTGAAAATCGTCATCCTGACGGGGCTTTCCGGATCCGGCAAAAGTACGGGGCTCCGGGTCTTCGAGGATCTCGGCTTTTTTTGTGTCGACGGTCTGCCGGTCAGCCTGGTGCCCAAGCTCATCGCCTTGTTCGATGAAAAGGGCGGTCCGCGCTACAAGGGGCTGGCCCTTGGCATGGACGTGCGCCAGGCCGACCTCGACCGGGACTGGGGCGTCACCCTGGCCCAGATTCAGGGCAAGGCCGTCAACCTGCAAATCATTTTTTTCGAGGCCGACAACCAGGAGATCATCCGCCGCTACGCCACCACGCGGCGGCCCCATCCCCTGGAAAGCGCCTCGCTTGGCCTCGAGCAGGCGGTGATCGCGGAACGCACACGCATGACGCCGCTTCGCGACGCAGCCCACATGGTGCTCGACACCACTCATTTTTCCATTCACGACCTGCGGCGCAAGTTGCAGGAAAAGTGGGCCTCCATCCGACCGGCCAAGGGGATGCTCAAGGTGCATGTCATGAGTTTCGGCTTCAAGTACGGTCCGCCGTCCGAAGCCGACATGCTTTTCGACCTGCGCTTTCTGCCCAATCCCTATTTCGACAAGGACCTGCGGGAAAAAACCGGCAAGGAGACGGCCGTGCGCGATTACGTGCTGGCCGCCGATCCCGGCCGGGAGTTTCTCACCCGGCTGACGGATTTCCTGCTGTACCTGGTGCCCCTGTACGCCCGGGAAGGGCGCTACCGCCTGACCCTGGCCTTCGGCTGCACCGGCGGCCGGCACCGTTCCGTGGCCGTGGCCGAGTCCGTCTTTGACACCTTGTCCAAGGCTGGCTACAACGTATCCCTTGAACACCGGCATATCGAACGCGGCTGACCGTTTGTGTCGCCGTCCCTCCCGGTTGAGGCGATGGGGGAGGGGCGCAGCGCACGGCGGGCGGCCCGGCGCCGCTGGCGTCCGGTGTTTCGTGTGGCGTGACGTCATGTCGCGCCGTCACTTCAAGCCAAGGGCCCAAAGCCCCGGACAGGATGCATGAGCGGGCAGAAGCAGGCACAAGCGCCCATCGGCGTGGTGGTGGTCACCCATACGGATTATGGGACATGGCTGCTCAAGGCGGCCGAGTTCATCCTGGGCGCCCAGGATCATTGCCGTTGCGTCAGCGTCGACATGACCCACCCCGTTGAGGCGACCCTGGTCACCCTGAAGGCGGCCATCAAGGAAACGGAGCAGGGCGCGGGCGTGCTTATCCTGACCGACATGTTCGGCGGGACGCCCACCAACCTGAGTCTGTCGCTTCTGGGCACCGGACGCCTGGAAGTGCTTACGGGCGTTAATTTGCCCATGCTCATCAAGATCCTGGGCTCGCGAACCAAACCGTTGCAGACCCTGGCCCTGGAAGCCAAGCAGGCCGGATGCCAGGGCATTGTCGTGGCGGGCGAGGTGCTGCGCAAAAAGGTCGCCGAGGACTAGGCGCATGGCCTTTGTTCGCGTGGACAACCGGCTGGTGCACGGCCAGATCATCGAGACGTGGCTGCCGTTCACCAATGCCCGGGCCATCCTGGTCGTCAACGACGAGTTGTCGCTGGACTATTTGCGCCAGGAAATCATGTCCATGGCCATTCCGGCCGGCGTGCGCATCGAGTTTTTGCCCGTGGCCGAGTTGATGCCCTTTTTAAGCCGCAATCCGCTGGATGCCGAGGACGCCTTGATTCTTTTTTCGACGTGCCGCGACGCCCGGGCGGCCTATGAGCGGGGGTTCGGTTTCGGCCGGCTCAACCTGGGCAACCTGCACTACGCGCCCGGCAAGAAGCAGGTCTGTCCCCATGTCGCCCTGTCCAAGGAAGACGAGTCCTGCCTGGATTTTTTCCGCGACAAGGGCGTGCGACTCGATTATCGTTGCGTGCCGAGCGATTCGCCGCAACTGCGTTCCGTGTAGGCGTTCGGCAACGCCTTTTGTTTTGCGTTTCACAGGCGTCTTCCGCCCCCAAAAGACGGAGACGTGGCGGCGCGAACCCGTCAGTCCGAGCGAGTGACCACGCATGACCCATCAGGCCGATATTTTGCAGCACGTCTTCAGCGTCGCTTTTTTTTTGTCTTTTTTTCGTCGTTTCGCTTCTTCATAAACGCCGCCCTGCTGGAGCGGCCGCTGATCATCGGGTTTGCCTGGGCCGCCTGTTTCGGCGACCTTGACGCCACCCTCAAGCTGTGCCTGTTTTACGAGCTCTTTTGGCTCGACGGCATTCCGGCCGGCACGCACATCCCGCCAAACGCCGCCGCCGCCACCCTGGCCGGGCTTTCCCTCATGCACGTGTTCCAGCTGGCCTCGCCGGCCGAGGCGCTTTTCGTGGCCGCGACCACGGCTTTGCTCGGCCGGCTGTTCGCCACCCTGGAGGGCGCGCAACGGGTGGTGGAAAATATCGTGCTGTCGCGCTACACGGCGGCCCGGGAACGGTCGAAGGCCCTTTTTTCCCCGGGCCGGCTGATCCGTCGGGCCTTTTTCGACATGGTCGTGATCAACGGCGTGGGCTTTAGCGTGGTCCTGGCCGGCCTTGTCGCCCTGTACTACGTGCTGTTGCCCATTGTCTGGCCCTACCTGTCCTCGTCCGGGGCCACCTGGAGCCAGCTGTGGATTCTCGGCAGCCTGGGCGGGGTGCTGTCCCTGCGCTATCGCCCGGCCTACATGGTGCTGGCCGGGGGCATGGCGCTCAGCTTCATCTGGGTGTTGTTGTGACCGGTCCCGGCGCGGAGGCCGGGAAAAAAGCAACCGGCCCCGGGGGGATTTGACTTGGCAAGGGTTCCCTTTTGGGATATTCTTCACAAGTTTCAAAATGTCGCTGCCAACCCGTCAGGGTTTTGGAAAAAACACCAGGAGGACATTACTATGGCTGTGTATGTCGTTGGTCACAAAAATCCGGATACCGATTCCGTCGCCGCCGCCATTTCCGTGGCTGATCTGATGAGCAAGGCCAAAGGCCTGGACGCCAAGCCCGCCGCTCAGGGCGCGCTCAACCCCGAAAGCGCTTTCGTGCTTGAAAAATTCGGCGTGGCCGCTCCCGAGATCGTCACTGACGCCACCGACAAGCAGATCATCCTGGTCGACCACTCCGACCTGGCCCAGAGCCTGGAAAACCTGGAGAAGGGCGAAATCATCGGCATCTACGATCACCACAAGCTGGGCGACGTGACCACCCCCAATCCCCTTGAGATCCTGGTGAAGCCCGTGGGCTGCTCCTGCACCGTGGTCAAGCAGATGTACGACTGCGCCAAGGTCGAAATTTCCAAGCCCATGGCCGGCATCATGATGTGCGCCATCCTGTCCGACACGGTCATGTTCAAGTCCCCGACCTGCACCGACGAGGACAAGGCCGCTGTTGAAGCTCTGGCCAAGATCGCCGGCGTGTCCGACTTCATGTCCCTGGGCGTCGAGATGTTCAAGGTCAAGTCCGCCGTTGGCGGCACCCCGGCCCGCGATCTGGTCTTCCGCGACTACAAGGATTTCGACATGGGCGGCAAGAAGATCGGCATCGGCCAGCTGGAAGTGGTCGACCTGTCCATCCTCGAGCCGGTCAAGGCCGATCTGCTGGCCGAGTGCAAGAAGGTCAAGGAAGACGGCCGTCACAGCGTCTTCCTGCTGTTGACCGACATCATGAAGGAAGGTTCCGAGATGCTGATCGTCTCCGACGATCCGAGCTACGTGAGCAAGGCCTTCGGCGTCGAAGTCAAGGGCGACTCGGTGTGGCTCGACGGCGTGCTGTCCCGCAAAAAGCAGGTCGTGCCGCCGTTCCAGAAGGCTTTCAGCTAAGCCTTTCCGGCCAGATTCTCTGCCGAATATGGGGAGCGGTCCTTCGGGGCCGCTCCCTTTTTTTGTGCGGGCAGGGCGGCCTTGCGAGGAGGCGTTTCGGGCGCCGTATCAGCAAGGCCACCGTGGGGCCTCGTTGCCGTACAACCAAAAAGGCGGTCGGACGTTTCGTCCAACCGCCTGAAATATGGTGGGCAATGTAGGATTCGAACCTACGGCCTTTGGCTCCGGAGGCCACGACTCCTCTTCCGTGTATATACTTAATAGCCTGCAATCCCTGCTTTCTTGATGTCAGAAAAAGGGGGTTATTCCCCTGCCTTTACCAATCCCCCCCCCAGGATAGTTATCAAAACGCTTATCTAAGTCGGCCAGCATTCACCACCTGGAATGCATATGGCGACGCGCCTTCAGGCCGTGCCGCTGCCAAGTGTGTTTCGCTTTCAGGACGTTTTCCCGAGCGGCACGGCCTGAAGG
>JAFABC010000083.1 GCA_023426275.1 Pseudomonadota bacterium | reverse complement strand
CTTCTCCGCTTCGCCGTTTAAATATCCAGTTCGCGCACGGTCAGCGCGTTGCGTTCAATGAACGTGCGGCGGCCTTCGACCTTTTCGCCCATGAGCTGGTCGAAGATGTCGTTGGCCTCGCCGGCGTCCTCGATATTCACCTGCAGGAAACTGCGCTTTTCCGGGTTCATGGTGGTTTCCCAGAGCTGTTCCGGGTTCATTTCGCCCAGACCCTTGTAGCGCTGGATGTTGATGCCCTTTAAGGCGTCGTCCATAAGCGCCTTGTAGAGCTCGAAGAAGCCGGACACCTCGCGGGATTCCTCCTTGCGCGTGATGCGAAGCGGCAGTTCGGGACAGCTTTCAAGCAGCCTGCCGTAGGTTTCGTGGGCATGGCGGTAGATCTTGGAGCTGAAAAACTCCACCGCGATGCGGTGCCGGGCCTGGTTCTGGCTGATGAAGACGGCGTAGAGCCGCTTTTCCTCGTCGATCTCCTCGACTTCGATCTCCAAAGCATAGCCCTGTTCGGCCAGATATTCCACCAGCCCGGGCGGCAGGGTCTCGCCGGCGAAATCCGACGGGGCGAGACGGTCATGGCCAAGCAGGGCGGTCAGCAGGTCGTCGGGCAGACCGTAGCTGGCGCCTTCGTGCACCCGGGCCTCCAGGAAGCGGATGCTGTCGAGCAGGGCGGTCAGTTCCTCGCCGGCAAACGACTTGTCGCCGGAGGTGACCGTCACGTCTTCGCCGATGCGGCCCATGAGAAACGTGGCCAGCTCCTCGTCGTCCTTGATGAACTTCTCGAAATTGCCCTTGAACACCCGGTACAGGGGCGGCTGGGCGATATAGATGTAGCCGTTTTCGATGAGCCGGGCGTAGCGGCGGTAGAAAAACGTCAACAGCAGCGTGCGGATGTGCGCGCCGTCCACGTCGGCATCGGTCATGATGACGATCTTGTGGTAGCGCAGCCGGGCGTAGTTTTCGTTTTCCTTTTCCTCGTTCTCGTCCTCGCCCATGGACGGGGTGGGGCCCATGGCGGTGATGAGATTGCGGATTTCCTTGTTGCCGAGCATCTTGTCGGGGCGGGTGCGCTCGACGTTGAGGATCTTGCCGCGCAGCGGCAAGATGGCCTGGAAGCGCGGATCGCGCCCCTGCTTGGCCGAGCCGCCGGCCGAATCGCCCTCGACGATGTAGAGTTCCGATTCCTCGGGATTCTTGCTCTGGCAGTCGGCCAGCTTGCCCGGCAGGGAATGGTCGGACAGGGCGCCCTTGCGCCGCACCAGCTCCTTGGCCTTGCGCGCGGCCTCACGGGCCCGGGCGGCATCCACGGCCTTTTCCACGATGGCCCGGGCGTCCTTGGGGTTTTCCTCGAAGTGGACGTTGATGGCCTCGAAGACGACCTTGGCCACGATGCCGGCCACCTCGGAGTTGCCGAGCTTGGTCTTGGTCTGGCCCTCGAACTGCGGGCTGGGGAGCTTGACCGAGATGACGGCGGTGAGTCCCTCGCGCACGTCGTCGCCGGTGAGCTTCTGTTTGAACTTCTTGGGCAGGTCGGCCTTGTCGATGTAGGCGTTGATGGCCCGGGTCAGCGCCGTCTTGAACCCGGCCAGATGGGTGCCGCCTTCGCGCGTGCGGATGTTGTTGGCGAAGGTGAGGACCTCTTCCTTGTAATTGGCGTTGTATTGCAGGGCGAAGTCCGTGACCACGCCGTCAATCTCGCCGATGCCCTCGATAATGTCGTGGATGGTCTGCTCGCCTTCGTTGAGATCGGCCACGAAGCGCTTGAGCCCGCCGTCGAAACGGTAGGTCTTGCGTTCGTTGGACCGTTCGTCGCGGAAATCGATCTCCAGGCCGCGATTGAGATAGGCCAGTTCCTCGAAACGCTTGGCCAGCGTGTCGTGGGAGAACTGGTTGGTCTCGAAGATCTCCTCGTCGGGCTTGAAGCGGATGGTGGTGCCGGTGTTCTCGGCCTCGCCGACAACGGTCAGGGCCGTGACCGGCACACCCCGTTCGTAGCGCTGGTGGTACTTCTTGCCGTCCCGGCGCACCGTGACTTCGAGATATTCCGACAGGGCGTTGACCACGGACACGCCCACGCCGTGCAGGCCGCCCGAGACCTTGTAGGTCTCGTTGTCGAACTTGCCGCCGGCGTGCAGCACGGTCATGACCACTTCCACGGCCGGCCGGTGTTCCTTGGGGTGCATATCCACGGGGATGCCCCGGCCGTTGTCGGCCACGGTCACGGAGTTGTCCAGGTGGATGGCCACGGCGATGCGGTCGCAAAATCCGGCCATGGACTCGTCGATGGAGTTGTCCACGACCTCGTAAACCAGATGGTGCAGACCCCGGGAATCGGTCGAGCCGATGTACATGGCCGGGCGCTTGCGCACGGCCGAGAGCCCCTCCAGGACGGTGATGGAGCTGGCGTCGTAGGCTTGGGGCGAATGGGGCGTCATGTCCTGACTCATGCGATGTCTTCCTCGCTATAATACGTCTCTTCCACGATTTTCATGGGCATGATGATGACCAGGCTGTCGGCGTCTTCCTCGCCGGCAATGCCGCAGGGCCCCTCGGACCCGGTCAGGGTGAGGGTGACGCGGGGGGAATCGAAATGCCCGAGGATATCGATGATGTCCTTGGTGGGGAAGGCCACTTTATCGAGATCGCCACTGAAGGCGCATTCCAGGGTTTCGGTGGCCTCGCCGGCCTCCTGGCCCTGGCTGCGCAGGGACAGCTCGCCCGGACCTTCGAACAGAAAATAGGCGCACCGGTTGTTGTCGGTGTTGAAGATGGCCACGCGCTCCAGGGCGTCGATGAGCTCCAGGCGGTCGATGGACAGCGTGGACACGCCGTCCGTGGCCAGCTTGGACACGAAGGTGTTGTAGTCCGGATACTGGTAATAGCTCAGCGGCAGGCTGAAGGTCTCGATTTTGGGCGCGGCCTCGGCTTCGGCCGCGTCTTTTTGCTGGGTGCGGAAAAAGAGCCGTTTCTGGCTGATGGCCAGCTCGATTTCGTCGGCGCTCAGCCAGCGCTTGAGTTCGGCCACGTATTTCTTCTGAATCAGGATGCCCTCGGCCGGCAGCAGGCCGTGGATGTCGTCGTTTAAAAAGCCGACCAGGGAAAACTGGTGGCCGTTTAGGCCGCAGACCTCGACCTTGGCCTCGTCGGCCGGCTTGAAGAACATGCAGGCCATGGCCTCCATGGTGTCCTCGTCGGAGATGCAATAGGCCACCCGGTCGATGATCTCCTGGAGAAAGTCCCCGGACCAGGTGACGGCGGCCTCGTCGGGAAAGGGGGCGAAGCTCTGAAACCAGTTGCGGTCGGACACGGGCAGCTTGTAGCGGCGCGAGCCCTGCTTGATGAGCAGGTTGCCCGAGGCCTCGTCCAGGGTCAGGCCGATTTCTCCGGGAGGCAGGCGGCGCACGAGCTCGAAGAAGTTCTTGCCCTGCACGCCGCATAGGCCTTCCTCGGTCACCTTGGCGGCATACTGGCCGGTGAACTCCAGGCTTGAATCCGTGGACAGGATGCGCAGCACGCCCTGGCCGGCTTCCAGCCAGATGGTGCGCAGAAAGGCGGCTCCGGTCTTGGCCGGAATGATGCCCGAGGATTTCTGCAGGCCGTCGATGATGTCGTTTCGAAAGACCTTAAGCTGCATGGGCGTCTCCTTGGCGGGCAGGAAAGGCCACGCCAGTATTCTTAAACAAGGTGTGAAGGTTTGTCGGAGTAGTAGGGGAGTCGTTGTTTGTCACCTTCATCAGCAACGTCCCGATATTTTTCGATTTAAAAGGAAAACTCCAGGGAGCGGCCAAGTGTCGGCGGGAACTGCGGCCGTGTGCGGCGTCACATGGGACCACCCTGGCGGCATCGTTTCGCCAATTGACGGAGCATGTTTTTCGTTTCCCTGTCATTGTCCTGAATTTTTTGGAATTTTCTGATGGAGTACAGCACGGTGCTGTGGTCCTTTCCGCCAAAGGCCCGGCCCAGGGCCGGGTAGGACATGCCGAGCAGGCCGCGGCACAGGGTCATGGCCGCCTGCCGGGCGAAGACCAGTTCCTTGCGCCGGGACTGGCCGATGATGTCGGCCGGGGTCAGACCGAAATGTTCGGCGCACACGGCCACGATGCGTTCGGGCGAAAGCTCCGGTCCGGCCTTGTCCTCGGACAGGCGGACGTGTCGGGAAAATTCCGCCTCGGTCAGTTCGTGGCCGCCATGGCGCCGGAAGGCCTCGATGCGCAGCAGCACGCCTTCCAGCTGGCGAAAGCCCTCGAACCGGCTGGCCAGGGTCAGGATCTGCTCGCGCGACAGGCCCAGGCGTCTTTCCCGGTTGGCCTGTTCCACGCCGGCCATGCGCACGTCCAGGTCCGGGGTCTTGAGGTGGACCATAAGGCCCCATTCCAGGCGGGACTTGAGGGAGGGCGTGAAAAAGTCGCAGCCCGCCACCCGTTCGCGGCTGGTGAAAACCATCTGCCGGCCGGCGTCGTGAAAGGCGTTGAACAGGAAGACGAGTTCCGGTTCCAGCTCCGGCGTCCGCTTGAGGTCGGTCAGTTCGTCGATGAACAGCCACTGGCTGGCGGTGATGGCGGCGCGGACCTCGTGGCGGTTGATGCCGGCGTCGGCGAAGCGGCTTTGGATTTCGCCGATGGAGGCGAAAAAGATGGATTCCCCGGGCCGTGTCCGGGTGATGGCGTTGGCCATGGCCCGCAGCAGATGGGTCTTGCCCGAGCCCGAGGGACCGCAGACGAGAAACGGATTGTAGCGGACCTCGCCGCCCTGGGACACTTCCCGGGCCAGGGCCAGGGGGAAGTGGTTTTTCTCGTTGCTGAAAAACGATTCGAAGGTGAAACGGTGGCCAAAGGGGAAATCCGTGTTGGCCAGGCTCGGTTCCAGGGGCAGGGCGTGGGCATGGCCATTGCCGCCGGACCGGTTCTGGTAGCGCACGGCGAAACCGGGCCCGAAAAAGCTGCGGACCTCTTTTTCGAAATGTTCCCGGGCCGAGGCGTTGAACCAGGCGGCGAAATAGGCATGGGGAAAGCGGACGCAACAGGAGTGGTCCGATTCGCTGACCATAAGGTCCAGGGGATCGAACCAGCGGCGCAGTTCCTGTTCGGGACAGGTGCGCGACAGATGTTGGCGGAAGTCGTCTTTGAGCACGCCGTCACCGGATGCGTTCAGGGACACAGGCTGCATCCGTCTGATGTATTTTTTTCAGTCATATAGGTAAGTTGGACAAAGAAACCCGAACCCCTCCCCAAGGTCGCGAGCATGCATTTGTGTAACGTATTTCCCCGCTGAAGCCAAGGGGGAAGGCCGTTGGTTGCCAACGGGCGGGAAATGGGCCAAGAAAACTCTCTTGCCGGTCGCGGACGGCGGCCGAAAGGGAGAGGGGCCATGAGCAACCATGCGGTGAATAAAACCGTCGCCGACATCAATCGGCGCATCGAGCAGGGCAAGGCCGTGGTGCTGACGGCGGCCGAAATGGTGGAAACCGTGCGTCGGCTGGGCAAGGTCAAGGCGGCGCAGGAAGTCGACGTGGTGGCCACCGGCACGTTTTCGCCCATGTGCTCGTCGGGGATGCTCTTCAATTTCGGCCAGGAACCGCCCGTCATCAAGGCGCAGAAGGTGCGCCTCAACGGTATCCCGGCCCATGCCGGTCTGGCCGCCGTGGACGCCTATCTGGGCGCTTCCGAGCTGCCCAAGGACGATCCCCTCAACAAGGTCCATCCCGGCCGGTTCAAGTACGGCGGCGCCCACGTCATCGAGGACCTGCTGCGCGGCAAGGCCGTGCGTCTGGCCTGCGAGGCCTACGGCACGGACTGCTATCCGCGCCGGACCCTGGAAAAAGACGTCACCCTGGCCGAGCTCAAGTACGCCCAGCTTATAAATCCTCGCAACTGTTACCAGAATTACAATGTGGCCGTGAACCTCACCAGCCGCATCGTCTACACGTACATGGGGCCGCTCAAGCCCAACGCCCGAAACGCCAACTTCGCCACGGCCGGCGAGCTTTCCCCGCTTTTCAACGACCCCTACCTGAAGACCATCGGCCTTGGCACGCGGATCTTTTTGGGCGGCGGCGTGGGCTACGTCATCGGGGCCGGCACCCAGCACGACCCGCGACCCAAGCGCAACGAACGCGGCCTGCCGCTTTCGCCCGCGGGCACGCTCATGCTCAAAGGCGACATGAAGGGCATGAATCCCCGCTACATCCGGGCCGTGTCCCTGCTTGGCTACGGCGTGTCCATGGCCGTGGGCGTCGGCATCCCCATTCCCATCCTCAACGAGGAAATGGCTTATTTCACGGGTGTTTCCGACGCCGACATCGAGATGCCGGTCAAGGATTACGGCCATGATTCCCCCAACGGCATCAACCGGGTGCTCGGCTATGTCACCTACGCCGCCTGCCGCGCCGGCGAGGTGGTCATCAATGGCAAACCCACGCCGACCGTGCCCGTGACGAGCCTGTCCATGTCGTTGGAAGTGGCCGAGACGCTCAAGAGCTGGATTGCCCAGGGCAAATTCCTGCTGACCGAGCCTGTCGAGCCCATCGAATCGTATTGACGCGGACGGCGGCCGTCGTTCGCGCTGGGGGCGTTTCCGGAGCATGTGGCGCGACATCGTGGTGGGCGTGCTGGTCACGCTGGCGTTTTTCGGGCTCCTGGAGGCCGGGGCCCGGTTTTTCGCCCCGTCCGAGACCGGCGCGCCGCACAAGCGCCAGATTTTTTTCATCAACGACAACGATCGCGACCGCGATTTCGTGGTGGAGCGCGATCCCGTGCTCGGCTACCGCCTCAAGCAGACCGGCGGCGCCGACGTCTTCACCGATTCGAACGGCCGGACGTTCAAGCGCGCCAAGCCGGCCGACACCTACCGCATCATCTGCCTGGGCGGATCGACCACCTACGGCACGGGCTCCGAGTTTTCCGGCTGGTCCTATCCGGCCCTGCTGGAAAAGATGTTCCGCGTGGCCCTGGCCGGCTGCAACCGGCATGTCGAGGTCATAAACGCCGGCATGCTCGGCTACCACAGCTGGCACAGCCGCATCCGCGTGGAAACCGAGCTCGACGCCCTGTCCCCGGACCTCTATCTGGTCATGGACGGGGTCAACGACATCGCCTCGCTGCAAGGCGTGCGCAATCTGGCCGATCTGGAGCGGGAACGGGGACTTTTGACCAATCTGGTCGCCCCGCTCGAACGCACGCGGGGCGTTCGCGAGCGCCTGGCCGGGCTGCTGTCCCACTCGGCCCTGTACCGGCTGGCCCGGGACTGGGTGCGCCGGCTGCACGGCGACAGGAACTACGCCGCCCTGCTTGAGGCCTTTGGCTACCGCGACAACATGGTCACCCTGATCCGGGGCCGCAAGGCCAAGGGCATAAACACCATTATCGTCAATTATCCCTGGAGCGTGCGATCCGGGCGCGACGTGGGGGACAATCTGCGCCGCCTGCCGCCGGACTGGGAGATTTCCCCGGACACCGTCGCGCTCTACCTGTTCGGCCGCAAGGCCATCACGGCGGACAACAAACGCGCCGTGGCCGCCACCGGGGCCGGGCTCATCGATCCCCAGCCCCTGCTCGACGCCGTGATCGACCGGGACGGCTATTACAGCCTGTATTCCGATCCCGTGCATTTCACCAAGCGCGGCAACCTGCTGCTGGCCCGGGAAATCTACCAGGGCCTGCTGCGCTATCCGCCGGTTCGGGACTTCGTGTCCTCCTGCCGCCTGCCCGACCTCTACACCATCGATTCGACGCCCGAACTGCACGCCCTGGCCACCTGGGGCAAGGGATACCGGGGGCGGGAGTGCCGGCACGGTCCGGCCGTGGCCGTGATCGCGGGCCGGGACAACGTGGCCGCGGCCGAGGGCGAAAGCGGCGGGCTGCGGCCCCTGGCCCCGGCCGACGCGGCCAGGGGACCGGGAATCATCCGGGCGAAGCTCACCGGGCCCATAACCGGCGAGTCCTGGTTCTATCCCCGCCTGTGCGGCACCGACGACAAGGTGACGGTGTGGGCCGTGGGCCCGGGCGCTTCCCGGCGCGTTCTTTTTTCCCTGCAAAAACCCTATGCCGACGGCCTGTGGATGCCCTTTTGCACGCGCTACGCCCTGCCGGGGCCGCTGCCTTCGGATGTCGATCATCTGGAATTCGAACTCGACGGCCACGCCCAAGTGTTTGCCGACCAGGAGGGTGGCGTGCTCTTTCAGGCCACGCCACCCCGGCCATAACCCTTTACAAATGTCTTGCCATGCGCTATGGCATCGGGTTCTTTCACCCGACAGGAGGAACTGATTATGTCCAAGCATAAGAAGCACGAGCGCCATAAGGAACTGGACCGTCGCCGCAAGCGCCGCAAGGAGCGCCTCAAGGAGCGCGTCCGGCAGGCCATTGCCGCCAAAAAGGCCTAGGAGCACGGTTTCCGGACTCCGCGGCAACGCGCGCAGTGTGCCGCCATATCGAAGCCTTGCGGTCATCAGGATGCAACAGGCTGGTGCTGTGACGACGGAACAAGGCGCGGGCTTTTGTTTTTTGTCTTTCGTCCCGCTTTCGCGGGCGCGCCGGAACGCGGCGCAAACGCCGACCGGGCAGGGAAGTCTCCTTGCCCGGCCTCGCGCATGATTTCATGGGGAGTCTCCCATGCCCTTATATGAATTTCAGTGTCCGGCCTGCGGCCAGGTGTTCGAGGAGCTGCGCCGGGCCGGCGACATGTCGCCGGCCGCCTGTCCCCAATGCGGCGCTTCGGCCCCCCACATCCTGTCCCTGTCCGCCTTCGCCCTCAAGGGCAGCGGCTTTTACGCCACCGACTACGGCAATCGTCGCCCCGCCTCCTTCAAAAAGGACGGCAAGGGCACCATCAAGGGCACGGCCGTGCCCGTGCCGCAGCTGGCCCGCGACCCCTCGGTGCCCCTGACCGAGGAGGAAGACGAAGAGACCGACCCCCACGCCAAGGAGGGCGCATGATCGAGCGTTACACCAGAAAAGCCATGGGCGAAATCTGGTCCCTGGAAAACCGTTTCGCCGCCTGGCTCGAAGTGGAAATCGCCGTGTGCGAGGCCTGGACCGAACTCGGCCGCATTCCGGCCGGGGACATGGCCGTCATCCGCGAAAAAGCCGGCTTCGACGTGGCCCGCATCCTCGAAATCGAGGAAGTCACCCGCCACGACGTCATCGCCTTTCTGACGGCCGTCGAGGAACGGGTCGGCCCGGCGGCGCGGTTCATCCACCTGGGCTGCACTTCCTCGGATATCGTGGACACGGCCAACGGCCTGCTCTTGTCCCGGGCCGGGAACATGATCCTGGCCGGCATCGACGCCCTGCGCGAGGTCATCAAGGACCTGGCCATGCGCTACAAGGGCCAGCTCATGATCGGGCGCACCCATGGCGTCCATGCCGAACCGCTGAGCTTCGGCATGAAGATGGCCTCCTTTTACGCCGAATTCACCCGCCACCGCGAACGGGTGGCCGCCGCCGTGGAAGGCGTGCGCGTGGGCAAGATTTCCGGGGCCGTGGGCGGCTACGCCCACCTGGACCCGCAGGTGGAGAAAATTGCCCTGGAGCGCCTGGGACTGGCCGTGGACCCCGTGTCCACGCAGATCGTCCAGCGCGACCGGCACGCCGCCTTTTTCACCTCCCTGGCCCTGCTTGCCGGCGGGGTGGAGCGCATGGCCACGGAACTGCGCCATCTCCAGCGCACCGAGGTCCTCGAAGCCGAGGAAGGCTTTGCCAAGGGCCAGAAAGGCTCCTCGGCCATGCCGCACAAGAAAAATCCCATTTCCGCCGAGAACATCTGCGGCCTTTCCCGGCTCATCCGCACCAACGCCCTGGCTTCCATGGAAAACATGGCCCTGTGGCACGAGCGCGACATCTCCCATTCCTCGGTCGAGCGGGTCATCATGCCCGATTCCACCATCCTGGCCGACTACACCCTGGCCCGGCTGGCCGGCATTCTCAGGAACCTGAAGGTCAACACCGACAACATGGCCAGCAACATGATGCGCTCCTACGGGTTGTTCTATTCCCAGCGGGTGCTGCTGGCGCTCATCGACACGGGCATGGACCGGCAAAAGGCCTACGAGGCCGTGCAGCGCGTGGCCATGGCCTGCTGGGAAGGCAGGACCTCCTTTCCCGAGGCGGTCCGCGCCGATGCGACCATCACCGGCAAGTTGTCCTCGGAGACCTTGGATGCGCTGTTCGATCCGCGCTACTACCTCGCGCACGAGGATCTGATCTTCTCCCGGGTGTTCGGGCAGACATCCTGACCGGTCCCTTCCGGGGGACGCTTTTTCGGGTGTTCCGGTTGCACGCGGCCGGAACACCACTTTTCAAACCGGCCTTCCTCTTGTAATTATCAGGGAAACGGGCCGAGCGGGGATTTTCATGGCATTTGCAACCGATCAATTGGACGCCGGGGCCATGCGTGGCCGGCTGGCCAGCCTTCTTCTGGAAAAATCCTACCGGGCCGGCGAGGTCATTTTGACCTCGGGCCGCAAGAGCGACTATTATTTCGACTGCAAGCAGACGGCCCTGCATCCGGAAGGGGCGTGGCTGATCGGCAATTTGCTGTTCGACCTGCTGCCCGAGGGCATTGTGGGCGTCGGCGGCATGACGCTCGGGGCCGATCCGCTGGTCACGGCCGTTTCCCTGGTTTCCTTTTTGCGCGACCGGCCCATGCCGGCCTTTATCGTGCGCAAGGCCGCCAAGGGACACGGCACCAACCAGTTTCTGGAAGGCCTGTCCAACTTTCCGGCCGGGGCCAGGGTCGCCCTCCTGGAAGACGTGGTGACCACCGGCGGCACCCTGCTGACGGTGATCGACCGCGTTGAGGCGGCCGGACTGAAAGTGGGCGCGGTGGTCGCGGTGCTCGACCGCAAGGAAGGCGGAGCCGAACGGCTGGCGGAACGCGGGTTTCCGTTGCACTCCATCTTCACCCGCGACGCGCTGCTCGCCGCCGGGAACCAGCAACCGAGATCCTGACGCGCGAAACGGCATGAAACGCACCGTCCACGCCATCGTCCTTGCCTGCCTGCTGCTGTTGCCGGGCCGTCAGGCGGCCGGGGAGTGGACGGCGGATATCGTGGACATGCCGTGGGTTCCGCCACGGTTCGTGGCCGTGGACAAGGACGCCCAGTCCTTCAACCTGCTGTCCAGGCAAAGTCCGTTGCGCGTACTTGAGGTCCTGCCCTGCGCCACGGGGCAGATCCTTGGCGACAAGTTCCGGGAAGGGGACCTCAAAACCCCCGAGGGCGTCTACTTCATCACCCGGCGGCGCTCGTCGGGGCTCAATTACGACCTCTACGGCGATCTGGCCTTTCCGCTCAATTTCCCCAACCCGGCCGACGTGGTCCGCCGCAAGTCCGGCCACGGCATCTGGATTCACGGCCGGGGCCACGCCATCACCCCCTTCGAGACCCAAGGCTGCGTGGCTCTGAGCACCCCGGACATCCACCGCGTGGACGCCGAACTGGCCGAGGGCATGCCCGTGGTCATCGCCGGCGAGGTCCGGCTCGGCGGCCCGGATGCGGCCACGGTGCGCAACGAGGCCCGGGAAGTGGTGGAGGCGACCAAGGCCTGGGCCAGGGCCTGGAGCAACCGCTCCGAGGCCTTTTTCGATTTCCACGATCCCGAGAAGTTCTCCCTGACCGAGGGCAAGCCCTTTGCGGCCTTTCGCAGTCACAAGGAACGGCTTTTCAAAGTGCTGCCCTGGATCAAGGTGGATCTCTTCGAACTGCACGCCCTGCCCGGACCCGATTACTGGGTCACCTATTTCGTGCAGCTCTACCGCTCGCCAAGTCTCGTTTCCCAGGGCCTCAAGCGCCTGTACTGGCAGCGTGACGCGGACGGCCGTTTCCGCATCATCGGCATGGAATACGAGGAAATGCCCGTCACCCTGGCCGGCAACGAGGCCAGACCCAGCCAGGCCGCCGCGCCTGACGAGGCCGAAACCGACACCCGTCGCCCGGACAGCCCAAGCGAGGAAGAAACGCAAATCAAACAGCTGGTCGACGCGCACCAGAAAGTCATGGAGGAGGTGGCCAGAAAGGCCTTTGCCTCCCTGACGCTCAAACAGCAGCCCACGCCCGAGGACGAGGCCATTCTGGAAGTGGCCCAGACCGGCGCGGTCAAACCCGGATTTTCCCCTTTTGCCTCGGACGCCCTGCGCCAGAGCCCGCCCGCGCCACCCACGGCCGGGAACCCCGCTTCCGCGCCGGCGGCCCATGCCTTGCTGCAACCCGATGCCGGCCCGCGGCCCGTGCCTGCCGTCGCCCTGATCCCGGCCCACGCCGTGACCGGAGGGGGACAGGCGGCCGCCAGGGACGTGGCTTCGGCCGCACCGTCGCCAGCGTCGGCTCCGGCCGCCGCACTGGAAAGCAAGCCGGTCGTGGCCGCAATCGCGCCCGCAGTCGGGCCTGGGGGCGCGCCAGCGCCGGCACCGGCTCCCGCCCAGGCCACCGTGGCCGTGGCCGCCGACGCCCTGGACCGGGCCTCGGATATCGCCGCGCTCATGGAATCCTGGCGCAAGGCCTGGGAAAGCGCCAACATCGACGCCTACATGGCCTGCTACGCCGATGGCGCGCGTCAGGGCAATCTGCGCGGCAAGGACGCCATCCGCCGCCAGAAGGAATCGGTCTGGCGCACCAGCGCGCCCAAGGGCGTGGGTATCGAAGTCGTTTCCATCGCCCCGGAGGGCGACGGTTTCGGCGTGGTCTGCGCCGAAAGCTATACGTCCGCAAACGGCCGGGTCAGCAAGGGCTACAAGAATCTCCTGCTCGCATCCGCTGGCGGGGAGCTGCGCATTGTCCGCGAACGCTGGAGCCGGTCCCGTCCGACCCTGGCCAACGGCGTGACGCCGCCGCCCGCCACCAGACCCGCGCCCGCTTCCGTGGCCAAGGCCGCTTCCCCTGCGCCTGCGGTCAAAGCCGATCCCCGGGAAGGCGTGGCCTCCACGGTCGAATCCTGGCGCAAAGCCTGGGAAAACGGTCGATTGGACGCCTATGCGGGCTATTATGCCACCGACGCCGTGCAGGGCGACCGCCGGGGCCGCGATGACATCCGTGAGCAGAAAGTCGGGCTGTGGAAAACGCGGCCGCCCGAGCGGGTGGCGCTGTCCGATATGAAAATTCGCCGCAACGGCAAGGAGTTCGTGGTCACCTGCGTGCAGGACTATCGCAGTCGCGACGGCGGCTTCGACCACGGGCTCAAGACGCTGCGCCTGGCGCCGTCGGGCGATGGCTTCGTCATCGTCGAGGAGAGCTGGAGCAGGCTTTAGAAGAGAATGAGAAGATGCTTCCGGTGGCCGGGAGGGGGTCACCCCCTCCCG
>JAFABC010000250.1 GCA_023426275.1 Pseudomonadota bacterium | reverse complement strand
CCCCCTCCCGGCCGCCGGAGGCATCTTCAATCTTTACCAATTAGCTCACGAGCAGCACGCCGTCTTCGCCGTCGAGTTCGGCCACGGCCACGTCCACGTGCTCGCCGGGTTCGGTGTGCACGCGTTTGCCCACGTAGTCGGCCTGGATGGGCAATTCGCGGTGCCCCCGGCGATCGATGAGCACAAGCAGTTCCACCCGTTTGGGCCGGCCGTAATCGAGCATGGCTTCCAGGGCGGCGCGGATGGTGCGCCCGGAGAAGAGCACGTCGTCGACGAGCACGACATTTTTGTCCAGGATGGAAAAGGGGATGTCCGACGGCCCCACCTGCGGCTGCACTTCCCGGTGGGTCCAGTCGTCGCGGTAGAGGTTGATGTCGAGCTTGCCAAGGGGCACGTCGCAGCCGCCACGGGCGTCCATGAGGGCCTTGAGCCGGGCGGCCAGTTCCGCGCCCCGGCGCTGGATGCCGACCAGCGCCAACCCGCAGGCCGGGTCGTGCCGTTCAATGATTTCGAAGGCCAACCGATCCAGGGTGCGGCGCACCTCTCCGGCGGTCATGATTTTTTTTTGTGTGGTCACGCAAAGTTCCTTAGCGCTTTTTTCGCGCATACCGTAAACGGCCCGGCCCTGGCAATGGCGGGCCTTCACATTCCACGTCATTTGACTTTCTGATCGGTCGTGCTTAGTTGCATCGAACGAGCTTGTTCCAGGAGGTTTCCATGGTTGAATTGACGGAAGCCGCAAAAGCCCAGCTTGACGGGTACTTTGCGGAAAAGGAAAAAACCCCGATCCGGATCTACCTGTCGTCCGGCGGCTGAGCTGGCCCCAGGCTGGCGCTGGCTCTGGATGAGCCGCGCGAAACGGACGAGGTGCTCGACGTCTCCGGATACACCATTGTCGTAGAAAAAGAACTGCTGGAAAAAGCCGCTCCCATGAAAGTCGACATGACCTATATGGGATTTTCGGTCACCTCGAGCCTGGAGCTTGGCGGTGGGGAAGGCGGTTGCGGGGGCTCCTGCTCCGGCGGTTCCTGTTCCACGGGCTGACCCTCCGGCCCGCGTCATTGGGAATCACCGGAGATTCGCATTCGTCCGATAGAGCAGCCTTATTTGACAAGGCAATCTTCGGTGATTACCCCTTTGACAACTCTCGCCTGGAGGATCGAATGGTATCATTGACCGATACGGCTCGCGCCGAACTCGACAATTATTTTGCCGACAAACAAAAGGCCCCCATCCGCGTCTACCTCAACCAGGGCAGCTGCTGCGGCCCTTCCCTGACCCTGGCTCTGGATGAAGCCCGCGAGAACGACGATGTGTTCGATCTCGACGGCTACACCTTTGTGGTGGAGAAGGAACTGATGGCCATGGCCAGCCCCATCACGGTGGACATGACCGATTACGGCTTCTCCGTCAGTTCGAGCCTGAAGCTCAGCGGCGGCTCTTGTGGCGGCGGGTCCTGCGGTGGCGGGTCCTGCGGCGGCGGCTGCTCCTGATCCCAAACGGAATCCGAATATGCCACGGGGATTGGTTTTGAACCGATCCCCTCTTTTTTTGCACCCTTGACAACACCGGCAAGGCAATCATAACCAAAGGAAATGGATGTGCGAAAAGACGACATGCTGCGCCTGACGCCCACGGCGGCCGCGACGCTCGCCGCGCACTTCGCGGGCGAAACGACCCCCAGTCTGCGTGTGTTCCTCTCCTTTTGGAGTGAATCCGGTCCACGCCTGGAATTGTCCGCCGCCGCCCCCGCACCTGACGACGAGTTGTTCGAGCGCGAGGGCTTTACCCTGCTCGTCAACCGGCAACTGCTCATGCAGGCCGCGCCGCTTGTCATCGACTGCGACGACCAGGGCTTCGTCATCCATTCCAGCCTTGATTTTTCCGAAGCCGGCGGCAGTTGCGGCGGCGACTGCTCCCATTAGTCGACCGCTTCCAACGAGGCAAACACACTCTGCGGTCCGCCTTGGGCATCCATGCGGCTTGGCGGCGCGGTACGAGACTTTTTCCTGTCCCGGCCGGTTCGCGGCCGAATCGTTGCCGGGGGACTGCGCTTTTTCGAGTACTGCGCTCGTATTCTATAATCGCCCCGGCGGCAGCGATTCCTGAATGTATTGCCGTTGCGTATGGGCGGTCGCCGGTTGTCGTTCGGGAAGCTCTGTTTTGGCAAAAAGCAGCCACGAAGGCTGCTTTTCTGACACCCGGTCTTGGAAATCAAAAAAAATGATGGAGTAGCTGCCTCGAAATCGTTTTTTTCCCTTTTTCCCCCTATATCTTGCCAAGAACAGCACCTTCCACTAGACTTCAAGCAGTTGGCGCTACCCCAAGGAGATTGGCATGGCTGGGAAAATTCTCATCGTCGATGATGAGGTGCACATCCGCATGCTCCTGGAGCAGACACTCGAGGAACTGGAAGAAGATCATGATGTCGAAATCCTCTCCGCCCAAAACGGCGAAGAGGGGCTGGCCCTGATCCGTTCGGAGCGGCCTGACGTCGTCTTTCTGGACATCATGATGCCGAAGCTCAATGGCTACGAGGTCTGTCAGCACGTCAAGGACGACCCGACCATCACCAATATCGGCATTGTACTGCTCACGGCCAAGGGTCAGGAAGTGGACCGGCGCCAGGGACTCGAACTGGGGGCCAACCGCTACATGACCAAGCCCTTCGATCCCGACGAGGTCCTGCGCGTGGCCCGGGAACTGCTCAACCTCGCCGACTGAGCGCCGCGCCGCCATGGCCGTCCTGCGCCGCCTGCTTCGCAAAAAACAACTCGCTCCTCTGCTCGACCAGGGCCAGCGCATGCTGGGCCCGGGCTGGCGCCTTGTCATCCGCCCCTGCGACGAAGCCCCTTCGGGCCCCTGTTGCAGCGCGCCCCTGCACCTGGGCGGCGAACAGGTCGGCGCCCTGGACCTGCTGCCCCCCAGTGCGAAACAACTCGAAACAGACCCCCGCGATCTGGCCGGCATGGCCGCCTTCATGGCCGCCTGCCTGGAAAACACCCTGGGCGACGAAGCCGTCAAACGCCGGCTGGCCGGAGAGGTGCTGGACAAATACCGCGAGGTCTCGCTGCTGCACCGGGCCACCCTTGGCCTCAACGGCTCGCTGCGCCAGCGCGACGTGGCCCAGGCGTTGCTGGACGAATGCCGGCAGGGCAAGCTTCCGGCCGCGGGGGGCATGGTTTTTCTGTCGCTTTCCGGAGCCGATGCGTTCACGCCGGCCTGTTCCTTTGGCGAGCAGGCCATTGCGGACATGGCGGCCATTGCCCGGTCAACGCTTTTTTGGGACGTGGCCAGGACGCAGAAAGGTGAGATCGTCAATGATTTGTCCGGAGACGCCCGCTGGCGCAACGAAGCGCGATGCAACGCCCTGCTGCTGTGTCCGCTCGTGTCCTCCAACCGCTGCGTGGGCATGTTGGTGCTGGCCGGGGACAGCCCCATGCGCTTCGAGGCCAGCCACCTGCAATATGTCGGCACCCTGGCCACGGTCGCCGGCATCGCCATCGGCAACGCCCTGCACTTCGAATCGGTCCAGACCCTCATCAACTCCCTGATGCAGGCGCTGGCCACGGCCATCGACGCCCGCGATCCCTTCACCGCCGGCCATTCCCAGCGGGTGGCCCGCCTGGGCGTGGCCCTGGCCAAGTGGGTGCATCAGGACGAACAGGCCTTCGCGGACGTGGCCTTTTCCGCCCACGACCTCGAGGAACTGCTGTTCGCCGGCCTGTTGCACGATGTCGGCAAGATCGGCATCCGCGAGGAAGTGCTGACCAAAAGCTCGCGCCTGTGCGCCGGGGTCATGGATGTCATCGGGCAGAGGCTGGCCCTGGAAGGCCTGGTCACGGGCGCCGCTCCCACCGACGACTTCGACCGGCTTTCCCGCATCAACGCCGCCGATGTCGTCACCCGCGAGGACGCGGCCTTCGTGGTGGGGCTCGGCACCCGGAGCGTGCGCGTGGGCGGGACCTGCCTGCCGCTTTTGACCGAAAACGAGATCGCCTGCCTGCTCATCCCACGCGGCAACCTCACGCCCGAGGAACGGCGGGAAATCGAGCGCCATCCGGCCGAATCCCACCGCATCCTGCGCCACATCCCCTTTCCCGAAAACATGTCCCGCCTGCTCGACATCATTTCCCAGCACCACGAGCGCCTGGACGGATCGGGCTACCCCAACGGCCTCAAGGCCGACGATATCCTCCTGCAAAGCCGCATCATCGCCATCGTGGACATCTACGACGCCATCACCATGGCCCGGCATTACAAGCCGGCCCTGCCGCGCGAAAAGGCCCTGGACATCCTGTGGCAGGAAGCCAGGGCCGGTCGCATCGACACCCGGGTGGTCGCGCTGCTCGACGCGCATATCGCGGCAATCGAGGCCGATAGCCAGCGCCTTGGCGACCACCTCGATCTGGCCGAATTTCTGGAGACCTTCACCGCCTGAAATGCCTGATGCCTCCGGCGGCCGGGAGGGGGTCACCCCCTCCCGGACCCTCCCGAAAGGGG
>JAFABC010000247.1 GCA_023426275.1 Pseudomonadota bacterium | reverse complement strand
CCCCCGCGCCCCCTTCCAAAGACTTTTCAAGGGGCACAGGCAGGCTTGGGCGGCCGTAGGGTGCTCAGTGCGTAATATGCAGCAACCCCTTTTCCGGGGTCCGGGGGGATGATCCCCCCGGCAGGGTCCAGGGGCGGCGCCCCTGGCCGCCGGAGGCATCGGAGAATACCGTGAGCAATGTGATCAACATTGAGGAAGAGCTCAAGAAGTCCTATCTGGAATACTCCTTGAGCGTCATCATCGGCCGGGCCATCCCGGACGTGCGCGACGGACTCAAGCCCGTGCACCGGCGCATCCTCTACGCCATGCACGACCTGTCCAACACGTACAACCGGCCGTACAAGAAATCCGCCCGCGTCGTCGGTGACGTCATCGGTAAATACCACCCGCACGGCGACCAGTCCGTGTACGACGCCTTGGTGCGCATGGCCCAGGATTTCTCCATGCGCGACCCCGTTGTCGACGGCCAGGGCAACTTCGGCTCCATTGACGGCGACGCCGCCGCGGCCATGCGATACACCGAAGTGCGCATGTCCCGGCTGGCCGGCGAATTTCTGGCCGATATCGAGAAGGAGACCGTCGAGTTCCGGCCCAACTACGACAACTCTCTAAACGAGCCGGAAGTGCTGCCGACCAAGGTGCCCAACCTGCTGCTAAACGGCTCCTCGGGCATCGCCGTTGGCATGGCCACCAACATTCCGCCCCACAACCTGGGCGAACTGTGCGACGGCCTGCTCCACCAGCTCGACAATCCCCACTGCGACATTAGCGAGATCATCGCCCTGGTCAAGGGACCGGATTTCCCCACCGGCGCGGCCATCTACGGCGGCAAGGGCCTGGTCGAGGCCTATACCACCGGTCGCGGCAGCATCAAGATCCGGGGCAAGGTGGAGATCGAGGACCGCAAGCGCGACCTGCAAGCCATCGTCATCCGCGAGATCCCCTACGCGCTCAACAAGTCCTCGCTGGTGGAAAAGATCGCCGCGCTTATTAACGATCACCGCATCGAGGGCGTGTCCGACCTGCGTGACGAATCCGACCGTCGGGGCATCCGCATCGTGCTCGACCTGAAAAAGGGCATCATCCCCGACATCGTCACCAACGCCCTGTACAAATACACGCCGCTTGAAACCTCGTTTGGCATCAACATGCTGGTGGTGGCCGACAACCGGCCGGCCCTGCTCAATTTGCAGCAGGTGCTGGAACACTTCCTGTCCCACCGCCGGGAAGTGGTGCTGCGCCGTTCGGCCTTCGACCTGCGCAAGTCCGAGGAGCGGGCCCATATCCTGGAAGGCCTGCGCATCGCCCTGGACAACATCGACGAGGTCGTCTCCATCATCCGCTCCTCGAAAAACGTCGAGGAAGCCAAGGCCCGCCTGATGGAGCGTTTCGAGCTGTCCGACCGGCAGGCCCAGGCCATCCTCGACATGCGCCTGCAACGCCTGACCAACCTGGAGCGCCAAAAACTCATCGACGAGTACAACGAGCTGATCAGGCTCATCGAATACCTGCGCAGCATCCTGGAAAACGAAGAGGTGCTTCGCGGCGTCATCCGCGACGAGATCAAGGAACTCAAGGACCGTTACGCCACGCCGCGCAAGACCGAGATTCTCCAGGACCTGGAAGGCATCAACATCCTGGATCTGATCCCCGACGACGAGGTGGTCATCACCCTGTCGCGGCGCGGCTACATCAAGCGCACCCGCATCGACAACTACCAGCAGCAAAAACGCGGCGGCAAGGGCGTGGCCGGGGCCAACACCTCGGCGGACGATTTCGTCCAGTCGTTTTGCGCCACCACCAACCACCAGCAGATGCTGCTTTTCACCAACCTCGGCCGCATGTTCATGCTGCCCGTGCACCAGATTCCCGAAGGCCAGCGCACGGCCAAGGGGGCGCATATCGCCAATCTGTTGCCCATGGACAAGGAAGAGTACGTGGCCACGGCCCTGGCCATCCGCGACTTCTCGTCCGAGCGGTTCTTCCTGTTCGTGACGCGCAAGGGCATGGTCAAGCGGTCCAGCACCGACCTCTATAAAAACTGTCGCAGCACGGGCATCATTGCCGTCAGCCTCAAGGACGGCGACGAGCTGCTGACCGTCAAGGAGATCGACGAACAGGCCGAAGTGCTGCTGGCCACCCAGCAGGGCCTGTCCAACCGCTTCCGCGTGGCCGGCATCCGGCCCATGGGGCGCGGCGCCGCCGGCGTCAAGGGCATCGCCCTCAAGGGGGCCGACCGCGTGGCCGCCGGGGTCATCATGACCGGCAACGGCCGCAACGAGGTGCTGACCATCTCGGCCAACGGCTACGGCAAGCGCACCTCCATCGAGCACTACCCGCTGCGCAATCGCGGCGGTCTTGGCGTGATCAACATGCGGGTGACTCCGAAGACCGGACAGGTCATCGGCGCGGTCATGGTCAGCGAGGACGACGAACTGTTGCTGCTCACCTCGGCCAACAAGATCATCCGCCTGTCCGTGTCCGGCATCAGCAGCGTGGGCCGCGCCACCCAGGGCGTCATGCTCGTGCGCCTGGAGGAGGATGCCATGGTAACCGGATTCGATCTGGTCGATCCCAACGACCCGAGCCAGTGTCCTCCTGTCGACGCTTCCTGACCTGTCTGGCCGCGGGCGGCCTGTTCCTGCTTCTGGTGGGACAGGCCGCCTGCGGCCGTGACGGCAGGGCGCTCGAGGAAACCCGTATCGACATTGCCCGGCGCGCCTTTTTAAACGGCGAATACCTGCGCGCCGAAGGCGTGTACGAGCGCTACCTGGAAACGCAGCCTGACGGCCCCTATCGGCTGGAAGCCTGGGTCCGGCTGGCCGACATCAGCCAGTACGCGCGCGAGACCCCGGCCCGCACGGCCACCGTGCTGGAGGCCGCCCTGCTGGAATTCGGGGAGAACCCGGCCACCGGCCCGGCCCTGCGTCTGCGCGCCGCCCGGCAGCGCCAGCAGCTTGGCGAGTACGACAAGGCCGCCGCGCATTACAAACAGCTGTTGGCCATCCCCGGCCTGCCGCCGGAACGCGTGGCCGACATCCATATCGAATTCGCCGAGGCGCTCATGCAGGCCCACGACCCCATGCGGGCCGTCGGGACGTTGCGGACCTGCGGGGCCGACCTGCCCGCAGGCGACCCCCATGCCCGTTGTTCCCTGGCCCTGGCCAAGGTCTATTTGCGCCTGGAGCGTCCGGTGCAGGCCGAACCCCTGCTGCGCGCGCTTTATCTGCACCAGGACGTTCCCGAGGACATCCGCGCCCAGGCCGGCTTCGCCCTGGCCACGTGGCTTGAGGCCGGACAGGACAAGGAACAGGCCAGGACCATTTACGAAAGCCTGCGCCGGACCTACCCGAATCCCCTGGTGATCGAGGAAAAACTACGCTACCTGCAAAAAACGGATGGCAACACGGGGGCTTCGCCCTGACGGGGCCCTGCCCCGTCCCAGGCGTTTGCCGGCGGCAATGCGTGGTTTCACGCCAGAATCCTTTGGCGCAGCGGCGGGAACATGGTGCTTGGGCTGTTTCGCAAGACGGGCGCTTCCCGGGAAGACGCGGAAAAGCGGCGACACATCGCCGCCGTCCTCGATTGCGCCATGGCCCAGCGGTCCAAGATCCACCTGCAATTCGACGAAAAGGCCACCAGCCTGACCGGCCTGACCGCCATCGTCGTCCAGCTGGCCGCCTCGGACCTTGTGCTGGAGCTTGGCGGCGTGTCCAACCTGCAACAGCGTTTTGTCGGCCAGCCCGTCACCTGTTTTTTCAAGATCGTCGAGCGCGAACACCGGCAGCGGGAGACGTTCTATTCCTTTGATACGACCATCCTGACGGTGCGGCCGCAGACGGGAGCGCCGCCACGGCTGGCCCTGGCCCTTCCCGAAAGGCTCAGGGTGGCCCAGCGCCGCAAGAGCCTGCGCCTGCGGCCCGATCTGGAGCGGTTTTCCCATCTGGCCCTTTGGAAACACGGCGCCGGCGATTGCTTCGATCCGGCCCAACCCACGGTCGGGCGCGAACAGTTCGAGGCCCGTGAAGCCGTGCTCGAGAATTTTTCCGCCGGGGGACTGCGCCTGGGACTCGGCAAGGCGTTGCTGCGCGCGCAAAACCTCGATCCGCAAAAGGGCGACCGGTTCATCCTGTTTTTCACCTTTGCCGAGGACCTGCCCCGGCTGCGCCGCGAATACTGGCTGGTCGGCAGGATCAACAACATCCGGCCCGATCCCGTCTCCGGCGACGTGGCCTTTGGCCTGGAATTTATCGCCAACGGCGTGCGGCAGGAAGAATCGTGCAAGGTCGTCTGGCAGCGCATCGACGACAACGTTGTCGACGATCTGGCCCAGCGCCTCTACCAATGGCATCTGGAGCTCTACCGCGACAAGGGACTGGCCGGCTGACCGGCCGCCACAAGGGAGTACTACCGGGTGATGCAGACAACCCATTGCGATTTCACCGGCTATCAGGGCCGGCGGGTGCATCTTGGCGTCACGGGGTCCGTGGCCGCGTTCAAGGCGCTTTCCCTGCTGCGCCGGCTGCTGCCGAGCGGCGTCGGCGTCGGCGTCACCCTGACCGAGGCGGCCAAGCGCTTTGTCACGCCACTATCCTTCGAGGCCCTGGGCGCGGACCCGGTCTACACCGAATTGTTCGATCCCGAGGCGGCCAATTTCGCCCATCTGGCTCCGGCGCAATCCGCCGACCTGCTGGCCGTGGTGCCGGCCACGGCCAATTGCCTGGCCAAGCTGGCCCACGGGCTGGCCGACGATCTCCTGTCCTGTCAGGCCCTGGCCTTCGAGGGGCCCATCCTCGTGGCCCCGGCCATGAACCCCCGCCTGTGGCGGGCGGCGGCCACCCAGGCCAATTGGCGGACGCTGCTCGATCGCGGGGTGATCGGTCTGACCCCGGACTGCGGCGACATGGCCTGCGGCGAATCCGGCCAGGGCCGGCTGCCCGGGGACGAAGTCATTTTCACCCATATTCTGCGGGCGCTCACGCCCCGGGACATGGCCGGCAAGCGCGTGCTCGTCAGCCTCGGTCCCACCCGGGAGTATTTCGACGCGGCCCGGTTCTGGTCCAATCCCTCGACCGGGCTGATGGGGGCCTGTCTGGCCATGGCGGCCTGGCTGCGCGGGGCTGCGGTGACGGTCGTGGCCGGGCCCGTGTCCTGGTGGTTTCCGGACGACATGACCGTGGTGCCCGTGACCTCCGCCGCCCAGATGTACGAGGCCTGCCTCGAAGCCTGGGCCGGGGCGGACATGGCCGTCATGGCCGCGGCCGTGGCCGATTTCGCCCCGAAGCCTCATCCGGGCGGCGGCAAATTCAAGAAAGCGACGGCCGGGGACCATCCTCCCCTGGTTTTTTCGCCCACGCGTGATATCCTGGCCGCAATGGGCCGGGTCAAACGCGCGGAACAGACGCTGGTCGGCTTTTGCGCCGAAACCGACCGGCTGCGGGAAAACGCCCTGGACAAGCTCACGCGCAAGGGCTGCGATGTGATCGTGGCCAACCCCATCGGGCAGGCCGACGCCGGGTTTGCCTCCCCGCAAAACAGCGCCCTGGTCCTCGCCGCCGACGGGCGCGAGGAATCCTGGGCCGCCCTGCCCAAAACCGAAATGGCCTGGAAGCTATGGGACTTCACGAATCCCTCCTAGACGTTCCCGAACGCCTGCGGGTCTGGCAGTTGGCCGGGGTGCAGTATCTGTATCTCGACCCCGATGCGCCGGCCACGGCGCCCGACGCACAGCCCGACGCACAATCGGGCGCACAGTCGGACGAACAGCCGGCCGCTGCCGGGGAAGTCCCTGCCGCCAGGGCGTCCGGGCCGGCTGCGCCCGCGCCGGTGGTTGCCGAAGCGCCCGCCGCTGCCGTTGCCCCGGCCGGACCTGTCGAACCGGTCGGACCGGCTGAACCGGCTGAACCGGCCGGCCCGGGAGAAACGCCGACCCGGGCCATGGTTGCCCCGCCGCCCATTGGCGTTGCCGCCGATCCGGCCGACTGGCCCGCGCCCTGGCCGAAAATCTTTCGCACGGCCCCGGCGCAACCGGAACTGGTCATCACCTACGCCGCCCTGGGCCTGGACATGACCGGACGGGCCGATCCCCGGCGCGGCCCCATGTGGCGTGAGCTGCTGGCCAAAAGCGGGTTGTCCGGCAAGGGGCGGGTGGCTTTTTGGCCGCTCGGGCTGGAAGATCTGGCCGATCCGCTCGATCTGGCCATTTTCCTGGCCGGGCTCAGGCGGCTGCGGCCGGCCGTGCTGGCGGTCTTCGGCCAGGACGCCGCCGCCCGGCTGCACGAGCAGGGCGTGTCCCTGCCGGCGGGCCGCACGGTCTGGCTGCCCGATCCGCAAGCCCTCATCCACGGCGACAAGGAGGCTTGGGAGCATGTGCTGGCGACTTTTGGCGACCTGTAGCCTGCTGCTCGCCCTGTGGCTGCCGGGCGCGACAGGTCTTCCCGGACTGGCCGTTGCCGCAACGACCGTGGGCACGGCCCTGTCCATGGACCTGGAGGGCGCCATTTCCCCCATCCAGGCCGATCAGCTCGAGACTGTCCTGGCCCGGGCGCGCAAAATCGGCGCCCTGGTGGTGCTGGTGCGCCTGGATACGCCGGGCGGCAGCGTGGAGGTCATGCGGCGCATGGTCAAGGCCATCCGGCAAAGCCCGGTGCCCGTGGCCATCTGGGTGGGACCGTCCGGGGCGCGCGCCGCCTCGGCCGGGGTCTTTCTCGTGGCCGCCGCCCAGGTCAACGCCATGGCCCCGCAAACGACCATCGGCTCGGCCTCGCCCGTGGGCCTTGGCGGGGGCGACCTCAACAAGACCATGGACGCCAAGGTCCGCAACGATCTCGAAAGCCTTGTCCGCTCCCTGGCCACGGGGACGGGACGCAATGCCGTCTGGTATCAAAGCGCGGTGGCCAAGGCCGACAATCTGACGGCCATGGAGGCCGTCGGCAAACGGGTGGTGGATTATCTGGCCGTCAGCCTGCCCGATTTCCTCGACCAGATGGGCGCGCGCGGCCTGAAAACAGCCACGGGTGTTACGCATTTCACCGCCGCGCAAGTGACCGTCACCCCCGTGGAGCCCGGTCTGCGCCACAAGCTGCTGGCCTGGCTGCTCGATCCGCAGGTCGCCTACATTTTGCTGCTTGTCGGCGTGGCCGGCATCTTCTTCGAGTTGACCACGCCCGGAGCCATCCTGCCGGGCGTGCTTGGCGGCCTGTGCCTGCTGCCGGCGCTCTACGCCCTGTCGGTGCTGCCGACCAACGCGGCCGGGCTGCTGCTGCTCCTTTTCGGGGGGGCGCTTTTTTTGCTCGAAGTCCATATCACGAGCTACGGCCTGCTCAGTCTGGCCGGTCTGGCCGCGCTGTTTCTCGGTTCGGTCATGCTCTTTCGCGGCAATGGCGTGGGCGGTCTGCCGCTTTCGCTGATCACGCCCACGGTGATCGGCGTGGCCGCCATCCTGGCCGCGGCCGGCTGGCTGCTGGCCCGGGCCCAGCGGCAAAAGCCCCGCACCGGCTCGGAAGCCCTCATCGGCCAGGAAGCGCTCGTGCGCCATTGGGACAACGAGGCCGGCAAGGTGCTCATCCGGGGCGAGATCTGGGACGCCGTGTTCGATCCGACGCTTCCCGCCCCGTTGCCCGCCGCCCGGCTTTTGCCCGGCGACCATGTGCGCGTCGTGGCCGTGCGGGACATGCTGTTGTACGTTGCCCTGCCCGACGACAGAGAACCCTAATTCCCGGAGGCCGCCATGCTTGCCCTGCTTCCCGTTGCCGCCATCGTCCTTTTTCTGCTCGTGACTTCGCTTCGGGTGCTCAACGAATACGAACGGGGCGTGATTTTCCGCCTGGGCCGCGTCATCGGGGTCAAGGGCCCGGGGCTGATCCTGCTGTTTCCCATCATCGATCGCATGACCAAGCTGTCCCTGCGCACCTTTGCCATGGACGTGCCCACGCAGGACGTCATCACCCGGGACAACGTCAGCATCAAGGTCAATGCGGTGGTGTATTTCCGGGTGGTCGATCCGACCAAGGCCATCCTGGAGGTCGAGGACTACATGTACGCCACCTCGCAGATTTCCCAGACCACCCTGCGTAGCGTCTGCGGCGGCGTGGAGCTCGACGAGATCCTGGCCCACCGGGACAAGGTCAATGAGCAGGTGCAGGGCATTTTGGATCTGCACGCCGGCCCCTGGGGCATCAAGGTGGCCACGGTGGAGCTCAAGTACATCGACCTGCCCCAGGAAATGCAGCGGGCCATGGCCAAGCAGGCCGAGGCCGAACGCGAGCGCCGGGCCAAGGTCATCAATGCCGAGGGCGAATATCAGGCCGCCACGAAGCTGGCCCAGGCCGCCGAGATCATTGCCGTGCGGCCCGAGGCCCTGCAGTTGCGCTATCTGCAAACCATGCGGGAAATGGCCGCCGAAAGTCATGCGGCGACTATTTTACCTGTCCCTCTTGATTTTATCCGCTCTTTTTTTCATGTTCCGGGCCACGACGCGTCGGCGCATCCGCAAGCCGCGCCTTCGTCCGTCAGCCTGGAGCAGTCTTCCACGAATGATACCGAACAGGCCGTGAAGGGCACGGCCGAGGAAGGCGACGCGTAATCCCGCCGCCCGCGGCAAAGGACGCTTCGCAAACCGCGGGTTCTTGCACCGCCACCCACAAAGGAACCATGAATATCCTTGTCACCGGCGCGGCCGGTTTTATCGGCTTTCATCTGTGTCGCCGTTTGCTGTCCATGGGCCATGCCGTCACCGGCCTGGACAATCTGAGCCCCTACTATTCCGTGGCCCTGAAAAAGGACCGTCTGGCCCTGCTCGGGGAAAATCCCAAGTTCACGTTCCTCAAGGCCGACATGGCCGACCGGGCCGCGGTCAATGCCGCCTTCGACGCCGGCGGCTTCTCCCACGTGGTCAATCTGGCCGCCCAGGCGGGGGTGCGCCACAGCCTGACCCACCCGGACGACTACATCAATTCCAATGTGCTCGGCTATTACCACATCCTGGAAAACTGCCGGCACCATCACGTGGAACACTTCGTGTTCGCCTCGTCCAGCTCGGTCTACGGCCTCAACACGACCATGCCTTTTTCGGTTCACGACAACGTGGACCATCCCATCAGCCTGTACGCCGCCTCCAAGAAGTCCAACGAACTGATGGCCCATTCCTACAGCTATCTGTTCGGGCTGCCCTGTACGGGCCTGCGGTTTTTCACGGTGTACGGCCCCTGGGGCCGGCCGGACATGGCCTTGTTCCTGTTCACGAAGGCCATTTTGGAAAACAAGCCGATCCAGGTGTTCAATCACGGGAAAATGAAACGGGATTTCACCTACATCGACGACATTGTGGAAGGCGTTGTCCGGGTCACGTTCAATACCGCCACGCCAAATCCCGATTGGAATCCGGCCACGCCCGATCCGGGTACCAGCGTTGCACCGTATCGCCTCTACAACATCGGCAACAACAACAGTGTTTCGTTGCTGTATTTTATCGAATGTATTGAAAAGGCGTTGGGGAAGAAAGCCGTTATGGAAATGCTTCCCTTGCAACCCGGCGATGTACCGGCGACATGCGCCAATGTGGATGAGTTGGCCCATGACGTCGGTTTTCAGCCCAACACGCCGCTTGAGACAGGTATTTCCCGGTTCATCGACTGGTATCGGGAATATTTTCTCGGCTGATATTGACAGGATGCTTTTGGTCTACTAAGCCCGTTTGAACGATAAACAATTTAACCGCTTCAAGGACGGATCCGGGTGATGGAATTCCAGACCACGAAACGTGATCTCGAAGAGGTTTTCACACACATCCAGAACCAGGTCGCGGAAGCGAATCTGCCGGACGAAGAGTCGGCAAACCGCCTTGTTCGCTTGTCCCGCAAGCTGCACCAGCTGGCCGCCGAGAACTGGATGGACGAGGCCGAAGATTTCTCCCACCTGGCCGGACAACTGCTCAACGCCGTCAAGAAAGGCGATGTGGAAGGCTGCGTCATGCTCGTCGAATCCCTGGATGATGCCCAGTCGTTTTGCCACCGCATGTTTCGCGACTAGTTCCACCCGGCTGTTTCACGTGAAACAGTCCGGGGGCGATGGCAAACGTTCAGTTCGGGCCGACCAGGGTCAAGGAGAATGTGCATGGCACGCGTTATCGTCATCGCCAACCAAAAGGGCGGCGTGGGAAAAACCACTACTGCCGTGAATCTGGCCGCCTCCCTGGCGGTCATGGAAAAAAAAACGCTGCTGATCGACTGTGATCCCCAGGCGAACGCCGGCAGCGGCCTTTCGGTCTACTCCGAAAATATCAGCGAAAATCTCTACTCCGTGCTCTACGAGCCTACCCTGGCCAAAACGGCCATCGTGGACACGGAACTCCCCTGCCTGAAGGTGCTGCCGTCCGGACCCGATCTGGTGGCGGCGGATATCGAGCTGGTGGACAAGCCCCGGCGGGAATACTACCTGCGCGCGGTCATCGATCAGGTCGCCGACGACTACGAGTATATCCTGCTCGACTGCCCGCCGTCGCTCGGACTGGTGACGCTCAATGCCCTGTGCGCCGCCTCCGAGCTGCTCGTGCCCCTGCAGTGCGAATACTACGCCCTCGAAGGCATTGCCCAGCTGCTGCGCACCTACGATCAGGTCCGCAAACGCTTCAATAGCGGGTTGACCCTGCTCGGCGTGGTGCTGACCATGTACGACGGCCGCAACAAGCTCAACCGGCACGTCAAGCGGGAAATCTGGAAGTGCTTTCCCAAGCTCTATTTTCAGACGCTCATCCCGCGCAATATCCGCCTGTCCGAAGCGCCGAGCTACGGCAAGCCCGTGCTCACCCACGACATCAAATCCCGAGGCGCCGAAGCCTATCTGTCCCTGGCCCAGGAAGTCGTCCGCCGCAATCCTGCGGTGGCATAATACGACGAGGAATGCCTCCGGCGGCCGGGAGGGGGTCACCCCCTCCCGGACCCTCCCGAAAGGGG
>JAFABC010000236.1 GCA_023426275.1 Pseudomonadota bacterium | reverse complement strand
GCGCGTCCCGGGCGCGGTCAGCGCCGGGGCGTATGTCATGCGAAGCGTCCTTTGGAGAGCGCGGTTGGTTGGTAGAGCGTCCAATGCCAGTAGGAGAAGCCGACCAGGGCGACGCCCGCGCACAGGTGCAGGTTGCGCGCCCCCGGGCTCCACGTTCCCGACAGGCGGGAGAGCAGGCCCGTGGTCACCAGCGTGCCCAGGGAGACGGCCATGCCGAGCTTGGCCGCCTCGCGTTGGCCGGCCGGCGTGGCGTTACTCCTGTTTCGCATCGTGCTTCATGCTCATTTCGGCCTTGATGTCCTGGATCTGCTCCTTGACCTCCTCGACCCCGCCCTGGACCGTGGTCCAAAGCGTTACCGCGCCCTTGACCAGGGCCCGCTGCACCGTGGGGTTGGTCAGGACATAGGCCAGCCCCGCGCCAAGGAGCAGGCCCTTGACGTAGCCGGGGTCGGAGAAGGCCAGCCAGCCCTGTGTCCATGAAGCCTGGGCCTGGGGAGCCGGGGCGGCGGGGAAGGACGCGCCGGACGCGGTGCCGGGAGCCGGCCAGCCTTGGAACTGGGCGCCGGCGGCGGACTGGGCGTATTGATACGGATACTGTGGATACGGATGGGACATGGCGTGCTCCGATCAGGACTTTTTGTTGGTGGCGCGCACCGGGGCGGCGGCGTCGGTTTTGGTCCGGCAGGCGGCATTCACCACGCCGTCATAGAGATATTTCGTGCCCACGCCGACCACGGCCATGGTGGCCAGGGCCAGGGCTCCGTTGCGAAAGACCAGGCCGCCGGCGGCCGTGCCCACGGCCGTGGCCAGTCCCGTGCCGACCGCTTCCTTGACCACGTCGCCCATGGCCTCGTTGCGGGTCATGGTGCCGTCCCTGGTGGCGCGCAGGTCGCGGGCGGCCGCGGCCACGCCGCCGAGCATGGCGCCGACAAGGCCCATGGCGGTCACGGCCCCCACGGGCAGGTTGGAAAGGCGCGTCTGGGTGGGATAGGTCTGGTTGTACTGGAAGGCGTACATGTGTGTTCCTTTTGGGGTGGTTGGGCGGTTTAGGCGGAAGGCTGTTCGGATTTGGACCCGCCGAAGATGGCCGCGACGCTGTCGCCGAGGGCGGATTTGACCGCGCCGTTGGTCAGCACGAAGGTGACGAGCGCCCCGACGATGGCGCCCTTCCAGAAATGGGTGCCGCCGGTCGAGAGAAAGGACGCGATCCTGGCCGGATCGGCCTTGCCCTGCATGAGGTCGCCGCACATGGCCAGCATCTGGCCGTAGCGGTTTTGCAGGTGCTGGTAGTCCTCGCCGCCAAGGCCGGCCGCGGCCGCGAAGGCCGGCGCGCCGAACCCGGCCGGTCCGGCAAAGCCGCCGAACGGCCCCTTTTTCCCGTCGCAACCGTCGTCATGGGGCTGGGGACCATACGCCGCCATGCCGGGCTGCGGACCATACGCCATGCCGGACTGCGGACCGGCGGCCATGCCGGGTTGCGGGCCGCCCATCATGCCGGGATGGGGGCCGGCGGCCATGCCGGGATGGGGGCCGAAAGCCGGTCCCTGTACTTGCCCGGCGGTCATGCCGGGCTGCGGGCCGGCAAAGGGCGCGCCCTGGGGCGCGGCCGCTTCATGCTGGCCGCAAGAGCAGGCATGGCCGGCGGCCGGGGCGTGTCCCGTGGGCGCATGGCCGGGCCCGGCAAAGGGCTGGCCCATGGGGCCGGCCGACCAGGGGGCCTGCGGCACGCCCTGGGGCGCGGCATAGCCATGGGGGGCGGCGGCGAAGGCCTGCGGCCCGGCCGTCGGCGTCGGGCCATACCCCTGGGGCGCGGCATACCCTTGCGGGGCGGCGGAAAAGCCCTGGGCGTCGGCCGGCCCCTGCGGCTGGCCATAGCCCTGCGGGGCGGCGTAGCCTTCGGGACCGGCCGGGGCGGCGTAACCGTTGCCGGAAGCGGCGCCTTGTCCCTGCCGTTTGCGTTCGCCTTCCTGCCCGTCGGTTTCGCGTGCCGGCGCGCCCGGGCCGGCGGGGACGCCTGCCGCCTGCGGTCCGGCCATGGACGCGGCCATGGCGACGTCTTCCCGATGCTTTTCGTGTTCCATGGATACAACTCTCCTCTAGGCTTGGGGTGTCACGCCAAAGACTTTGGCGAGGGTTTCGGCCAGCCCGTCCGTCACGGCGGGGTCCGCGCCGGCCAGAAAAGCCTCCAGTTGCCCGGCCTCGATGCGCCGGGGATCGTATTCCACCACCAGGGAGCGGGCCACGGGGTTGAGCCGGGTGGCCAGGATGCCGCTGCCGTTGCCGGCCAGTCCTTCCAGTTCGCGGGCGGCCCCGTGGTTGCGGATGGCCGGGTCCAGGCGCAGCCGCAGCCGGCCCGGCACGTGGTGGGCGATGGAAATGAGGTCTCGCAGTTCGAGCAGGTCTTGCATGGTCATGTCGTGGCACCATCCGAAGGAAGCGGTTGTGGTTGGTCCGGCGCGGGGGAGAATCCGGCCGGGGCCGGGGGGAGCAGCAGCCGGGATGAATTGGCCAGCACGCCCAGGGTGTGCGCGATGTGCAGCAACCCGGCGGCCACCGGGGACAACAGCCCCAGGGCCCCGAAGGCCGCGCCGCCGAGGTTGGTGCTGGTGGCCAGCCAGAAGTTCTGCCGGGCGATGGCCAGGGTGCGGCGGCTGAGCTCGCGCACGTAGAGGATGTCACCGAGATCGTCGCGCACAAGCGCGATGTCGGCCGCTTCGATGGCCACGTCCGCGCCGGCGGCGCTCATGGCGATGCCGATGTCGGCCTCGGCCAGGGCCAGGGCGTCGTTGATGCCGTCCCCGACCATGATGACCTTGCGGCCGCCCTGGCGCAGGGCGTTGACGATGGCCCCTTTTTGCTCGGGCAGCACGCCGTGGTGGCAGTCCGTGATGTCGAGTTCGCGGCACAGGTCCAGGGCCGTGTTTTTGGCGTCGCCCGTGACCAGCGAGACTTGCGAAACGCCCGTGCGCTTGAGCGCGGCCACGGTGGCCCTGGCGTCCGGGCGCGGTTCGTTGGCAAAGGCCAGGGCGGCCAGCACCTCCTTGTTTTTGGCCAGGAAGATGACCGTCAGGCCCCGGTCCATGAGCGGGCGCACGGCGTCCATGACGCCGGCCGTGGGGATTTTCGCCTCGCCGCAGTATTTGCGGTTGCCCAGGCGGATGACGTCCTCGCCGATGACGGCGCGCACGCCCTTGCCCAGGGTGAAGTCGCAGACCACGTGGGCGATGGGGTCGATGTCGCGGGCCAGGGCCTCGTTGCGGATGGCCTGGGCGATGGGGTGGTGGTTGTGCATTTCGGCCGAATAGGCCCAGGTCAGCAGCTCGTTTTCGCTGAAGTCGGAGAAGTTGCGGATGGCCTCGATGCGGGGCTGGTTGGTGGTGAGCGTGCCGGTCTTGTCGAAGCAGACTACGGCGGCTTGGCCCACCTCTTCCAGGTAGCGGCCGCCCTTGATGAGGATGCCCCGTTTGGCCGCCGCGGCAATGGCGGCGGACACGGCCGTTTGCGCCGAAAGCACGGTGGCGCAGGGGCAGGCCATGACCAGCATGACGGTGAAGGCCCGCCAGGGGCTGGCCGTCAGAAGCAGGGTGGCGGCGGTGGCCACGATGCCCAGGCGCACCAGCGACCGGGCCAGGGCGTCGGCCACGGATTCGATGGGGGCCTTGGTGGTCAGCGAGTCCTCGACCTGCCGCATGATGCGGGCCAGATAGGTGCGGTCGCCCACGCATTCCACCCGCACGTGGATGATGCCCTGGCGCACGTAGGCCCCGGCGAACACCTTGTCCCCCCGGCGCACGTGGGCCGGTTCGGCCCGGCCGGTGATGGGCGAATCGTCCACCAGGGCCTCGCCCGAGGTGATTTCGCCGTCCACGGAGATTTTTTCGCCCGTGTGCAGCACCACGGTGTCGCGCGGTTTGACCGCCGACACCGGCACCTCGACCTCCACCTCGCCGGCCAGGATGAAGGTGTTTTTGGCCGTGAGATCCAAAATGGCGGCAATGGAGCGGCGGGAGCGCTCGGACACCCAGGCTTTGAGCGTTTCGGCCCCGCTTTGGATCCACAGGATTTCCAGGGCCGTGAGCGCCTGACCCGAAACGACCGCCGCGGCGCAGCCCGCCGCCAGGAAGCCTTCCAGGGTGAAGCGTTTTCCCCGCAGGTGGCGCACCGACTCCCGGGCCACCGGCCAGGCCGCGAGCAGGGCGACAAGGCCCAGGGGCGACAGCGCCGCTTCGGTCACGGCCGCCTTGAACACGACCTTGCGCACGAACACGAAGGTCATGACGCCCGTCAGCGACAAAAAGCGGACGAACTGTCGCCGCACGCTGTTTTTTTGCGGTGCGGGCGCGGCGCAGGCGCAGGCCGCTGCCGGGCAGGCCGACAGCGTGGCGGCGGGGTGTCCGATGGTGGCCGGGAGGGCCGTGCGCAGGGCGGCCAGGATGGCCGGGGCGGTCGTGGTCGCGGCGTCGTAGCGGACGATCACCGAGGCGCAGGCCGCGTTGACGCGCGCGGCCGCAACGCCCGGCAGGACGGCGCAGGCC
>JAFABC010000208.1 GCA_023426275.1 Pseudomonadota bacterium | reverse complement strand
CCAACAAAACCCGTTGGCGCAGTGTTGGCGGGGCCAAAAGAAAAAGGGGTTAGGCTTATCACCTAACCCCGTGCATTCATTCTGGTGGAGCTGGAGGGAATCGAACCCACGACCTCTTGAATGCCATTCCAGGCAAACCCAAAGAAACCCTCGGATTTCCTTGAATTATTCCCTCGGTTGTCAACATTTAGCAAGGGATGTTGGATAGGTGTTAGAGGCTTCCGGTTCACCAGGTGGTTGACCACGGTTGCTGCTCCGTTATGAGCTGGGGGCCGCCCAGCTCGAGCTGTTATTTCCCCCCGCCGTTCAAGAGGTTCGCTCATCCAGGTCATTCGCCTTGCGCGTTCCCGTCAGCAAGTCATTTGCACCACTGGGTTTCCTTGGCTGGGCTCCTGGCCCTCGGGTTGGACTCCGGTTGCGCTTCTATGAGATAAGAAAGTCTTCAATTTTCTTAAACGTTTCATAAGGCAACGGGGTTTCCTCTTTTAGTATTTTCAGCAAGTCAATGGGAGAAAAGACAATTGATGAAATCATATGATACAAAGACTTTGCCACAGTAATATCAATTTCTTCAACTCCAACATCTTGATAAACTGGTCTACCCAAAGCTCTTTGCCGCAACCATTTGATATTGTCTTTAGACGCAAATGTAGTAGTTTCATTTTTATAGGTCATCTTTCCTTTCCATATTGGTTGCAATTTTATATAATTTTCAAACTTTCAAAACTCTTTGTTTATTTTTACGAACTTAAAAATTTATTGTTTTTTACAAAACATTTTATCTGCTCCCTCTAAACAAAGAGATGTCTCCAAACTCCCCTTCAAGCAACGGAGTTATGACATACAAAGGATTTTCAGGAATTCTTTCAGTGATAAAGCAATCAAAACCATCAAGACTTGCGAGACTGACCTTCTGATTGTCTAAAAATCGATAGAATTCTTCATAAATCGGTGAAGATATGTCATCCAGCTCGCCAGGCGTAACGGCACCTGTTATGACTTCATCACCGTTGTTGACTACGTAATTCTCTGGAATTGGCATCTTGAATGCCATTGCAAAGTCAGATTCAGCGAGAAATTTCAAAACCGACGTTTTTTGTTCATCAGTACCATCAAGATAATACATCCGGCCTCCGAGAGACTTAACCATTCCAGTCTCTTCGCTAATTACTATCCATATATTCAGACAAATCTCTCTAGACATTTAAACCCCCTAATAATTTTAAAAAAACTTAGCCAGCTTCAATCATCGTAATTTCATTTTCTGTAAGGCCGTAGAGTTCATACACAAGCGAGTTTAAACTGCTTTCGAGCTCAACCAGTTGACTATCTAAATTTTTAATTTTCTCATTTAGTTCAACAGTATTATTTACAAAAGATTCGTTTTCAGACGAACGCACATTTAGCAAACGCTTTATAAAAGTCTTTGACTGAAATTTTTCTGTAATATTTGTAGTTCTTGCAATTTGCTCCCATTGTGCAGCAAGAAATTTTCCTTGACTTGGAGAAACAAAGGCGGATATTTCAACTTGTTCTTTTATTTCAAGAGAAACTTCACCATTACTTTCTTTGACAGTCAATTCAGAATCAGGACTAAGAAAACTATCTATTTTTTCTAAGCGTTCTAAAATCTTTGCTTCACGTTGCTCTCTGGCCCATTGAGTTTTCTCCCGACCGCCAAGATTTTCTGGAGCTTGCTCCTTCCACTTTTTTATAGTTTTAACTTCGGCCCAAATCCAACTTTCGTCCATCTTCTCGGATAAACAATGTGGACCATCCAAGCGCGATTGCAACTGGGACACGATGTCCCGACGTTCAGTTGTTAAGGATTGAAGCTGTTTGGCAAAATTCACGACTTGATTCTTTTGAACAGCATTCGCTTTAGGAATTGGCAATGGAGCTATATACTGCTTATTTGATTCGTAATAACCATTAGCTTTCGGAGTTGATATTCTCCTAAACACAAAGTCAGGAGAAGGACTATTAAGGACGCCAAGAAGATACCATCCATCTTCTTCTGAATCTACAAGTATTCCGTTTACTCGAACATTATTAATAAAAAATTCACCTTTATTATCAAAAAATATTTCTAATTTTTTAACAGTTTGTGCTACGCATAATTTCGAAGCTTTCTGGTTCGTCAGACTCTGATTCCTTCCATAGGCCCACCAACTTTCATCATCATCTAGCAAACCATTTTCTCTTGAACGAAGACTGTCTTCAAACATTAGCAAGTATGACCATGCATTGGGATACAATTCTTGCATTTCTAAACTTGTGTACAAGCGAGCTTCACCAGAATCTACAAAATAGGGGAAAAGTATATACTTATTTAAATTTGGATTTTGATATCGCTTGGCATCTGGACCAGACACAAGAGGATGCATGATATCATCCTCAATTCTATAGTTTAGTTCTTCTTGCCCACACCCAAACTGTTTGTACAATCCTGATTCTACCCGTTCCAGATGATATATACTATCTGCACTCGTCTGCAAACCAACAACAATTTGACAATTTGAATCGATCAAAGCGTCAGAGTTTTCTCCCAACTTTTTAATCAAATTTCGTTCAGCAGCAGGCATAAAGCTCCAAGTATCATCATCCGACAATTTTTCTGTTTCTATAAAATTCGACTTCGACCAATCTATATATGAAATTTCGCCTTTTGGAGATATTTCAAATCTTACTCCAGAGTTCTCTGATTTTTTAAAAAACTGTATCGCAGTATAAGTTGTTGCCTCCTCAAAAACTTGGTAGCTTTGAAAATCTATCCAACGATCCATACATGAACTACATTTGACAAGTCTACGCAAACCTTTACCATAATCATTTTTCAACCAAACGTTAGGAGCAATATACCCCATCCTACCTTTTCCATTTAAAAGATACAATCCTTTTTCAATAAATAATAGATAAAGATCAAAGTTTCCAGTTTGCGCACTTTTATACAAATAAGTTCCGTCAGACAACTTATTCAACACAAAATAATCAGATTCTTCTCTATTTATCTTTCTAAAATTCTGAAGCTTAACATATGGAGGATTACCAACAATACAATCAAAACCACGATCATGTTTTTCTTTTGTTTCAGTAAAAACTTCAGGAAATGATGTTTCCCAATCAAAAAAATTTATTTTTTCTTTTCTTACATCTGTCAAATCATCAAACAGGCTGGCCTGCTCTCGGTATTGTTCGTTGTAAAAACTTACAAAATCAGGACCAACTAAAGAGTTTCCATTTCTTATATGTTTATCAAGATTACTCAGAGGTTTTCCAGGAACGGCAGTATTCAACCAAAGCGCAAGTTGAGTTATTTCAACAGATTCAGGATTAAGATCAACGCCATAAATATTTTTTGAAAGAATTTCACGAATAGCTGTATCAACATCAAATAGATACCTTCTTCCTTCAATACGTTCAACTTCAAGAGCGATTTGAGTTCTTACCGACAACAAATAATTCAAAGCTTGGATCAAAAATGCCCCTGATCCACAGGACGGGTCTAATACTTTCAAGTTCTCAACACAATCCCTATAGACTGAAAGCTTATCTAAATATTCAGTTATCTCATTAGTTGGTTTCTTTTTATTCTTTCTTGCACTAGATAAGTATCGAGCATACTCATCTTGCGCTTTCTGTGAAAAATCAATACCAATTTCTAGACCAATCTCTTTTCTCCTGTCAGAAAGCCACGCTCCAATTGTCTCACGTACTATATACTCTGTGACCCATTCGGGTGTGTAATAAACTCCGTTTCTTTTTCGCTTATTTAGATGCGCAATTGAAGTTCTACCTTCTGCTTCTGACTCCATATACTCTAAATCTGTAATAGACTGCTCGAATATTCTTCCAAGCGTATAAAGTGTTATAGTCTTTTCGCCAGTTTCACCACTTGCACCAAAGTTATACTTCGATGAAAAATATAGGAGGGTGTTTCTGTGTCCTAGGAGAGAAGTGACACTCTCACCTTGCCCTTTTGCACAAAATATCTTATTAGGAATTTTAAGATTTTCTAACTCAGGCAATTCAGAGAATAAACCTCCGTTAAAATGAGGTATTAAAAATTCATCCGTAAAAGCCCCCCCGGTCCTCATTGATTTAAACAATTGCTTTACTAAACTCCAAATATTATCGTGTTCGCCATCGTAATACTGCTGCTTACTTTGATCTATTAAAACATTACGAAGCAAATTAGTTGGGAAATATAATCCGCTACCCATGTCTTCACAAAATAGTATAAAAATACATCGATCCAAAAATCTCTGCGTCAGCTGAACCAATTTACCGGGTGTTCCATCGTATGTATCTTTATTCGAAACTTGTATCGACGAAAAAACAAACTCTCTATATCCTTGGTAATCTTTGTAAAATTCCTTTTCAAGATTTTTTTCTTGTAGTTTTTGATCTTCTATTATCTTTTCAAGTTTTGATTTGCCGAAATCTGCAAGCAACATTTCTACGTTAAACATTTTCCTAAAGAGAAACCGTTGCAATGCCCCATTTTCAGTATCTTCAAGCAAGGTAGTCGATACTGATTTCGACATCCTTCTTATAAAAAATTGTTGAAATGAACTCATTCCAAGTTTTCTTGAATACAATCTAAACTCATTCATGTCTGTGACTATTGCCCAAGACGGAACAACCTTAGAATTGCTGTCAGTAGCATCAAATGAATACTTAAGGTAGTCAAAACATTGCTTTACTGGAGATCTATCATTTCCTTCTCTTCTTTGAGGAGCATCTAAGCTAGATTTTATATCTTTGAACTCACACAAAACTTGCGGAATAGAATTCAAATCTTCTGTTGCAAAGAAACCTAAAGCTAAGTCTGCCGAACCACGTCCACCTTGTTGACCTGCACTAATAATTTTATACTGAGGACAAAGAGTGTACTGAGAACTATTCCCACGAGATCCAGTTCCCCAATATCCCCATGTGTCTACGAAAAAAAGATTAATAAAAGTCTGCTCTAACTGCGTTTCACTTAAAGATTTATCCCTCTTATCCCAAGAAGCAAACCTGGCAAGAAGCTCCTTATCCACACCTGAACTCATAAAATTAGCAAACTCAGAACCCCAAATAGACTTAATGTATTCATTCGTCAGGAGTGGAAGAAAATTCATATTATATACCTATGTGTTAAATTTTTTTCGCAGACCTAAAACTGGAGCACACTAGACTATCCATATCAGACATAGGTCAAATACCGAAAGTCTTTACGTTACAAAAAAACAACTTCTTCAATGTTGCTTACATTACCACACACAAAACACAAGAAATGTTCATCAGTAAAATTTACATGAAACTTTCTTGACTTACTTGCTGTTGAAGAACTTAAAAATTAAAAATTAATCAAATTGTTTAAAATTTTCTCTTATCAATACTTGATGAACATTTCTTTGTTTTCTATTTTTTTTAATACTTATACTCAGACTGCAAAACACCATGCTCTCCAAGAGAAATACCTGGAGTGCGGTCATCACTGTTTGAAAATTTGTCTTCCAGAGAATCGCTGCCCTAGATCGTATTGTCCACCACTTTCAGACCCTTCCGATTCTCCACCCCCGGGGCCTGGCCGTGGGGATGGTCCTGGGGGTTGGCTTCGCGCGGGACACCCCCAAATTTGCGAGTTTTCCAAAATCCTGGACCCTAGGACCCAAAACCACCCAAAACGCAGGAATGGGGAGAATATCCCGGTTTAAACTGGTATACCTGTAAATCCTAGCATTTACGCCATAGATTTCTTATGATTCTTTGCTCACCTTCATAGAGATATTTTCTAGTAACAACTCTCAGGAGGTATCTCTAATGGCAAAGAAAAATTCTACCGAGATCAAGAAGCAAGTGATGGAATCGAAGTACGATCCCGTCAAGCTTCGACAACTGTGCGAATCTGGCGTTTCCGCTATGGAAGCTAAGAAAGAACTCGGATTAAGTTCGATGCAAAGCTTGCGTCAACATTTGATGCGACTTTCCGTCGAATCACAAAGTCTTATGTCACTCCCTGGATTGTACGAAAGAACTTCTACTCAGGTCCGATTGACCAAACATGGTATAAAGCTGAGCTTCTCAAAGCTCAAGGCTGCTGGGATTGAATATCCCGAGCATACCGAGTTTCGCATGGAGTTCGATGAAGAAAAGGAACAAATCCTTCTCACACGAACTGGCATTGGCACTGGCCAAGAAGATCACAACGAATTCTCCGAGAACATTCCGGTTGAAGGGTAAAAAGGGGAGTCACAGCAATTATAGCTGTGGCTCCTCATCTATTTTCATAGAGCAGAAAAATCTAGAATAATTAAAAGAGAATAAGAATTTATATAAAATTTTTACATACTCTAATAATACAAACTATCTAACTCACTAAAGTCAGTATAAATACTATATCTAAAAGCACGATTTGTTGGGATCAAGATACTTTTTTTAATAAAAAACCCACGCCAACCACAAGAAGATGACTGACGTGGGTTTATCTTTCTGTAGACTATTATTTTTGACTATCAGATTTTTTTTCTTTCACAGGAACCATATTCCCTTCAGAAATGTTGATATAAAAATACTCTGCATCAGATTTGTGCAGAGGATATTTGTGAACACCTTTACGCGGTATTTCTTTAATAACTTCTAAAACGGATGCAACTTTTATAAACATATATTCAGGTGCTTTAGGTATTTTCACAACTTTCTTTTCAACAACGGCATTGCTTTCAGTCTTTTCCTTAGAAACTTTAAAGCCGACTTGCATCTTATCGCTATCAAACCCAACAAGAACAAAAGTTTCTTTTTCAACAAGACCCATTAGATCTGAAGCTTCTTTGTTAAAAGTGACCTGCGAACGGCTAAAAGAAATAGAAACTCCAGGACCTTTAATTTTTTGTAGAGTTTTAGATGGAACCAACTTTCCCGTATAAAACTGCATTCCCATAGCAATTTACCTCAGTTAGATGTTGAACTCGTAAAGCTATTACTATTTAAACCACTCCGGAAATTTCTTGTCAATAGATTTCTTAACCAACCTTTCAACTTTAAGAAAATTTTGCTCAGGCGAGTGTGCCGGGTTGTATCGGGCCTGACCACGCATCCGCCCCACTCATCTCCGGCCGGACACCTCCAATCCAAGCTCTATGGCAAAAAAATCTGATTTTACAGAATATTGGAACAGCAATCGGCTATGACAGATCGCATTGACGCCTCCCCTGAAACGGAGGTATCTATACCAAACTGAAGCACCCAAGGAAGTCCTCGACGAAATTGAAGCCAATATCCGCCACTATGAATCCCTGGGATAAGGATTTTAAGAAATGGATGACTCAGAAGATAAAATTGTCTTAAAGAATGGTTTGAATTCTACTCAAAAAGGTATTTATAATCACCATGATGTTTTGAAGTACTATCCTAACTCATGTTGCCAAAATTTTGGAGTTGAACTTATAGAAGTGAAAGAGTTTTGGAAAGACCGATTGGGTTCAGCACTATGGTATGAAGACAGTGCTGTTGACATGATCCAAACATTCCAGTCCAAGGTCGACACCAGCAAGACCGAGCTAGAAAAATTGTGCAGAATAAAAGACATACAGAAAGAAGTTGTGCCGATAATTATGCAGTTTGAAAACACCTACTACGACGACAAGATAGAATTCATACATGCTATTGAAAAATTATACGGGAAGCGTTTTAAAAAAGAGTTCAGGAAAGATCTTTTTTACTCCATAACTCATTCAAATAGAATTGAAAATTTTAATTTTTTATTCTGGGGAAGTTATCAAATCTCTTACCCTTATCACGACATTGTCTACATATTGTATGAAGAGAAGGGAAGTATGTACCACGTTCTAGGCGACCAAATTGACGGAGTTAACCCTGCCGGATGGTTTCCAAAACCGACTTCCTGGGAAACATTGCTAAAGGATGTCATGTTTGACGGGTATAAATCAAATGAATTCACAAAGTTTTTTGCAAAGCTGAAGGATGATTTAAAACTTATATTCTCACTGTAAAATCAAAGAGCCCTAGGGCCCCTTCCTGGGGTTTTTCAGCGTCGCCGCCGCCTAGGACTCCCCTCCCGACCAAACTCCCCGGAAATCCCCGTATACTCCCTGTCGGCGACCGCCCCGGCCGGGTCCGCCAACTGGTCATTCTGCCCCCGTGACCAAGCCCCCGAAACGAGGATACTCTCACCCTAGGCCCCTGTCTTGTTGGACCGTGTGCTTATCCTACTGTTTTCCGACTTTAACTTGGAGGTTGTTCAAATGGCTGAGAATCCTTTCGGTCCCGTTGATATTCCTGGTGCACCTGACCTTGGTCCAGATCCTGAACGTCAGGAGATGTACGATTCCTTTGAAAGGATGTCACCTGCCGACCAAGAGCAATTCGTTCAAGAGATGAACGACGCATCCGACGAATAGCTCTTATTCCACTTCGCAGGGTGCTAGCAATAGTATCCTGCGGAGTTCATACATCCAGTATATTTTATAAAAACAAGAATTATAACAAAATTACCAGAACAAAGGATTGTTATGAAGCTTCCAGAAGAAACACGGCTTGACTTGAAATCTGATATAATTACAGGATTTCACCCAATCGAACAACTTTTCAAGATCATGAGCAAACAATCGGAAGGAATACCCGATGATATAACTCGGTCATGGGCAGAAATAGGACTGGAATTATGCGGTATATTTCGAATGAAACTCGATGCCGCTCTAACAAACATAGAAAGGGAGAACCAGGATGACCCTTGATAACGATTGGAATCTTATTTATTCATACACACGAAAACAAGCAATAGAAGACGGAGTTCTCGTTGATGTCACCGACGCCGCCAGAGCTGTCGGATTCAAGGTCCATACCGCAGTAACCGCAACCCTTTACCATGGATACGTCGAACCGCCCGGCGTCTGCGGCGAAGGTCAAAGCTTGGCTGGCCGTCTCCATGATCTGCTTTTCCTGGTGCTCTGCTCTGTACGAAACAGCTCGCCGGGTGCGGATCGAGCTACCGTAAGGATCTCGTTCCTCATGGAACCAGGGCGGACGGTGACGGTGGATGTTATCGCGCACATCGGCCCCGGTGATCATGGGGAGCCAGTTTTTACGCTGATGTTGCCAGAAGACGATTAACTTTCTAAAATAATGAGATATTCTTCGATTTGACACGTAGCAATTTCATACGAATTCCAGAGGAAATAGCTGCGCACCGCTTCGAACAAAAGTGGTTTAAAACTGATCAATAAGCAGACTATTCATTGCCCCAGTGGTAAATTGAAAAGTCTCAGCCGGGATTATTCGGCACCACCCCTGCTATTCGAGGGTCAAAGTGGTAAAAGCGAGTTCTGAAATAGCTCCAGCCCACTCCCCAATCCACACTCACTCGCTACACGACAATGCCGGGGCAGGCTGAATTTGCTCTAACTCATATAAATCATGTAGAAAAAACCAATCCCGGCAACCGCCCGGAGAAATTCTACCCTGAAACAAAGACGAAGAAATGAGTCAGTAACTAACTGTTGTTGTCGGAGAAAGCTGTCATAGAAGACATAGCCGTTTCGTGCTTTTACCCAAGAAAGCGATTTCGCTCCATCACCCCATGGAACTTACCGGGAAAATAATTTTGGTATAGATAAAGATAGACCTCGATACGTATAATCTGGCCAAACCCGAGTTCGAATTTTTTTAATCAATAAGACACAAGAATACTTACTAAAAAGCAATCTTCATACTGCTCTCCTACTGTAGGCCTTCTTTGCCTCATTCAGTAAACCTTACTAAATATATTGAAAAGAAGAGAATACTTTCTAAAATCTACTATAGAGAGCTATACACGAAAAAATAAATAGACGTACCACCGGTACGCCAACAAGTTTAAAGGAAAACAGAATAATTGTTTTCTCCCAACATCACATTGCTATTTCTATATATTTTTGTTACATTCATTAATATTAGCTTTCCAAATTTCCAAACAAACAAGTATAGATATAAATTGACCAGAACAGAAACTTAGAAACAACTTAAAGGATAAGAGTTATGAAAATGCCAGATGATTCTAAGCGTAGATTTTATGATTATTTACCTGAACGGCCAAGATGGGGATATACTAAAATAATTAACAAAGTTTCTGACAAGCAAAATATAATTAAAACGGCAAACTACATCCAATTACCTACTCAGAAACGGCCATACATATCTCTTGATCTTGATTATGACATGGCTTTATTTGCTTGGGATGATCTTTATCTTCCAGAACCAACAATCAGGATCATGAACAAAGAAAATAGACATGCCCAATACTTATACGAGCTAGTCAATCCTGTACTAGTGCCGTTAGATAACCAAACAATAAATATAAGTCATAAAGCCATTAGGTTTTATAAATCTGTAACTGCTGGATACCAAAACAAACTAGAATCAGACAAAGGTTATACTGGACATGCCATCAAAAACCCATTTTCTACAAAATGGTACACTATATGGTCTAATAACGTTTACAACTTAGAATATTTAGCCGAATTTGTAGATTTACCTAGAAATTTATACGAACAGGACAACGACAGTATCTATGAGGGTCGTCACATGCAAGTCTTCCATGTATGTAGAAAACTAGCATATCAGATAGTAAAATATTTTAATGACATCGATAAATTTAAACGAGAAGTAGATTCAATCTGCTTAGGATACACTGCTGAAAATATATGGACAAACGGTGCAAATTTAGATTTTAGCAGAGGAGAAGTACTAAGCATATCAAGATCAATATATAAATGGGTTTGGAAGCATAGACTTGATCCTAGCTTGAAACAGTATATGAAAAATATTGGCACTATGAAATTAGAAAAGAATACGAATAAAGACAAAGAAGACATTAAGAACAAAGAGTACATAAAAACTAACCAGTCCAGTGGTGCAAAATACACTAATCAGATAAGAATAAATAAAACCTTAGATGAAATCAATAGAACTATATTGAAACTAGAGTCTATGAACAAAGAAATAACATTAGATAATATTACTAGGTTTAGTAACTTATCCTACAGTACAATATATAGAAATAGAAAATTAATAATAAATTTAAATAAATAATTATATTTTAATATCAACACAACACCTCCCCCTGTCCATACTTACTACCTTCTAATATACCATATGAAATTATTTTGTTCCTTCTAAAATTGATTTTTCTGAATGATATATTTAAAGATACAATAAAAATACATGACATGACGCAGGCGATAGACAGTGTTAGTTCCAGTGATATCTGACAGATATTAAACTTTATACACTCTGATCAATTCAATAAGCATTTAAAATATCTTATCGAATACAAACAAAATATAGGCCATGGGAGCCGTGAAGAATCCCTGTCCAGGTTCATCTAGAACAAGCTGTTCAGATGAACTAGAAAGTCAAAAAATAAAGAGTCTCATGAAAAAGAGGATGATCACGTCCTTTTGAATCAAAATCCATGAGATGAACCAACTTGCTATTGAGCAATCAAGGCAAGTAAGTGGTTGAGACGATTCAGTAGCCCGAAATCCTTAGAGATGAAGCAGTGGTGGCCAATACGTTAGATGAGAAACATGGCCGTTCGAAATCTAATGAGAAATCATTACAACGTATTGAAGCGATTATGCTCGGGATGTTGAAAAGACGGACGCCGATTTGACCACGGGAAGCCCATAAGTACATGAAAGATAAGGAATATTTGTACCAATGGGCGGCTGCGGTTCGTAAGGAACCATGAGATGATGCAGTAAACTATCCAGTTGTATTCTAATAAGCAATTAACTGAAAATACTTAAATGATTGATCAAACAAAGTGTTAAAACTTTAAAATTACCATATAAAACAACCCAGTTGTCTAGCTCTGCATCATCTCATCTAGCTGTATTCGGGAAAACCGAACGTACAGAAAGAACAAGAAGCTTAGATTAGCGATAATTCATTCGATCTTGGGGCTGATTCTAGGTGTCAACATACAATTGATGCTTAGAATCAGCCAAAATGCTAGAAAAGCTTGTCCTTCACCAAGGATGAGCTTTTTTATTTTTCAATAACTAGTCAAAATAGTACAAATCATAGAATTTATAAAAATACTACAAGTTCAAGTATACATTCTCAGCAAACAACCCAGCTATTCTATTGATTTAGTATTTATAACGGCCGAAGGCCTACGCCTTTTGCCGTTGTTTATGTCTTATTGAAACAGATATTTAAAATAAAGGGATAATTTCAGCTGGTTTGCCGCCAAGCACACCTTGGCCAAGCAATAAAAAAAAGTTTGAGAAATTTCCCTCCATCACCCCAGGCTTGGGGGCCGATGATGAAGCAGTTGACGCAGATGTTGAAGCGAGTGTTTGAGGATATCAGAGGTCTTCGTCGCATAAATCGAGACTAATTTACAAATTATCTCAACGTTTTAAGATCACCCAATGGACAAGAACACCCCCGTTGGACCCTACCACACCACGCAGTCAGCAGCACGCTACCTTGACTACAACTACGACTACTTCCGCACACTTGTGAAGAAATTTTGCATACCAAGACGTGGGCCTACCAAGAATAGGTTCGCCCAGTCTGATCTAGATGCTTTCATGATCGATCCTCAATGCTTCCTGGAGAAGCCCACTGTGGTGACGCCAGCGAAGCGTAAAATCCAAACCATTCCCCTGTAAGGAGGAAAATCATGAGCGTACATGAACGAGCCAATGGCACCGTCTTTGTTCGCTACCGTGACAAGGGTAAGCAGCAAAACCGAACTTTCGGCAAGGGGGCTAAAGCTCTCGCCGAAGCGAATGCTTTCGACCTCGCCGTGAAGAACAAGAAGCAGGCCCAGGCCCAGGCCCAGGCCCAGGAGGTGTCATCCTCGACACCGTTTCAGCCTGGACAGCCCGTCTATGCGGATCAGATCGCTGTAGCATGGCACCAGGACAAGAAAGCTGCCGGCCGTGCACTCTGGGTCGATGATTTCGCCCATATACTGAACAAGGAAATCCTTCCGGAAATCGGAGTGGTGCCGGTGGATCAGTTGACCCAGCAGTATCTGGTCAATTTCATCCACCGTATCCGTAAGGGCCGTTCACCGATCACCGTGGACAGATACCTGAGCTATCTCAAGTGCATGTTCCAGTGGGCGGTGAGACACCGGTACATTACCCGCAATCCGCTTGAGCTCTGGTCCAAGCGAAAGGAAGCTCCCAAGGACTTCAAGCTCACCCACGAGGACGTGAAGAAGATCATCGAAGCGGCCCCGCCGCACCTCGCATGGGCGGTGGAGGTGGCGTACAATCTCGGTGTCCGCACCGGACAGTCCGAGCTGCTAGCCCTGGAGTGGAAACACGTGGATTGGGAAAACGGCTATGTCCGGGTCTACGGCAGGAAAACCAAGACCTGGAGACGCGTGAAGGTGTCTCCGAAGTTCCTGGAAAAGCTTGAACGCAAGAAGGCTGAGGCTCAGACGCCGTATCTGGTGGAATACCAGGGGCGTCAGGTCAAGCGCATCAACAAAGCCTTCAGAACCGCGTGCAAGACCGCCGGCGTCGCAGATGACATTATCTCTTATGATATTAGGCATTTATTCTGTTCTACGCTGCTGTCCAAGGGGGCGTCTGTGAGGACCGTCAGTGCTATGATGGGGCATTCGAATCCGAGCATGACGCTGGGGCGATACGGTCACATCATGCCGGGTGACGAGGAACGGGCCGCCGCCCTCCTGCCGGAACTGGACTAGCGGAACCGCCGGGAAAACAAACTGAACGAGGAGGGGCAGAAATGTCCCTCCTTAAATTTTTGTTGGATAAGCGAAAAATGAAACATCACCCCGTACATCATGTCTCATTCGGCGATGAAGGGTGCATGGGAATTTTAAAGGAGGATGTCGGAGGGGGCCGGGTAATCAGAAGTTGACATTGATCCGCTTCATACACCATCATATACAGTGATTACAGCGGATTAAACAGTTCTCTCCAACATCGCGGTCAACCCAAGGTTCACCAGGAGGTTGACAACCCAAAAAAAAGGGCCGGTCAACTTTATGAGTTAACCGGCCGATTTTCTGGGAGAAATCTTTGGTGGAGCTGGAGGGAATCGAACCCACGACCTCTTGAATGCCATTCAAGCGCTCTCCCAACTGAGCTACAGCCCCGCAGCGAGAAGCGAATCTACGCTTGGGCCGGGAAAAGTCAAGCGGTTTTTCCCGGCCCGGTCACTTTTTTTCGCACTCTTTTCTTCCGAACCCGTTTCCCGTACAAATCGCCCGGGGTCTGTCCGCTGAACGCACCCCAAGGAGTCCGATACACGTGCTCGCCCTGGTCAAACGCCTGCTGCGGAAAATCCTCTGGGTGGCCGCCATCTTTTTCGGCATCACCCTCATCAGCTTCGCCGTCATCCATCTGGCTCCGGGCTCGCCCACGGACATGCAGACCACGCTCAATCCCCTGGCCACGGCCGAAACCCGGGCCCGGCTCGAAAAGCTCTATGGGCTCGACCGGCCGTTGCCCGTGCAATATGTGGATTGGCTCGGCAAGCTCGTCCGCTTCGACTTCGGCCAATCCCTCTCCGGCGACCACCGGCCCGTCTGGGACAAGATCCGCGAGCGGCTGCCCCTGACCTTTTCCATGAACATCATTTCGCTGGTGCTCACCCTGGCCATCGCCGTGCCCATCGGCGTCATCTCGGCCCGGCGCCAGGGCGGACTGTTCGACCGCTCCGCCACGGTGCTGGTCTTTGTCGGCTTCGCCATGCCCGGCTTCTGGCTGGCCCTGCTGCTCATGCTCCTTTTCGGCATCTACTGGCCCATACTGCCGATTTCCGGCCTGACCTCCATGGACTATGCCATGCTTTCGCCCCTGGGCAAGCTGGCCGACCTGGGCCGGCATCTGCTGCTGCCCATATTCATTTATACCTTCGGGAGTCTGGCCGGCATGTCGCGCTTTCTGCGCTCGTCCATGCTCGAGGTGCTGCGCCAGGACTACATCCTGACCGCCCGGGCCAAGGGCCTGCCCGAACACGTGGTCATCTACAGGCACGCCCTGCGCAACGCCTTGCTTCCGGTCATCACCATCCTGGGCCTGTCCGTGCCCGGGCTCATCGGTGGTTCGGTCATCATCGAATCCATTTTCGCCCTGCCGGGGCTGGGGCAGCTGTTTTACCAGTCGGTCATGGCCCGGGATTATCCGCTCATCATGGGCAATCTGGTGCTCGGCGCGGTGTTGACCCTGGCCGGCAACCTGCTGGCCGACGCCGGATACGCCCTGGCCGACCCGCGTATCCGCCTGGGAGGCCGTGGCCGTGCGTGAGGCCCTGTTTCGCCGGCTGCGCCGGTTTCTGCCGCGCCACGGAATGCTCTGGACCGGCCTGATCCTGGTCGGCGGCATCTCCCTGGCCTCCCTGGCCGCGCCCTGGATCACGGCCCACGATCCCACCGCCTTAAACGTCAACGCCATCCTCATGCCGCCGGGACCGGGGCATCTGCTCGGCACCGACGCCCTGGGCCGCGACGTGCTCTCAAGGCTCCTCTACGGCGGCCGGGTGTCCCTGTGGGTGGGCTTTGTGGCCGTGGGGCTGTCCGTGTCCATCGGGCTGGCGCTCGGGCTGTGCGCCGGCTATTTCGGGGGCCTTGTGGACGAGGCCATCATGCGCGGCGTGGACGTGATGCTGTGCTTCCCGTCGTTTTTCCTGATCCTGGCCGTGATCGCCTTTCTCACGCCCTCGCTGACCAACATCATGGTCGTCATCGGCCTGACGTCGTGGATGGGCGTGGCCCGGCTGGTACGGGCCGAAACACTGACCCTGCGCGGGCGGGAATTCGTCCTGGCCGCCCGGGTGTCGGGGATGCGCGCCCCGGGCATCCTCTTTTTTCACATCCTGCCCAATGCCGCCGCCCCGGTGCTCGTGTCGGCCACCCTGGGCGTGGCCGGGGCCATCCTGACGGAATCGTCGCTGAGTTTCCTGGGCCTTGGCGTGCAGCCGCCCATGCCGAGCTGGGGCAACATGCTCATGGAAGGCAAGGAAGTGTTGGAAGTGGCGCCGTGGCTGTCCATCTTTCCCGGGCTGGCCATCCTGCTGACCGTGCTCGGCTACAATCTTATCGGTGAAAGCCTGCGCGACATCCTGGACCCCAGGCTGCGGCAGTAGGGCGGTCCGTATGATCGAAGTGCTGCGCATCAAGAATCTGGCCCTGATCGACGATCTGGAGCTGGAATTCGGCCCGGGTCTCAACGTGCTGACCGGCGAGACCGGCGCGGGCAAGAGCTTTATCATTTCCGCCGTCAACTTCCTGACCGGCGAGAAGATGCCGGCCGACCTCGTGCGGGCCGGTTGCGACAAGGCCGTGGTCGAGGCGCTGTTCGTCCTGGACGGCGAGGACCTGATCCTGCGCCGGGAGCTGACCGCCGGCACCGGGCGCAGCCGCGTCTACGTGGGCGGCAATCTGGCCTCCCGGGACGCCCTGGCCGCCTTGCGCCCCAGGCTGTTGCTCCACGCCTCCCAGCACGGGCAGCAACGTCTGCTCCAGCCGGGGTTCCAGGCCGCCTTGCTCGACGGGTTCCTGGACGATCCCGCGCTGTTGGAAACGAGGAACCGGCTGGTCCGGGAGGCCGCCGCCGTGGGCGAGGCCATCCGGGAATTGGACGCCAAGGCCGCAGCCCTGGAGGAAAAACGGCAGTTCCTGGAATTCCAGCACGCCGCCATCGCCAAGGTCGCGCCGCTGCCCGGCGAGGAGGACGAACTCATCGCCCGCCGGGCCGCCCTGGCCGAATCGCGCAAGGCCGCCGAAGCCCTGGCCCGGGCCCGCGACGCCATCGAGGCCGAGCCCAAGGTGCTGGACGTGCTGGCCGAGCTGCACAGCGAACTGCTGCATGCCGGGACCATTTTCCCGGAATTTACCGACGATGCCGAGGCCGTGGCCGCCTTCCGCCATCAGGTCAAGGACATGGCCGCCCGGTTGCGCCGCCGGCCCGATGCCGTCTCCGGCGACGATGCCGACGCCGTGGAAAAGCGCCTGTTCGAGCTGGCCACCCTGCGGCGCAAGCTCAAAAAGACCCTGGCCGAAATCGTGGACCTGGATGCCGACATCCAGGCCAACCTGGATTTTCTCGACGCCTGCGCCCTGGACCGCAAGCAGTTGGCCCGCAAGGAGGCGGCCCTTGTGACCGAGTTGTCCGGGGCGCTGGCCGCCCTGGGCGCGGCCCGGCACCGGGCCGGCGACAGCCTGTCCGGGGCGTTGGAAGGCATCCTGCGGGAACTCGGCTTTTCCAAGGACGTGCGCGTGCTGTTCGAGTTCACCCCGGCCGTGGTCTACAAGCCCGTGGCCGCCGAGACTGCGCCCCTGACCGAGGAGCGCGCCCGCATCCTGTGGCGGCCGAACCCGGGCCAGCCGCCCCAGCCCCTGGACAAGATCGCCTCGGGCGGCGAACTGTCGCGTTTTTTGCTGGCGCTCATGTCCCTTTCGGCCGAGCCCGGCGGGCCGACGCTCATTTTCGATGAAATCGACGCCGGCATCGGCGGCCTGACCCTCGGCAGCGTCGGGGCCTATGTCCGCAAGCTGGCCGAAACCTCCCAGATTCTGCTCATCACCCACTGGCCGCAGCTGGCCAGTCTGGCCGACCGGCATTTCCAGGTGCGCAAGACCGTGGAAAACGGCCAGACCAGCACCCGGTGCCGGCGGCTTGACGGCCCGGACGTGGCCGACGAACTGGCCCGCATGGCCGGCGGCGGGGCGGCCGGCGCGGAGATGGCCCGCCGGCTGCTCGGAGTCCGGGCCTGATGGCGGAAACGGTGGCGGATGTGGCGGTGGGTGGGGAGATGTTGCGGGTTTCCGGCCTTGGCCATGCCTTTGGCGGGCGGCAGGTGCTTGCCGCAGTCAGCCTTTCCCTGGACGCCGGGCAATTCGCCTTCCTGACCGGGCCGTCGGGCTCGGGCAAAAGCACGCTGCTGCGCCTGCTGCATGGCGGGCTGGCCGTGCGCGCGGGGCAGGCCGTCATTGCCGGCCATGACCTGACCGCGCTGCAACCGGCCGGGTTGGCGGCGCTGCGCCGCGACGTCTCCATGGTGTTCCAGGATTTCCGCATCGTTTCCGACCGCACGGTGTTCGACAACGTGGCCCTGCCGCTGGTGGTCCGGGGCGCGCCCCGGGAGCTCATCCGGCGGCGGGTGGGCGCGGCCTTGCAGGCCCTCGACCTTGCCACCGACGCCGGCCGGCCGGCGGCCGAACTGCCCGGCGGCGGCCAGCAGCGCGTGGCCATTGCCCGGGCCGTGGTGGCCGGTCCGAAGATCATGCTGGCCGACGAGCCCACCGGCAATCTCGACGAGGCCCTGTCCCGCAGTGTGCTCGACATCCTGCGTCAGTTCGCCGACCACGGCACGGCCGTGCTCATGGCCACCCACAGCCGGGCCCTGCTTGCCGCCGCGCCCGAAGCCACGGTTTTCACCCTGCCCGGGCCGCAGGGGAGGGGGGCGGCATGAGGTTTTGGCGTCTGGTCGCTTCCGGAACGCGCGATGCGGTGCGCCGGCCCGGCCTGCTTGTCGCCGCCTTGCTCGGCATGGCCGCCGTGGCCTACCTGGGGGGCCTTTTCGCTCTGGCCCAGGTCAACCTGGATGCCTGGGCTGTCCGGGACCAGGGGCGCGTGCGTTTCCAGGTCTACTGGAAGCCCGGGGCCGACCCGGCGCAGGTCGCCCGGCAGATGGACTGGATGCGGGCCCTGCCCGGACTGGTCGGCACCCGGACCTATACGCCCAAACAGGCCCTGGCCGTCATGGACCGGGTGCTCGGCCCGGACGTCGACCTGGAGGCCCTGGCCGGGCGCAACCCGCTGCCCTACACCATGTTGCTCGTTTTCCGGCCGCCCGTGGACGACGAGGGCTTCGCCCGCGACATCCACGACCGGCTGCGGGCCGCCAGGGATGTGGCCCAGGTGCGCTACGATCCCCGGGAAATGGACGCCCTGACCGTCATCGGGCTGGTCACGCGGCGGGTGGCCCTGCCGCTGGCCGGCGTGCTCACGCTGCTTGTGGCCCTGGTGTCCGGGGCCATGGTGCGCCTGACCCTGTCGCACCGCCGGGAGGAGCTGGGCATCCTGCGGCTGGTCGGCGCATCGGAGTGGTATATCCGCCTGCCCCTGGCTCTTGGCGCCGGCGTCTCCGGCATGGCCGCCGCCGGACTGGCCCTGGGCCTGCTCAAGGCCACCCAGTTGGCCCTGGTGGCTGCCCTGGACGTGCCGCCGCTGTTCCTGCGTCTCGCTTTTCTGCCGCCCTGGCTGTGTCTGGCCGCCGTTGTCGCCACAGGCGGCATCGCCGCCGTGGCCGGGCTGGCCGCCGCCCTGGAGCCGCGCGCCTGATGGGTATGGGAATCGTTTTGGCCGCCCATGGTTCCCGGCATCCCGGGGCCATGGCCGCGCTCGGCGCTTTTGGCCGGCGGCTTGCGCTCGAAGTGCCCGGCAGCATGGTGGCCATCGCCCGCACCGTGGGCCGCAAACACGGCGGCACGGCTGCCTTTGGCGGAGCCCGGCGGGTGCCCGAGGTGCTGGCCGATCTGGCCGGGCAGGGCATCGACCGCGTGGCCGTGCAGTCGCTGCATGTGGTGCCGGGCGAGGAATATCATGACCTGCTGGCCGGACTGGGCCGGTTTCTGGAAACCGGCGGCCAGGGGCTCACGGTGTCCGTGGGCGCGCCGCTGCTGGCCGGTCTGGACGACGTGGAACGCGTGGCCCGGGCCACCCTGGCCGTGCTGCCGCCAGAGCGGGCCCCGGACGAGGCCGTGGTGGTCATGGGGCACGGCGCGCCGCCGCCCGGGGCCGGCTTCTACGAGGCGCTGCGCGAAAAGCTCTGTTCCCTCGACCCCCTGGCCCACTTCGGCACCATGCCCCGCGAACGCGGCGAACCCTGCCGGGACATCGCCCGTATCCGCGACGCCGTGCGGGCGGCAAACGTCCGCACCGCCTGGCTGCTGCCCTTTTTCACCGTGGCCGGCGCCCACGCCTGCTGCGATCTGGCCGGCGACAGCCCGGCTTCCTGGCGCGGCGTGCTGGAAACAGCCGGTATCCGCTGCCGGCCGCTGCTCTCCGGGCTGATCGAACAGCCGGCCATGACCGCCGTCTGGCGTGGACATCTGGACATTGCATTGGCCCGGTTGGCCTGATTGTATATGCAGGAAAAAAGAATGCCTCCGGCGGCCGGGAGGGGGTCACCCCCTCCCGGACCCTCCCGAAAGGGGAGGGCGGACATTTGGTCGGCCGGGTGGTCGTGCGTCTGGTGGCGGGAGCCCCGAACGTTTGTCGGCGCGCCAGCGTCGCTTCGCGC
>JAFABC010000077.1 GCA_023426275.1 Pseudomonadota bacterium | reverse complement strand
AGCGTCGCTTCGCGCCGCCAAAGACATTCGGGGGGGCCGGGGGGGCATCAAGCCCCCCCGCCGCCGGAGGCACTCTTAAAAAAGCGTGTCCCCGCTGACGTTGCCGAGTCCCGGGTGGATATCGAAGCGCACCACCCCGACCGGCACGGGTACGGCGGCGGCGATGCGGGCGGTGCCGGCGACGCCGAAGCCGCCGCACAGCTCGATGGCCGCAATACCGTCTTTTTCCACGATTTCCTTGGCCACGGCCTCGGCCTGGGCATAGTTGGCCACTCCGACCGTCAGCAGGTGCACCTTGGGCGTTTTCACCCAGGCGCGACTGGTGTCGGGATTGGCTTCCGGAGCGACGAAAATAAAGGCGGCCCGCAACACGTCCATAAGCCTTTTCCTCCTTTTCCCCCTGAGGCGTTCCATATTTTGCAGCGAGAGAACAGTCAGGCGGGGGTTCGGGTCACGAAATACTCCATTTCCCGCGCGCGCGCCATGACCCTGGGCACGTCCACCACCCAGGGGCCGTCGGCCCGCAGCCGCACGGTGGCCGAAACGCCCCGATGGACCTCCACTTCCCGTTCGCCGTCCACGGCGAGCAGGCAGGGGGACAGGTCCACGGCATGGCTTTCGCCCGGAACCATGTCCCGGACGTCCTTGATGCCCACCCGAGCGAACCGGCCCGGGGCGATGGCCGCCAGCACCTGCCGTTCGGCGAAGGGCGAAAGTTCCAGGGCGAGGCCCCGGTGCTCCTCCGGCTCGATGTGGGTAAGCTGCCCGCCCACGGACGACAGGCCGATGGCGTCGGCCCGGCAGCGGGCCAGAAAGAGCTTTGGCACCTTGTCCAGTTCCCACACGGCCCGGGAGGCCAGAAACACATCGTTGTAGACGGCCACGTCGACCAGCGCGATGTCCGCCGACTCGCCGTCAAGCAGGATCTCGAACATGGGCATATGCAGGCAGGACTCGGCCAGGGGCATACGGCCAGAGGCCACCACCCCGGCGGCCAGCCCGGCCACGGTGGCTTCGGCCATGATCGGAAACACGTTGTTGGTGCCGGTGGAAAGCGGCAAAAGCGGAACGGCCGTGGTGCCCTTGCAGGCGGCCCGGCTGGTGCCGTCGCCGCCGAGCACCACCATGACGTCGACGCCGAGGGCTTCCATGACCCCGGCGGCGGCCACGGTATCATCCTGGGTGTTGCGGATCGGCATCTCGATGGGGGCCACGTCCATGTCGGTCTCGATGGCCGTCAGGGCCCGCGGCACGATGCCGTAGGCATCGGGCATGAAAAATACCCGCGTCACGCCTGCTGCCTCCAGGCCGAGCAGCAGACGGCGGACGATGCGCACCTTTTCCTGATTGTCGAACACGCTGCCGTGGGCCACCAGCCGCCGGATGTCCTTGCCCGAGGCCGGATTGGCCAGAATCGCCGCAGTGCGCACGCTGCCTCCGTTTTCCCGGGAGGGGGGCCGCCCCTCCCGGGTTGCGCGTTTGTGACGCTTCGCGGAAAACCGGCGGCCCGGTCCCCGCCATCTACCGGATCGACTTGACCGCGGCGATGATGTCGTCGGCGCTCGGAATGTAGGCCTGCTCCAGGGGCGGCGAGAACGGCACCGGCGCGAACGGCGCGGCCACCCGCTTGATGGGGGCGTCCAGGTAATCCAGGGCCTGCTCGGCGACCATGGCCGCGATCTCGGCGCCCGGACCGGCAAAGCCCACGGCCTCGTGGGCGACGACCAGGGCGTGGGTCTTTTGCACCGAGGCGATGATGGTCTCGGTGTCCAGCGGCTGCAGGCAGCGCGGGTCCACGACCTCGACGCTGATGCCGTCCTTTTCCAGCTTCTCGGCCGCGGCCAGGGCGGTGTGGACCATAAGCGACGTGGCCACCACGGTCACGTCCGTGCCCTCGCGCTTGATGTCGGCCTTGCCGAAGTCGATGGTGTAGGGCTCGTCCGGGACCTCGCCGTCCACGCCGTAAAGCAGCTTGTGCTCCAGGAAGGCCACCGGATTGTCGTCGCGGATGGCGCTGATGAGCATGCCCTTGGCGTCATAGGGCGTGGAGGGGATCATGACCTTGATGCCCGGGATGTGCATGAACCAGGCTTCCAGGGACTGGGAGTGCTGGGCGGCCGCGCCGATGCCCGCGCCCTGCGGCATGCGCAGGACCATGGGCACGGTGGCCTTGCCGCCGAACATGAAGCGCATCTTGGCCGCCTGGTTGAACAGCTGGTCCAGGGAGACGCCGATGAAGTCGACGAACATCAGCTCGGCCACCGGGCGCAGGCCGCTGGCGGCCGCGCCGGCCGCCGCGCCGACGATGACGCTCTCGGTGATGGGCGTGTCCATGACCCGGTTTTCGCCAAAGGTGTCGAAGAGCCCCTGGGTGACGCCGAAACAGCCACCAAACTGGCCCACGTCCTCACCGATGATGAAGACGTTCTCGTCCCGTTCCATCTCCTGACGCAGGGCGTCGTTGAGCGCCTGCAGATACGTTTTTTTCGCCATGGCGTGTCTCCGTGCGTTTGCGGTTGGCTTCCCGCGCGAAGGACGGTGGCCTTCGCGCCGCGAATGCGGGTTCTAGGCGTAGACGTCGTCCATCAGTTCGGCGGGCTCGGGGAAGGGGCTCGCCTCGGCGTACGCCACGGCCTCGTCCACGGCCTTCTGGGTGTCGGAAACGATGGTTTCCAGCTCCTTCGCCGTGACCTTGCCGGATTCCACCAGTTTGGCCGCGAAACGGGGGATGGGGTCCTTGGCCATCCATTCGTTGAGCTCTTCCACGCAACGGTAGGTGCAGGCGTCGCCCTCGAAGTGGCCGCGCCAGCGGTAGGTCTTGCATTCGATCAGCGACGGGCCCTCGCCTTTGCGGGCCCGGCGCACGGCCTCGCCCACGGCCTCGTACACGGCCAGGACGTCGTTGCCGTCGACCACCACCCCGGGCATGTCGTAGGCGGCGGCCCGGTCGGCGATGTCGGTGACGGCCATGGATTTGCACTGCGGGCAGGAGATGCCGTAGCCGTTGTTTTCATTGACGAAGACCAACGGCAGTTTCCAGGCGCTGGCCAAGTTCAGGGCTTCCTGGGTGGTGCCCTGGTTGGAGGCGCCGTCACCGAAGAAGCACATGGTGACCTCGTCGGTCTTCTTGTACTTGGAGGCCAGGGCCGCCCCGGCGGCCAGGGGGCCGCCGCCGCCCACGATGCCGTTGGCGCCGAGGATGCCGAGGTGGAAGTCGGCGATGTGCATGGAACCGCCCTTGCCTTTGCAATAGCCGGTCTTGCGGCCGAAGATCTCGGCCATCATGAGTTTGAGATCGCCGCCCTTGGCCAGGCAATGACCGTGGCCGCGGTGGGTGCTCGTGATCTTGTCCTTGTCGGTCAGGTTGGCGCAGGCGCCGGTGGCGATGGCCTCCTCGCCGAGGTAGAGGTGCACGAAGCCGGGGATTTTGCCGGCCGCGAAGAACTCCTGCAGTTTGCTCTCGAACAGACGGATCCTGTTCATGGTGGTATACATCGCAAGCAAGGTCTTCTTGTCGGGACTGCTCATGGTGCTCGCCTCCGTTATTGCTTTTCCGCCAGACAACTGGCTTGGGTTCCCGTGGCGCAGGCCCCGTCCGTTTCCGTGACGGACACGGTCAGGGCGGCGCAGGCCACGACGATGTCGCTGACGCCAGGGCCGAAACAGGGCACCTCGATGCCCGGGGCGCGCAGCCCGCCGGCCACGCATCGCAGGGTCTTGGACCCGATGGGGATGGCGTCGAGAATAGCCGCCGCATCGACGGCGTCGGGATCGGGCACGCCCACCTCGGCATGCACCAGCACCCCCTCGAAGCCGCCCCGGCCCAGGATCTCGACCAGCCCGCACAGGCATGTCCGGGACACGGCGTCGCGAACCGCCCGCACCGCCGCCTTGGTCATGTCCGCGCCGTGCAGATCGGCCCCGTAGCCCAGTTCGATGGCGAACCGCCTGGCCGTCATGGCGCCTCCTTCCGTTTCGTGTTGCGTCCGCGCCCCGCCGTTGCGGGGGCGCGAACAGCCCTTGCGCGTTGCGCCCGCCTTTGCGACAGACGCTTCGCGAACCTTCGGCTCCGCGTCCCTAGGCCAGCATGAGGACAGGCTTTTCCAGCATGTCCGCCAGGGTGCGCAGGAAGCTCATGGCCGGTCCGCCATCCGTGACCATGTGGTTGAAGGTCAGCGAAAGCGTCATCATCTGCCGCACGCACACCTCGCCGCCAAAGACGGCGGGCTTGGCGATCACGCGGCCGACGCCGAGAATGCCGGTCTCGGGCGGATTGAGAATGGGCGTGAAGCCGTCGACGCCCATCATGCTGACGTTGGAGATGGTGAAGGTGCCGCCGGAGATCTCATCCATGTTGAGCCCGCCCTTGCGCGCCCGGCCGGCGGCGTCGCGCACCTTGGCCTTGAGCTCCTCCAGGGTGAAGGTGTCGGCCTCCTTGATGTTGGGCACGATCAGGCCTTCGGACAGGGACACGGCCACGCCCAGGTTGACGTGCTCATGCACGTGGATGCCGTCTTCCTGGTTGGTGGAGTTCATGATCGGGTGCTTTTTGAGCGCCCGGCACACGGCGTAGGCGACGATGTCGTTGTAGGAGAGGCGGTACTCGGGATTTTTCTTGTTGCGGGCCCGGTACATGTCGCGCAGGGCCACCATCTCGGTGACATCGGCCTCGACAAAGCAGGTCAGCTGGGCCGCGCCCTGCAGGCTGGCCAGCATGTTGTCGGCGATGATCTTGCGC
>JAFABC010000067.1 GCA_023426275.1 Pseudomonadota bacterium | reverse complement strand
CCAACCAACCGTCCGGCCGTCTCCCCCTTTCGGGAGGGTCCGGGAGGGGCAGTGCCCCTCCCGGCCGCCGGAGGCATTCTTCCTTTGCCGTCCTGCTGTCCTGCCGTCCGCCCGGCCGTCAGCGCGGTTGCGGTGGCGGCGTGATGAGCCCCAGCTTGGCCAGTTCGGCGAGCATCGTTTCGCGGCGCAGGGGCTTGGGCAGATAGGCGTCGGCGCGGCCGTGAAAAAAGGACTCGCTGACGTTTCTGGTGTCGGTGAGCACGGAAATCATGATGAGCTTGAAGCGTTCGGTCTGGTTGGCGGCCTCTTCCAGGCGGCGCAGGGCCTGGACCACTTCGTTGCCGTCCATGCCGGGCATGAGGATGTCCATGAAAACGGCGGTAAACGGCCGATCCTCTTCCAGGGCGGCCTCGAAGGCGGCCATGGCTTCCACCCCGTCGCCGGCGGTAAGGCATTCGGCATAGGCGGAAAGAAAGGTTCGCAAGAAAAGGATGATGCTTTCATCGTCATCCACGATGAGAAAGCGCATACCGGCCTCCCGCTGACGCTGCCGTCCCGGGGACGGGACGGACCGGGGTTTGTCGATTGGGAGTAGTGTTTTTTCGAGAGCGACGCAACCGGGCCGGTCGCGACCGCCTTGACGGAGCCTGTCCGGACCGTCTAAATTCGCCCCACGCGCCCGTAGCTCAGCCGGATAGAGCGTCGGACTTCGAATCCGCAGGCCGGGGGTTCGAATCCCTCCGGGCGCGCCAGAAGAGCATCTCACTGCCTGTTTCCCTGCGGCCCCCTTCCCACTGCCTTGCCTTCTTCTGGAATGCGCTTTTGCCCCTCTTCGTTGTATCGAATAAAAGACTTTTCTTATTTCCACAGAGAACAGATATGCTATTCATAACAAAAAGAATGATACCAATTTTACAAAGACTTTTACCAATCACGACCAGAAGCATTATATTTGGAATGTCGTTTTTTCTTTTTGCATTTTTCTTTAGTGTTTTTTGCACCCTGCCATCTTATGCAGACCCTACCTACTCAATAAAATTATTAAATACACCAGCCGGATATTTCAGACCCCGAGTAACATCCGTCAACAACAATGGTGATATCGTGTTTTCAGCCGGGAGCGACATCACAAATAGAAAATTATTTTCGTATAAATATAGCTCTTCGATATTCACAGAAATTTCTGTAGCGATTGGCTGGGCCGCCAATCGGACGAGGATACTTGATAACGGCACCATTATCGGCGGGACATGCATAGGCGAGACACCATGCACGAATGCTCTTTTTAAAAGAACCGGCAATACGACGCAGCTCATACAAATCACCGCCGAAAGTACAGACATTCCTAATTATTCAATAAATGATTTTTCCGTCAATTCCGCTGGAGAAATCGCAGTATTTGGCACAAACGGAGCCGATATATATTATATACATATCATTCATAGCGACCTATCTATTTCAAAAATCGCTGAATGGTCCCGCGACAAAACGGACCCAGGCTATTTTCGCAACTTTACAAATGCAGGCCATGTCATTTTTTCCAATAAAATCTTAGAAACAGCGTCCGGAAGCTTTGTCGACTATGATCTTGGGATTAATTATTCCGAAATGACACCCCTTGCCTCCTCAGATAACAGCATCGTCATTATTGAATATCTAAAAAACAATGGCGGGTCTATGGACGAAGGTTGGGGATTCTATGAGGCAACCAAGGCTTCTTTTACAAACCAGGACCCCGAGCAACGCCTTGTCTCGCCTTCTGGATACTTCGTTAATGCATCAAAAGTTGTCGCTGGATTATGCTCAATAAATATCAACGGGGTACTTTATCAAAATTTCTTAAAAGAAGAGCTAGGAAATATGAATATTTTCTCCCTCAGTGACACAGGATTTCTTGCGGGCTCAGACATAACCTCCGACGACGACAGCAGCCCCTCTCTCTTTATAGCAAAATTGAACAGTCAAGCTTACAATATCCAATCAATTACTCCGCTATTATTAGACAATTAGTCCCCGACTTATTATTGGGAGATAATAGTCCCGCGTCATCCGCACACTCCGGGCCATCGCGGCCCATGTTTCCTCTCTTTCACAAGAGAAAACAGCCAATTTCCAGACCGCACGGTTGTCCGGCTAGCGTTCGGGCCCCTGCTTTCGGGCACGCTTGACATTATACATCGCCTGATCCGCCTTCTCGACAAGCGCCTCAAGCCCGCCGGCATCCTCCGGGAAAACAGCCATGCCGATGCTGGCGTCTATTTTAAGCGGCCGGCTTTCGAACTCAAAAGGCAACGTGATGGCCCGCACCATGCGCTCGGCCAGTTGCTCGATGCAATTTTTCTCGCGGATCTCAGGAAGCAGCACGCCAAACTCATCTCCACCGAGTCGCGCCACTGTGTCGGATTTCCGCGCCGTGCCGTTAATCCGTTTGGCCATCTCCTGAATGGCCGCGTCTCCAGCCCGATGGCCGAACTGGTCGTTGATGGCCTTGAGGCCATCCATATCCAGATTCAAAATTCCCACCGAGGTCGCCCTTCTATTGGCCAGGGCAAGACTTTGCCTGAGGTGGTCATAAAACAGCGCGCGGTTGGCCAGTCCCGTCATGGCGTCATGGGTCGCCTGATAATAGAGTTCCGTGATTTCGTATTTTGCCGCGTAGAACATCGAAGCGGCAATCAGCTCGGACATGAGCTGCACGATGCATATCTGCTCCGCGGTAAAATAGTTTGCCGCCGGCGACACGATTTTCAGGACACCGACCACCGCATCATTGCAATACAGCGGGGTGACGACCATGGATCGCAAACCGACCTTGCGGCACGCCTCCTTGTCGACGCGGGCATCTTCCTCGCAATCCTCGCAGACCAGGACCTCTTTGGCGTCGATGCAAAGCCCGGAGAGGCTGCCTTCCCGTCGGATGCGCAACCCGAGTTGCGGCGCGGCAAGCCCTGTCGCGGCCCTGTAGACCATCTCCATGCCTTCAACGAGTTCAACGACGGTGCCTTGGGCGTTTGTCAAATATTGCACCTGCTCGGCAACAAACTTGATCACATCCCCCAAATCAAGGCCCAGTTTGACGATTTCCGATTGGATCTTGATGATCTTCAGAAGGACTTCCTGATTCGGAACCAGCTTGCACCCGCACGCTTCCATAGACTGTCGCGCTCCAACTTCCGGTTTCTGAAAAATAACGTCTTGTTTCGGACACACTTGCACATTTCCTGGCACGGAGCACAGTATAAATCAGATACTTGCAGTATTTTCATATTGTGCGAGCGACAATATGCAATATGAATATATGTTATTCTATTTGACAGCATACAAAAAATTGTTCTCCCTGCCAAGGGAGAGCACTGCATGTCTCTTGCGATACTTCAGGTAACAAGCACTGTGGGATCGCAACAATCCCAAGGGCGGCAGGCAGCCCTTGCCCCGGACAGCGGACACTATCGAAAAAAAGCAGTGGCAGGCGGTGAGGGCGGCGTGAGCATCCCGCTGCTGGACAATCAAAGAGCAGCATCGGCCTTTCACCGAAGCCTTGCGACGAAGGCACGCCCCACGACACAACAACGACTGGACGCGCAAGATTTCCCTGGTCCCGTCCGACGGTTTACCCCGACGCCGTTCCCCGGTAAGACGCCGGCAAAAAGGAGAACGTCATGCAGGGATGGTACGAATACAGCACCTATGGCGGCGGCCTGTGGTCGCTCGTCATTACGCTGCTCGTGTTGATCGTGATCTTTCTGGTGTGTCGGGAAATCGTGTGCTGGTACTGGAAGATCAATCGGGCCATGGAGCTGCTCGAACGGCAAAACGTGCTGCTCGAACGCATCGAGGCCAAGCTGTCGGCCACAAGCCCGGCCCAGCCCGGTCCGCGTAGCGAGGGCTGATCCCGCCGGCGGCTACTTGGCCCCGACCAGTCCCTTGATGGCCTCGAAGCTCTCGTCGAGGGTCTGGCTCTCGGCCACGTCCTGGCGCAAAAACGCGTTGATGGGGCCGATCATGTCGATGGCCCGGTCGATCTCGGGATTGGCCCCCCGGGCGTAGGCCCCGATGTTGACCATGTCCTCCACCCGCCGGTAGGTGGCCAGCAGCCGGATGAGCTCCCGGCCGGCGGCCAGGGCGTCTTTCGGGGTCACGTCGGAACGCAGACGGCTGATGGAACGCAGCACGTCGATGGCCGGAAAATGGCCCTGGTCGGCCAGATCGCGGGTCAGCACGATGTGGCCGTCGAGGATGGAGCGCACGGCGTCGGCGATGGGTTCGTTGAAGTCGTCGCCGTCCACGAGCACGGTATAGATGCCGGTGATGCTGCCCTTGCCGTTCTTGCCGGCTCGTTCCAGGAGCTTGGGCAGCTGGGCGAAGACCGAGGGCGTGTAGCCGCGCGTGGTCGGCGGTTCGCCGGCGGCCAGCCCCACTTCCCGGCCGGCCATGGCGAAACGGGTGACCGAGTCCATCATGAGGATGACGTCGTTGCCGGCGTCGCGGAAAAATTCCGCCATGGCCGTGGCCGCGTAGGCCGCGCGCATGCGGATGAGCGGGCTCTGGTCCGAGGTGGCCACCACCACGACCGAGCGGGCCATGCCCTCGGGGCCCAGGTCCTTTTCGATGAATTCACGCAGTTCGCGGCCGCGCTCGCCCACCAGCCCGATGACGTTGATGTCGGCCTTGGTGTTGCGGGCGATCATGCCCATAAGCGTCGATTTTCCGACGCCCGACCCGGCCATGATGCCCACGCGCTGGCCCTTGCCGAGGGTCAGCAGGCCGTTTATGGCCCGCACGCCCACATCCATGGGTTCGTTGATGCGCGGCCGGTCCATGGGGGCCGGGGCCGGGGCGAAAATCGGATTGAACCGGGAGGGGGAAAGCGGCTCACCGCCGTCGAGGGGATTGCCGAAGGCGTCGATGACCCGGCCGAGAAACGCCTGGCCAACCGGAAACAACGGCGGGGTGCTGGTGTTGCGGATCAGCGTGCCGGGCGCGATGCCGCGCAGGTCGCCGTAGGGCATAAACAGGCAGGCCCCGTCGCGAAAGCCCACCACCTCGGCCGGCACCTCCCGCACGTCCTGGCCGTCCTCGGCCAACAGCTGGCAGACCGAGCCGACCGGCGCCCGGATGCCCCGGCCCTCGGCGATCAGCCCCACCACCTTGGACACCTTGCCAAAGACGTGGGCCGGGCGCAGGGCTTCCAGCCGGGCCATGGCCCCGGAAACGTCAAGCGCCGCCATCCCCGTCCCCGGGCGCGTCAAGCTGGTTGAAAATGGTCTCCACCTCGGCAAACCGGGTGCCGATGGAGTTGTCCACCAGCCCGTCGCCGCATTCGAGGATCACGCTGCCGGGCAGCAACTCGGGATTGGGCCGGACCATGACCCGGTCGAGGCCGCCGCGATCCTTGGCCGCCCGGGCGATCAGCTCATGCACGAGTCCCTCGTCCTCGGGGTTGACGGCCAGGGTCAGCTCGGCCCTGGCTTCCATGAGGTCCAGGGATTCAGCCAGCAGGTTGCCGAGAATCTCCTCGCGCCGGCCGTCGATGGCGGCCAGGGTGGTCCGCTCCAGGGCCAGACGCAGCAGGGCGACAAAATCCCGACGCTGGGCGTCCCACAGCTTCTTGCGCTCGCCGGACAGGGATTCGAGCATGGTGCCGAGCGAGGCGGACATTTGCGTCAGCTCGGCCTGCACCTGCCCCTCGGCGGCGGCCACGCCCGCGTTGTAGCCGTCCTCGTGGGCTTTCGCCTTGATGCGTTCGCCCTCGGCCATGGCCTCGGCAATGATGGCCGACGCCTTGGCCTTGGCCTTGGCCCGCACCCGTTCCCAGAACTGGGCCTCGACCTCCTCGAAATGCATGGGGGAGCGGCGCGACTCCAGCTCCGACACCGTGGTCTCGGCCTCGCCGTCGCCCCCGGGACCGAGGATGACCCGGCCGGTCAGCACGCCGGCCGCGTTGCCGTCAGATAAAGACATCCCCGCCTCCGCGGCCGATGGCGATCTTGCCCTCGGCTTCCAGACGCCGCACGGTCTTGACCACGTTCTGCTGGGCGGACTCCACCTCGGCCAGACGGATGGGCCCCATGATTTCCAGATCCTCCTGGATCATGGTGGCGGCGCGTTCGGAGAGATTCTTGAAGAACTTGTCGCGCAGCTCCTCGGACGCGCCCTTGAGGGCCTGGGTGAGCTCCTCGTTGGAGACCTCCTTGAGCAGTTCGCGGATGGCCCGGTCGTCCAGGCCCTTGATGTCCTCGAACACGAACATGAGGTTGCGGATGTCCTCGGCCATCTGGGCGGACTCTTCCTCGATCTCGGAGAGGACCTCCTCCTCGGTGGCCCGGTCCACGGCATTGAGGATTTCGGCCACGGAGGTGATGCCGCCGACCTTCTTGCCTTCCTTGCCGCCCATGGCGATGAGCTGGTTTTGCAGCACCTTGTCCACTTCGAGCAGCATGTCCTCGGCCACGGCCTCCAGGCGCGACAGGCGCATGAGCACCTCGGCCCGCACGCCGGACGGCAGGTTCTGCAGCAGTTCGGCCGCCTGATCGGGATGCAGGTGGCCAAGGATCAGGGCCAGGGTCTGCGGATGTTCGTTGCGTAGGATCTGGGCCAGGATGCGCGGGGAGACGTTGCCGAGCTCCTGGAAGGGCGTGGGCCCGGTGTCGAGTTCGAGCGTCTCCATGATATACTTGGCCGTGTCCGAATCGAGGGTCTTGGACAGCATCTTGCGCACCTGCTCGGGGCCGCCGGTGACCATGTCCTTGTTCATCTGCAGGGATTCGTTGAATTCCTGCACCACTTCCTCGACCTGCTCCCGGGGCACGGTCTCCATCTCCATCATGGCCTTGGAGATGCTCGCGATCTCCCGCCGGTCCAGGCGCTTGAACACCTCGCCGGTGAATTTGTCGCCGAGCGCCAGACAGAGCACGGCGGTTTTCTGGGGACCGGTCATGGCGGGCATGGCGGATCAGGCCTCCTGCTTGAGCCAGGTTTTGAGCAGGGACATGGACTGTTCCATGTTTTCCTCGAACAGTTGCAGGGCCAGCGTCTTGGCCAGCTCGAACTGCTTGCCGCTTTCGAGCATGGGGGACTCCTCGCCTTCCTCGGGTTCGGCCAGGGCCAGACGCGCCTCGCCCTCGGGCAGGCGTTCCAGGGTCTCGATCTCCTCTTCCGTGACCCGGGGACGGATCAGGGCCAGCACCACCGGCCGCACCACCAGGATGAGGAAGAGGAACAGCAGCAGCCCGTTGAGGAACGGCTTGCCCAGACGCTGGGCGTATTCCAGCATGGTCTGCATCAGGCTCGGCTCCTGGGAGCCGTCGGGCGCACCGAACTCGAAGCTCGACACCTGGATTTCGTCGCCCCGGGCCGGATCCAGACCGGCCGCCCGGGCCACCACCTGCTTGATGCGCTCCAGTTCCTCGGCCTTGCGCGGCACGAAGGTGTAGGTGTTCTTGCCCTCGACCTTCTCGTACGTGCCGTCCACGATAACCGCGATGGATTGCCGCTTCAAGTCGCCGACCGGCGTGACGACGTTTTGCTCTTCCTTGTTGATCTCGTAGTTGGTGGTGCTGTTCTGGCGGCTGGACTTCTGGCTGGATTCGGTGCCGGAGTAGCCCGCGCCGTTGAAATTGGAGTTGGGCACGGCCGCGCCGCCGCCGCGCGGGGTGGTGGTGGAGCCGCTGCCGTCCACGGCGGCCGTCCCGGAGGTGGTTTCCTCGGACTTCTGCTCGCTGCGCACCACGGTGACGTCGGGGTTATAAAGTTCCTTGCGGATGGTGCGCTGGCTGAAATCCAGGTCCACGTTGGCCTTGACCAGGGCCCGGCCGGGACCCACGATGGGGGTCAGCAGCTGTTCGAGGCGGTTCTCCAGGTTGGATTCGTAGGTGTTCTTGAACTCGAACTGGGTGGTGGACATGCCGCCCATACCGCCGTTGTCCTGGGGCTGGTAGAGCGACTGACCGGTGGTGTCGGTGATGGTGATGTGCTCGGGGGTGAGCCCTTCCACGGCCATGGACACCAGATTGACGATGCCCTGGAGCTGCTTGGCGTCAAGTTTCTGGCCCCGCCGGAGGGTCAGGACCACCGAGGCCGAGGCCTGCTTCTGCTCCTCGATAAAAAGGCTCTTTTGCGGCAGCACCAGATGCACCCGGGCTTTTTCCACCTGGGGAAATTCGGAAATGGTGCGGGACAGTTCGCCCTGCAGCGCCCTGGCGTAGTTGATGCGCTGGACGAAATCGGTCTGCCCGACCTTGAGCTGGTCGAACAGTTCAAAGCCCACGCCCTGGCCGTGCATGACGCCCTCGCCGGCCACCTTGAGGCGCTCCTCGTAGACCGCCTCGGCGGGCACGAGAATGGTGGCGCCGTTGTCGCGCAGTTCGTAGGGCGTCTTGGAGGCCTTGAGCAGGTCCACGACCCGGGCCGCGTCCTCGGGGGCCAGCCGGGTGTAGAGCACCCGCATTTCCGGCTGGTTGAGGAAATACGTCATCACCAGGAAGGCCACGACCGTGGAAACGGCCAGCCCCGCGAGCAACACGCGCTGGGTGTTGGTGCGGCCCGACCAGTACTGGATGAACTTTTCGAAATTCTGCTTGAGAAAGGGGGGCATGGCGTCTCTCCCGGCGAGCTTCCGTTAGGGGAAAAGCAGGGCCTAGAACTGGATCTTCACCAGTTCCTTGTAGGCTTCGAGCACTTTGCCGCGCACGGCCGTGGTCATCTGCATGGCCAGCCCGGCCTTTTGCAGATTGATCATCAGTTCATGCACGTTTTGCGTCTGGCCCGAGGCGAAGGACTCGACCATGTCGACCTTGTTGTTTTGCATGTCGTTGACGGTCTTGAGCGAGTCCGTGAGCATCTGGCCGAAGCCTTCGGTCGGCGCGGCGCCCGGCTTGGACAGGGAGCGCGACACCTTGGCGTCGATGGCCCCGGTGTTGGTCATGGCGTTTTGGTAGGCGGCAAGCGCGATGGGTGAAATAGCCATGGGAAACCTCCGTTACCGCCCGATGTCCAGGGCTTTGGTGAACATGCTCTTGACGGTGCCGATGGACGAACTCGACGCCTCGTAGCTGCGCATGGCCGTGATCATGTTGGCCATTTCCTCGACCACGTTGATGTCGGGGTAGGCCACGTAGCCCTCGGCGTTGGCGTCGGGATGGCCGGGTTCGTACTGCATCCGGAAGGGGCGGTTGTCGTTGACGAGCCCCGTCACCTTGACCCCGGCCAGTTCGCGGTCCTGGGCCGTCTGCATGGCCTTGGAAAAAGGCGCGTCCACCGGGGTGGATTCGAGCATCACGGACTTGCGCACATACGGGCCGCTGCCGTTGACCGTGCGGGTGGTCCTGATGTTGGCCAGGTTCATGGAAACGGTATTCATGATGGTGCGCTGGGCCGACATGCCCGACGCGCCGATGTCCATGGCGGTAAAGAGGTCCATCGCTACTTGCCTCCCTCGGTGATGACCTTTTGCAGGCCCTCGAAGTCCTTCTTGGTGATCTCGGTCAGGGCGTTGTACATCAGCGTGTTCTTGGCCATGATCGACATCTCCTTGTCCATGTCCACGCTGTCGAGACCGGCCACCACGCGGGGCTTCCAGCCCATTTCCAGGTTGCCCTCGAACCCGGCCGGCGAAAACGTCGTGGGCAGATGCCCGGCCGAGGTGCGCGTCATCCGGCCGTGTTCGTTGTCGCCAAGGGCCGCCTGCAATTCCTTTTCGAATTCCAGCCGCCGGGCCTTGAACGCCGGGATGTCCTGGTTGGCCAGATTGCTCATGACGACATTCTGACGCTCCAGGCGAAGGTCCATGACCTTTCCCAGCAGCCCGATATTGCTTGAAAATATTGTCTTCATGTCGTTTTTCCCCGCTTTGCCGGAAGGCGTTGCCGCCTTGTCGGCCGCTGTCGGAGGACTCTTGGGCAAAAAGCGTTCCACTCCCTGCGCCCCGGTCCGACGGGCAGGAATTTTTTTCCCAAGCCCGCGTTTCACTTTCTCATAAATCCATGTGCCGCTTCGGCCCCGGAGATGAAAATCATCCCCCAAAGAGGGTTGCGGGAGGGTGGAAACGACGCTGGCACGGGGATTGCTTTACCCCTCGTGCCCGGCAGGACGCGCCGCCGGAGCCGGCTTCGGGCCGACAGACGCGAAAAAACACGGCGCAGGGATTGCGCGCCAACCGGCGACGTCGCCGACCCGCCAGCGGCCGGTCAGGACGTCGGGAACGGAGGGGTAGTCATGAGTGGGCAGCTCGATTACGAAATCAACAAGGAACTCGGCGAATGCTATCTGTTCATGGGCGACCTGGACAAAGCCGAGGAGTATTACACCAAGGCCATGAGCAATAACGGCGTGCACCCCGACCCCTACCTGGGGCTGGCCACCATCGCCGTGCAGCGCGGGCATCTCGAAAACGCCATGAACCTCTACCGCAAGGCGTCCTCCATCGAGGCCGACGACCGGTCCCTGTCCGGCATGGCCCTGATCGAGATGGAGCGCGGCGAATCCGCCGAGGCCTTCACCCATTTCAAGGGAGCGCTCACCCGCAATCCCGAAAACCTGGTGGCCCTGTTCGGGCTGGTGCGCCTGGCCCATGCCGACGCCCGCATCGAGGAAGTGCTGCCGTTTCTGCGGGATTACCTGACCGTCGATCCCCACAAGCTCGAAGTGCGCTTCACCCTGGCCGGCTGTCTGGTGGCCCTTGGCCGCCACGCCGAAGCCGGGCTCGAACTCGAGACCATCCTGGCCCAGGACCCCGGCCACGCCGCGGCCCGGGATCTGGCCGAGGAACTCAAGCGCATCGCCGCCTGAGCCGGCCTCCCCTTTTTCCCCTCCGCGCTGTCCGGCCGCCTCTTTCGGGAAGCGGCCGGACGCCCGGCAGACCATGACGCCCCTTGCCTAAACGGGGCGAGTGTGGCACCTCGCCCGAAAAACATGCGAGGTTGCCCATGGAATATCTGCCGATCAAACGGGCGCTGTTAAGCGTCACCGACAAGTCGGGCCTGCCTGAACTGGCCCGGTTTCTCAGCGCCGCCGGCGTCGAACTCGTCTCCACGGGCGGCACCCGCAAAAAGCTGCTCGACGAGGGCCTGCCGGTCATCTCCGTCAGCGAGGTGACGGGCTTTCCCGAAATCATGGGCGGCCGCGTCAAAACCCTGCACCCGGCCATCCACGGCGGCATCCTGGCCGACAAGGACAACCCCGAGCATCTGGCCACCATCGCCAAGCACGGCATCGCGCCCTTCGACATGGTCGTGGTCAATCTGTACGCCTTCGGCAAGGCCCTGGAAAAAGGCCTGCCCCTGCCCGAGATGATCGAGCAGATCGACATCGGCGGCCCCACCCTGCTGCGGGCCTCGGCCAAGAATTTCTCCAGCATCCTCGTGGTGCCCGATCCCGCCTTCTACCCGGAGATCATGGACACCCTGGCCCAAAACGACATGAAGGCCTCCCTGCCCCTGCGCCAGAAAACCGCCGCCGCCACCTTCCGGGCCACCAGCACCTACGACGACGCCATCGCCACCTATCTGGCCAACGCCAGGTAATGGCAGGAAGACGCCTCCGGCGGCCGGGGGGCATGATGCCCCCCGGACCCCCTCGATAGTTCTTCTGCGGCGCGAAGCGACGCTGGCGCACCCTTGTCGGCGCGTTTTTCCCCTGGCAAAGCCAGGGGAAAAA
>JAFABC010000056.1 GCA_023426275.1 Pseudomonadota bacterium | reverse complement strand
GTTGTTCCCTGGCTTTGCCAGGGAACAACTGCGCCGCCAAAACCCGACCAACCAACCGACCGGCCGTCTCCCCCCTTTCGGGAGGGTCCGGGAGGGGGTCACCCCTCCCGGCCGCCGGAGGCATCTTTCTCTTGCTCTAATCGCCATCGCCAATGAAAAAACGCCTCCCTGATTTCTCAGGGAGGCGTTTGTGCCGGAAGCCGTATCAATAAGGCCGAACGCTAGCGCCAGGCCTTCTTTTTGCCGGAATAGCTGAAGATCTCGCGAATGGACTCATCCTTGGACGTATAGGGACCGGCCAGGGCCGCCTGCTTGGTGGGCGCCGAGCAGGTGTAGACGTGCTGGACGTAGGTGATGTGGCCGACATAGGGCGTGTGCGAGTACTGCACGCGCTTGACCTCCGCACCGAGCGATTCGGGTACGATGACCCGGTAGCTGGCTTCCCAGTGGTCGCCGACCTTCTTGATCTTCTTGTTCGTCAAGGTACCGACGCCGAGGCGTTCGAGGTCGGCAATCCATTTTTTGGCGTAGACGAAAAACTCGTCCCGGATCTGTTGCGGCACGTCGGTGTTGTTCATGATCACACCGGTCTTGCCGAACGACTCATGTCTGGGCGCGGCCGCCGAACCGGCTGGCGCGGCCGAAGGCGCGGCGGTGGCCACGCCCTTGGCCGGAGCGGCCGGGGCGATCGGTTCCGCCGGTTTGGCCGCCTGGGCTTTGGCCGGGGTCGCGGACGCCTTGGGCGGAGCGGACGCGATCTTGGCCGGCGCCGGAGCGGCGGGAGCGGTTTTGCCGGGAATCTTGAGCGTCTGCCCGGCCTTGAGTTTTCTGGCATCGGTCATGCCGTTGGCGCTCATGAGCGCCTTGGCCCCGATGGAAAATTTCTTGGCGATAGCCGCCACGGTGTCGCCCTTTTGGACTTTGTATTCCAAGGGCTTGGGTTGTTCCACATGCAGCGTGGGCGCCGGACCGTCGGCGGGAAAGACGTTGAGTCCGGCCCAGGCGGCGGTCGGGGTGGCAAACAGCAGGATCACGAGGAAGACAAGGGTGTTGCGGCTTGGCATCGGGGCACTCCGTGCAAAAGACAAGGCCAGACGCCCCCGAAGGGGCGTCTGGCCAGGGAGACGGTGGTCCGTCCCGCTTACATGCTCTTGAACTTGATCACGCACCGGCGGTTGAGGGCGCGGCCCTGAGCGGTCTTGTTGGTGGCGACCGGATCGGACTCGCCGAAGCTGATGGTCTCGATGCGGCTGGCGTCAATGCCCTTCTTCACGAAGAAGGCCTTGACGGAGTTGGCGCGGCGCTGACCGAGCTTCATGTTGTACTGTTCGGTACCGACGCTGTCGGTGTGACCTTCGAGGATGACCTGGGTGTTCGGCTTGGACTTGATGATGGCGGTGCCTTCCTCAAGAACGGGCACGAACTCAGGCTTGATGTTGTACTTGTCGAAGTCGAAGTAGATGCTGCGGAAGACGACGATCTCGTCTTCGATCCACTCGTAGATGGAGCACTCGAGGAACTTCTCGCGAGCAGCCTCGTTGCGGAGCAGCTCTTCGCCGAGCTCGATGCAGTTGCACTTGCCCATGGCGGCGATGGCCTTGAGCACCTGCTGGCCATGCTTGCTGTCGGACAGGTCGACGATGAAGAAGCACAGATTGTCGCCGTACTTGGCCTTCAGGGACTGGGCCACGGCAACCGGATCGACGCCGCAGTTGGAGTCACCGTCGGAGAAGATGAACACGCCGGTCTTTCCGGACAGGGTGGAAAGCGGCAGCTTGTCCAGGTCTTCCAGGCCACGACCCATCGGGGTCATGCGGCCGTAGACGCTGTAGTCTGTCTGGATCTTTTCGATGGCGGCGCCCATGGTGGCCTGGCTGTAGGGAGCCATGGGAGCGTACTCCTTGTACGGAGCAAAGGTGTACAGGCCGGCCTTGTAGCCGAGCTCGGGGGTCATCTTATTGAGCTCCCGGGCCAGGGACTTGGCCATCATGATCTTGGAGACGCCACCGAACTGCACATAGCGCTGTCCCTTGTAGGAGAAGGCCATGGAGCTCGAATGGTCAATGAAATAAATAAAGTTGTCGACCTTCGGAACCTGCTTCTTCGCCATGGCCGGGCCGCTGAATCCCAGCAGCAGGGCGACCACAGCCACCAGCAACACTTGAAGTTTCTTGTTCATAACTCCCTCCTCGGAGCAGTGAAGTGATTCACCCTTGCCAAAAACACCCTCTTAACCTTCGCCAACGGATTGTCCGCCCCTCCGGGGACAACAATCCACCTCGCAAAACCCTTTGAATTTTTTGACAAACCCAAACCGGATCGCGAGGTCCCTCTGTTCTCCGGTTAAAGATATAGTGTTTTTCGCAAGCAAGCGCAAGCAGATGCGCGCGAAATCCCTCAGCCAAGCCGGCCGGGACCCGTGGCCGGACACGAACCCTCTATAGCAAATTTCGCCCAAATGTGTAGAAAAAAATTGGTCGTGCGAAAACGCCCGGCCATGGACCAAAACGCAGGAGTTACGATGTCCCCCAAATACGGATTCACCGTCGTTCGCGACGAAGAGCTTGCCGAATACGCCGCCCGGGCCACCCTCTACCGCCATGAGCGCACCGGCGGCGAACTGCTTTCCCTGGCCCTCGACGACGCCAACAAGGTCTTCGGCATCACCTTCCGCACCCCGCCGGCCAATTCCACCGGCGTGCCCCACATCCTCGAACACTCGGTCCTGTGCGGTTCGCGCAAGTACCCGGTCAAGGAGCCCTTCGTCGAGCTGCTCAAGGGCTCGCTGCAAACCTTTCTCAACGCCTTCACCTACCCGGACAAGACCTGCTATCCCGTGGCCTCGGCCAATCTCCGGGACTTCTACAATCTGATCGACGTCTACCTCGACGCCGTGTTCTACCCGCGCATCCCCCGCAATGTCTTTTTGCAGGAGGGCTGGCACTTCGAATGGACGCCCGCCGGCGAACTCATCCGCAGCGGCGTGGTCTTCAACGAAATGAAGGGCGTCTACTCCTCGCCGGACTCGGTGCTCGGCGAATTCTCCCAGCGGTTGCTCTTTCCCGACACCACCTACGGCGTGGACTCCGGGGGCGATCCCAAGGTCATCCCCTCGCTGACCTACGATGAGTTCAAGGCCTTCCACGATGCCTACTACCACCCGTCCAACGCCCGGGCCTTTTTCTCCGGCGACGACGAGCCCGAGGAGCGCCTGCGCATCCTCGGCGACTACTACGACCGCTTCGAGGCCAGGCCGGTGGAGTCCCACGTGGGCATCCAAAAGCCGTTTACCGCGCCCGCGGCCAAGGAAATGCCCTACGCCGCCGCCCCGGGACAGGCCGAACGCGGCTTCGTCACCCTCAACTGGCTGTTGCCGGAAACCGCCGACCAGGATCTGGTGCTGCTGCTCGAAGTGCTCGAACACGTGCTGATCGGCCTGCCCACCTCGCCCCTGCGCAAGGCCCTGCTCGACAGCGGCCTGGGCGAGGATCTGGCCGGCGTGGGCCTTGAGACCGAACTGCGCCAGCTCTTTTTCTCCGTGGGCCTCAAGGGCATCAAGCCGGAGACCGCCGAGGAGGTCGAGCGCCTCATCCTCGGCACCCTGACCTGGCTGGTCGATTCGGGCCTGCCCGCCGACGCCGTGGAAGCCGGGGTCAACGCCCTGGAATTCGCCCTGCGCGAAAACAACACCGGCTCCTTCCCGCGCGGGCTGGCCATGATGCTGCGCTCGCTGACCACCTGGCTTCATGACGGCGATCCGCTGGCCCCGCTGCGCTTTTCCGGGCCGCTTTCCCGCCTCAAGATCAAGCTGGCCGCCGGCGAAAAAGTCCTGGAGGAGGCCATCAAGACCTCCCTGCTGGACAATCCCCACCGCGTCACCCTGGCCCTGGTCCCGGACACGGAACTCGACGCCAAACGGCAGGAAGAAGAGAAAAAGGAACTGGCCGACGTGGCCAATGACCTGGACGAGGAAAGCCGCGCCCGCATCACCGAGGACCAGGAAACCCTGCGCCGCATCCAGGAAACCCCGGACACACCCGAGGATCTGGCCAAAATCCCCGGCCTGACCCTGGCCGACCTGCCGGAAAAGGAAACGCCCATTCCCCAGGAGAGCGGCGACCTGGGCGAAACGCGCCTGTTCAGCCATCCCCAGGAAACGGCCGGCATCGTCTATCTCGATCTGGCCTTCCCCATGACGGGCGTTCCCGACGATCTCGTGCCGCTGGTGCCGCTTTTTGGTCGGGCCCTGCTGGAACTCGGCACCAGCAAGACCGACGCCGTGACCCTGACCCGGCGCATCGCGGCCAAGACCGGCGGCATCTCGCGCGAAGCCCTCGTGGCCACGCCCCAGGGCGAAGGCCCGGACGGACTGGCCGCCCGGCTGGTGCTGCACGGCAAGGCCACCCTGGAAAAGACCGGGGAATTTCTGGACATCCTCGACGAACTCATCACGGACACGGATTTCGGCAACAAGGAACGCTTCGCCCAGATGGCCCTGGAATCGGCCTCGCGCCTGGAACGCCAGCTGGTTCCGGCCGGGCACGCCACGGCCGGCGCCCGGCTGCGCGCCCGCTACACCCTGGCCGGCAACGTGGGCGAACGCCTGCGCGGCATCGCCCAGTTGCAGTATCTGCGCAAGCTCGTCACGCGCATCGAGAACGATTATGACGACGTGCGCCAGGACCTCGAAACCCTGCGCGAGGTCGTCCTCACCCGGGCCGGGCTCGTGGCCGGCCTGACCGCCGGGGCCGACGACCTGGGCGGCCTGGAAAAATCCCTGGCCGGCCTGCTCGACCGCCTGCCCGCCGAAGCGCCCGAAAAGCAGGCCTGGAAACGTCTCGCCGTGCCCGCGGCCGAAGGCGTGGCCATCCCGGCGCAGGTCCACTACGTGGGCGTGGGCTGCGACCTGACCGACACGGGCTGGCATTTCGACGGGGCCGATCTGGTCGCCGCCCGCCACCTGCGCATGGCCTATCTCTGGGACCGGGTCCGGGTGCGCGGCGGGGCCTACGGCGCGTTCTGCTCCCTGGACCGCATCGCCGGCCAGGCCGTGTTCGTCTCCTACCGCGACCCCAACACCCAGGCCACCATCGACACCTTCAAGGCCGCCGGGGCCTATTTAAAGGATACCCCCCTGTCCGAGGAGGAGATGGCCCGGGCCATCATCGGCACCATCGGCGACATCGACAGCCACATGCTGCCCGACGCCAAGGGCCGCGTGGCCCTGGTGCGCCAACTCATCGGCGACACCGAGGGAATCCGGGCCGCCATGCGGGCGCAAGTGCTCGGCGCGGGCGTCGGCCGGTTCCGGGAATTCGGCGAAGCCCTCGAAGCCGCCGCCCAAAAGGCCGCCATCGTGGTGCTCGGCCCCACGTCGTCCCTCGACGCCCTGACCGTCCCGGACATGGTCCGCACGGACG
>JAFABC010000014.1 GCA_023426275.1 Pseudomonadota bacterium | reverse complement strand
CCATATTGATTTTTTGCTCCAATTTTGCTCCACTTGCTCCAACAGAGAGGTGGAGCAATGGCTACATTTCGCAAGCGCGGAAACCTCCAGTGGGAGGCCCGGATTCGCAAGCGCGGCTACCCCACGACGTGCAAGACATTTGATACCAAGGCCGAGGCTGAGCAGTGGGCAAAAGGCGTTGAGACCGAAATGTCCAAGGGGCAATTCGTCTCGACCAAAGAGGCCGAGGGCTACACCCTTGGCGAATGTCTCGACCGATACAAAGAAGAGTATCTGCCACGGCTCAAAAACCCGCAAAGCGAGATATACCGGGCGGACCGTCTCAAAAGGCGTGCCTTGGGCCTTCGGATCATGGCGACGATCCGCTCTAAAGACATTGCGGATTATCGTCGCGAACGGGAAAATGAAGGTGTTTCGGCCAACACGATCCGCTTGGAGCTGGCGCTACTCTCGCGTCTTTTCAACTTCGCCAAAAGCGATTGGGGCATGGAAAGTCTGACCAATCCCGTGCAACTTGCTGCCAAGCCAAAATTGCCACCCGGACGAGAAAGACGACTCGAACAGGGGGAAGAAGAAAAACTTTTTGAAGTTATTGGCAATGACTTTGAATTTTCTGCAATAATAAAAATCGCTTTAGAAACGGCCATGCGTCGAGGTGAAATCCTCAAACTTACTTGGAAAGATGTTGATTTGCGAAATAAAGCCGTATTGTTGCATGACACAAAAAATGGAACATGCCGCACAGTCCCCTTGTCAAAAAAAGCCATCGAGGTGTTTCAAGGTCTACATCGACATATTTCAGGAAAGGTTTTTCCTAGTTGTACTGCCCCACAGTCGCTATCAAAAAAGATGGCAAAAGCCTGTCAAAGAGCCGGATTGGCTGACTTGCGGTTCCATGATCTACGCCATGAAGCCACAAGCCGTTTTTTTGAGCATACGGACTTGGACGTGATGGAAATAAAGGCCATTACCGGGCACAAGTCATTGCAAATGCTGGCACGATATACGCATTTACGGACGGCAAACCTCGCAGCGAGACTGGATGGCGCGAAGCGTGGGGAAGTCAGGCACATTTAGTTTTTCCCGAAATCAGCAATCAGGATGTGGCCTTGACTTTTAAATAGCTGCTAGGGAGCCTTGCATGGAGTCACGACAAATTAAAGGCGTGCTCTTCGAGGCCTTCGGCACGTTGTGCCGCATCGAGTCCCCCCGGTTCCCGTACCGCTCGATCATGAAGCGATGGAAGAACGGGGCGGCCGATTGCTATCAAGCCATCATGACGTGGGATGTTCCCTTAAACGCATGGCGCACTCGCGGCCTCGGCCGCAATTGCCGTCAGGAGCCAATGAGGTCCGGGCGCATATGCCCGGATGATCGGCAATACTTCAACCCAGAGAGCCACCCTCAAGAATTGACTGGCCCGAAGAATGCCGGCAGGTCAGCCCTTGAGAATCCTTGAAGTTTACACCAGGGTTTCGGTAAAAAATAGTCGTGTAATTTTGCCTAGTTGGAAATTGTTCATGACACGCTTTAGAAGGCGTGGTAAAGGACCTAGCGGGGAAGATCGGGAAAGCCACGGTGAACGCGGCCCTTAACGCGGCTGCGAGACCGGCTCGGCCGGTTATAAAGGCGGCCTCAGTGGCCACAGAAGAGATCAATCAGAGCGAGTCTAGGAGCCAGAGTCAGGGCGTGACTATCAAGTTGAGCTTTTGAGCCTGGCAAGTGGCGTGGCGATTTTGTGGCGATCGCCACGAAGATCGTCACCTTTGACCAACGACCTTGCTTGATTTACAGCCTGTGGCGATGTGGCGAGCGTCATGACGCTCACGTCTCTTGAGGTGGCCATGGAAGGATGATGCCCCTAAGGCCCCCGGCCCGAGAAGCGCGAGTTATCGTCGCGACCTTCTGTTTGACCAGCGCTTCAAGCTGTGGTCGTATCGCCCGGATCAGTCTCGTGATTTTGGAGGCACTCAACGCGCCGCTGGTCAGGTCCACTGCATGCCCTCGGACTAAACGGACTTGATTTTGCCACCGGTTGGCTCAAGGAACGAACCCGTTTATCTTTTGGTGGCTAGCAGTAAATGAATTAGATTGAGGGAAAGTTTCCTGCGGTAAGTCCATGAAATTTTTCCGACATCGATAAAAACGAGAACAAAATGCTCAGCAAAAATTTTAAGGCCGTCCTTAACCAAATGAATACCGATAGTTCTTTTGCAATTAGTCCTCAAGACTATGGTGATAAACTTCAAAACCAAGATGTTCTTCTGCTTGTCTCCTGGTATATAATTTCAATGTCTAATTTCATGGCTGTAAGCATAAACTATGAATCTAATGAAGATCTGGTTGTTGTTGAAGGAAATGATGGCGTTATAGGGCGTATATCGTTAATGAAGGAACAAAAAAGGTCAAATGAAATTTTTGTTGCCAACATTAAAGATGCTGGAGTAAAAGTTTACTCGTCGATTAATATTCTTTCAAAAGGTATAATTACGGCTGATTTAAAAGATATAATAGAGTTTGCTTATTTTATAGAATATCGTCTAGACTCTGTTTTGATTTTGCCGCAAGAATTTAGAAAAAAACGAATTGAAGATTATCAATTGAGATATAAAATTAATAACAACCAGCTGACTTCTTTGGTTCAAAACTATCCTCTTATTTCAAATTAGTATCTTGAGAAAGTTATGAGCAAGATAAAGCTGATAGTCTTAGAGGGTCTAGATGGTTCGGGAAAATCTACCCAAATAGATCTGTTGAAGTCTTATTTTTCTACTGAAAAAATAAAATACAGGTATCTCCACTTTCCGGTAACCGACAGTAAACCATATGGTGAATTAGTCTCCTCATTTTTGAGAGGGGAATTTGGTGATTCTAGTAGTGTACACCCGCAACTCGTTGCCCTACTCTTTGCGCTTAATAGATCTGAATTTCACGAAATTTTATCTGGAATTAAATGTGATAGCGAAGTCATTTTGCTAGATCGATATGTTTATTCGAATGTGGCGTTTCAATGTTCAAAAGTTGAGGATTTTGAAAAAAAAATTTGTCTCCAAGACTGGATACTAAACTTTGAATATAACTTCCTCAAGCTTCCAAAGCCAGACTTTTCTCTTTATCTAGATGTGCCAATTGACTTTATGATACAAAATCTTTTTCAAACAAGAAAAGGAAGAAGCCGTGCTTACTTAAATGGTCAACAAGATATTCACGAGGCCAGTATTTCTTTGCAAGAAAAGGTAGCATCCGAATATGAACGTCTGGTTTTAAACTTCAAAGACATCAAGAAAATACAATGCTTTGACGGTAACGGTATTTTGACCCCTGAAGATATAAGTTCAAAAGTTATAAAATCCATTAGGACGGAACTATTCTAGTGAATCGGTTTTCTTGTGGAGTTTATCAGGAAGATAAGAAAGATCTAATATTTTGTTTTCCCTTTCTTTCTGGCGAAGCGAAACAACTTCCCTTGGGACTCTGGAAAATTATTCAATGTTGCTATTCTGATTTTAATGTTTTCTTTATCGACGCGCGCTTTGAAGATCCTATAGCTAGCATTGAAGAATGTCTGACTAAAGAGAGAACGATATTTATTGGGCTCTCGGTGATGACAGGAGAGCAGATACTATCTGCTCTCACGATTTCAAAATACTTTCATGGAAAAGTGCCAATTGTTTGGGGAGGCTTACACCCAACAATAGTTCCTGAGCAAACAATTAGCAATAAGAATATTGACTACATAATTACTGGCGAGGGAGAAAAAGCCGCTCTTACGCTTGCTAGATTATTAAAAGATGAGGGCATAAAAGAATATATCGGTTTTAATGCCCCGCCATATCGCTATAATATCTATAAAGATTTTGCACAACAGAGATATAGTCCTGAGATTTCCATTGATGAACGTTACTTTATATCAAGAGATGGAATAACAAGAGGGATAGGAGTTGAGACGTCAAGGTCTTGCCCTTATTCATGTAAATTTTGCCATAATTCTGTTAGACCTAGCAGGAGCTATAGGCAAATCCCTGCCGACGGTGTAATAAATATCATTAATTCCTTGATCCAGCACTATAGCATAACGGGCGTTATTTTTCAGGAAGACCTTTTCTTTGGCGGTCAAAGGGTCTTCCCTTTATTAGACTTTTTCATTAAAAAATACAGGACCTTCGCATGGAAAGCAAACGGTAGGATATCTGTATTTTCAAATTTACCTAACAATGAGATTAGAAAAATTGCTGATTCAGGATGCACATGTTTGCAATTCGGTGTAGAGTCAGGCTCTGATAGAATCTTAAAATACATAAATAAAAAACATTCAGTAAAGGATGTTTTACATGTAAATTCCTTATTAAGTCGATTTCCTATCCCAATTAGATATAATTTTATAATTGGCTTTCCTGGCGAGTCACCCTCAGAAATTCAAGAAACATTAGAGCTAGCTGCACGTCTGCGAGATAAAAACAAAAATGTAGAATCCCCTTTTGTTAATATTTATACCCCGTATCCAGGGACTAAGCTCTATAATGATGCAGTTAAATTTGGCTTTTCTCCCCCAACCGATTTGCTCGGTTGGGCTAAGATCGTTTGGAATAATCCATCTCCAGGCCTTCATGACCATGTTTCATCTTTTCTCAGATCCACATCAGTCGTCTTTGCTCAACAATCGAGTTACTATAAGTTTATGAAGGGAAAATGATGAAAAAATATTATCGTATAATCCGTTATATCGCATGTTACGTAGTTTTAATTCTTATTGGAATAGGCCTGATTGCGTATGGCATGTACCTTTGCAAAGTAACAGAAACCTCCGCAAAGGGTGCAGTTATAGTTTCTGTTGGCGCATCTATATTTGCGACGGTAGTTGTTGACTTTATTGGGCTATTTAAAAAGATAATAAAATCAGAAATTATTGATAAGTATAATAATGTTATAATAAAAGCGGGGATCGATAATGCCTGGCCAAATAGAAATAACGACATTTATAGAGAGTTAGTTAGAAAATCATCCAAACGGATACTTGTCTCTGGGTATTCATTAAATGCATTTTATGAAAGTCATAATGAGGAATTGCTTAACAAGATACGAAATGATGATTTTGTTGTTAGGATATTGATGGTAAGCCCTCATTGTGATGCCTCCGTCAAACAAGAAAGTCTTGAAGGAAAGGGAAAAGGAGTTTTTTTAAGCTCTGTCAATCGGATAGTTAAAGCTTTTGCTGGAAAAAATATTGAAATTAAGTTCATTGATCATGCGCTTTCGACAATGATATTTTGTATTGATGATGATTTGTTTATTGGACCACACTTTTCAAAATCAAGTATGTCAACAGTGACTATTCAGTTAAATCGGAGTGGATGGATGTTCACCAAATATCTTAATGAGTTTGAATCACTATGGGAAAAAGCCTCTAACGCAGCCGAGCCTGCCGTCGTGGGTGCGGTCCAAGACGAAGTCATAGGCCCAGACGTGGCCCTCCCAACAGAGCCGCAGCCTGACGCAGGAGCCGTTGGCAAGTCATAGCCTAGCCCGCTTAGGCCACTTCTTTGGAGCCTTGAGCCCCTCCTGCCACCATATCCGCTCCCCCCGCTTATAGGTTACACTCGCCAACCCGCACGCTTGAGAAGTGCGTGATACGTCTGTAGCCGTAACTTCGTACTCGCTGGCCAGATGGATGATGGCTTTGGTCAAGGCTGCCTCATCATCGGGAGAAGATGGCGTGCAACACTATGTAGACCTGGCTGGCCAAGCGTGCACAGCAATGCGGCCTGTCGCAGCGCAAGGCGTCTGCGCTGTTTTTCGATTTCCGATAGACACTTGGCTATGCGTCACGCATTGAGGCCCGCGATGGCCCATTTCTGGCGGCCATAAGGCAGCTGTCGGGCAGCTTGCAGTTTATATGCCTATATCATCGTGTGACAGGACTGGTGATTCTATTTTGTGTTGCACGCGCTGTCCAATATGTTGTTCAATCGCTGCAATAACAGCTCCAAACTTTTCAATAATGCTGACAATTGATCCAAGTTCCTCTCCTGTTCTTCTTGGCGCTCTTCCAAGGTGGCCAAACGATTGGCTTGGGATTTCTGAGATGCAGTGCACTCTTGTTGAAGTCCCTCCAGACAGTTGAGGAGGTGGCGCTCCAGCTCGGTCATGCTCATGGTCTACTCCAATTTCACGGCTTGCTGGCTGCCCACCGTCCAACCTGTGTGGGCGGAAGTCTTTGGCGGCAGGATGATGAACCGCCCATCCTGGTTCTCCAGGAGCTTCAACCCCCAGGTCCGTTTTTCCAGTTGTCCGGCGGTATTCTCTAGTTCGGCTTTGCTGGCTTCTAAGCTCTGAATCTCGTCCTGTAATGTCATGACCCTGTGTGTGAGCAGGGTCACCACACCCCAGCACCCCATGGCGGTTCCCATCAGAAGGCCCAGGCTCAAAAGCAGGGCTTGGAGCCATTTCTTGCCGAAGGTCCAGCTCAGGGTTTGGCAGCGTGAAGCGATGTGCTCTTCCAACGTCCCAAGCTTTTCCTGGATAGCGGCTTCGGTTGTACGCAGCGCGGCGGTCGATGACTGCCGCAAGCTCTCGTTCAAGGCGTTGAATTGCTGCCGGGTCAGGCCTTCGAGCTCCTGCCGGTCCTGTTCGGTCTTGGCCTGCATGCGCTCGGCCAAGGATGCCAGCGAGTTGCCAGTGTTCGGCATATATTCCTCCCTTGAGGCGAAGCTTCTCGCCGCAGGCTAGGTCTTTGACGGTGATGTAGTCCTTGCCCGCCCTGTTGATTTCCAGTCCTGCCTCCCGCAACGCCGCAAGAAGCTCGGAACGGTTGGTGACTTGTCCCTCTTCGATTTTCATGAGCAGGTAGGCGTGGACGGCGTCCTTGGCCTCCGCGCGTTCGTCCTTGCCGGGTGTTTTGCCCCAGCGGAGCAGGCGGGCTCGGTGCAAGTCCGCCTGTTCTGGCGCGCGCAGTCGGGCTTTGGCCGGATCGTCCGGTCTGGCCCAACCCTCGCGATGATTGTGAAGGTCCCGGAATACGTCGAAGTGTTTTTGCCAGCCGGGTGGGCAGGGATTGAAGGCCTTGCCGCTTGAAAGCTCCACGCGCGGGATGACGAAATGGAGTTCATGGTGCTGTGCATGGCGATGCCGCACCCAAAGCACGTTCCGCTGATCCGGCTCCAGGCCGGCAAAGGCCACGGCCTCGAAGTCGTCCATGACGCGCGTTTCCTGCTCGGACGTCACTCGGTCTTCCGGATGCCAGGAAAGGACCCCGGCCGTGAACTTCCATTTGGTGTCCAGGGAGTCGATCAGCTCTCGCGTCAGCTCCGGATCACCACGCAACACTTCGGGCGGATGCTTGTCCCGGTTTGGGTAATCCAGGCGCACGAGATAGTGCGTCGGTCCGTTCCCGCTGCCCTGGCCGTGCGGGAAGACCTTCATATACATGGCGTCTCCCTGGAGCTTGTTGACTCCATAGAGGGAAATGGCTCTTGTCGGTCACCCTCTCCAGGGTCAGCGTCTCGCTTGAGCGTCCTCTCGAAGCTTAAAAGGGCTGCCAATACGCGTATGGCCTCCGCGCGGCGTTTGTACGTGTTGGCCCACCTGGCCAGCTGATTCAGGTTTGCTCCCACTCGGGCGACTTGGCGAATGTGCTCCTTCTCCAAGGGCGTTTTGCGCAGGCGATAGTCCAGGGCGCGTTGGCGGATGAAATCCGTCACGGTCTGACCTTGGGCTTGCGCCTTGTCCATGATCGTTTCCTTCTCCGCCGGGGTGACCCGAAGCTTGATCCAGGCCGTGCGGCTCTCGGTATTATTCCTCATGGAGTCAACTGCCTTTCGGTCTTTTGTCTCTGGCAGGGTTCGGAGGGCGGCACGCCCTCGCCAGCCCCGGCAGGGTGCACCGCGTCAGCGCGTGCCCACAACGGGTAGGCTGGCTCTGCGCCCTACCGCCGATGTGCGCAGGCTCTCCGGAGCAACACGCCGATGGCGAAAAAAGCGAAAATTGCGAAATAAGGTTCATGCGGGACCTCTTCTGTCTTCGCTTTTTTCGCTTAATTCGCGGAGAGCCAGGATGACTCGGGGGCGGCCAGTGTTCTTCAGCTTGGTGATGGTGATGCGCTGTTGTGCTTCGAGTTGCTGAAGGAGGGGGCGCAGACGTTCACGGGGGACATGCCGGTTGAGGGCGGTGCTCAACTCGGTGGCTGTGAGCGGACCAGACTTGAGCGCCTCCAGGATTTTATCCTCAAGCGGGTCTGTCGCCCGATCCCCAAAGATGTACAGGGCCGAGTCCTGGGCATAGCGCCACATGGCAAGGGCCGCATTCAGGTGGGGTTCCTCGATTTCTCCCTGAGCATCCAAGAGTGCATAGAGGAGAGCAAGGCGAAGGGTCTGGGCCTCGGCCCGGTTGATAATGCTCCCGGCCAAGCCTGTGTGCTCCTGGGAGAGCTCTGGGTAGATGTGTCTCCAGAGTTCCAAGGCCTTCGTCGCCATGGTCATGACGCCGCGTTGCTGCGCTTGTCCCACGCGCCGCCAGAGTTCACGTTGCAGGGGCGCAAGCTCCTCGTCCGGCATCCGTGAAGGCAGGGCCACCAGTTTCGAGCGCCGGGCGCATATCCAAAGGAACCGGTTGCCGAAACCGTTTACGGCCTGGACTTCGCCCAAGCACACGGCGAGCTCCTGCATGGTGATGTGGGTGATGATGCTGATATGTGCGCCGCTAACCAGTACTGGGTTGTTCTTGGTCAGCGGGGCGTAATCTCCGGAGTCCCAGAAGCAACGGATGCCCATGGAAAGCGTGTTGCCTTCGCGCTTGGTGCAAACAAGGCCGCTGGCAAACTCCTCGTCGATGATGACAAGCCTTTTGTCTCCCTTTTCGCGGAGCGGCTCGGTAGGGTTCTGGCGCTGCCTCCGCTCCCGCTCCTCATCGCTTTCATCACGCACATGATGGGCCAGCCCTTCTCCCGTGGAGAGTGGGCCTCCGCTTTCCCTGGTGGGCAAGGGGACACCCCATGCCTTCAGGTCGGCGGGCTGGCAGTGCTCTCGCCCAAAGAGCTTTGTCACGGGATGTCGGGATGTCCCTTTGCGGGCCTTGCTGGAATTGCCGCAGATGACGGCAAAGAGTCGCGGTGGGTGGATGGTCTCGCCTACATAGATGTGCGGGCCTCGATCGGGCGCGTAGCCGTAGACTTCCGCCCCGAAGCGCACCAACGCGGTGATGCAGACTGCCGCCGGATCGGCTTCGCTGTCGCGCGTCGCCAGTCGCACGAACTCACCCAGGATGCCCGGGCATGCGTCAAACGAGAATCGAGGCCATTCCTTGAGATTGAGGCCTACAAGATCATCCGGAGGGACCTCTTGGTGCGGACGGGGTAGCGAGGAGGTCGAGGGCCTGCCGCTCATTTCTCACCCCGGTCCCGTTGTTCCGCTTTTGTTGGCCTGCCACGCCGCCTGATAGAAGGCAGAGCATGGCTAAGGCTGTTTTTGGCCCTGATTTCGGCTTGGGCGGCTTTGTCGTCGATCCATGCGTCAACGGACTCCACCTGCCAGGCCAGACGGCGGCCTAACTTTATAGGCGGCGGAACGGCGTCAAACTGCTTACGTGCGAGATGGCCGTGAATGGATGCGATGCTTTTCCCAAGGATGATGGACAATTCCTCGATGTTGTAAAATCGTTTGTTGACCATGGGTACTCCTTGTCGTCTATGCAAGTTGTGAGTGCCCAGGCATAAGCATAAAACGAAAATCCCTGTCAAACTGGCAAAAAACAGTTGTGCTACTATGTGCCGCCATAATGTGTGTTTGTTCATTTGTGTGCCACCGTATGATATGGGGGAATAATATTGATTTTGGGTCATTATAAAATAATCAGTAATTTTAGTCTGGTAGCTAGAAATGGAAAATGTTGAATTTTCTTTTCAATGGATACCAAATAGTTGGCCGACTTTCTCGATCGGTAGGCCGTCCTGGCAGTGAGAAGACGGGGTGAGAGATGCGTTTCGAAGTCGCGGCCCCCCCCCTCGCTGGTGTCAGAGGGGACTCTCGGAGGATTCGGGTTGCGGTGGGAGGGCGGTACGCGTCATAGCCAGGGCGGCTTTTATGCGAGCGGGAGTGGGAAGGCGGAAAAGTTCTGCCTGGTCCTGAGCATACGGCCTTGACAAAAAGTACCTTTATGGTAACTTTCCCTCATGGAAAAACGAAAGCCGACGTATGACCTGGGCTCTTTCCAGGATGCGGCGAGAAGGGGCGAAGTCGCCGTGACGAAAACCGCCGCCCAGGCAGCCCAACGCCTCGGCTTCGATTACGATGGCATGATGGTGGTCATTGAGAGCATGAACCGCAGGCACTTTTACAAATCCATGACCGCCTACGCGGACAACGCAGCCTGGCAGGACGTGTATCATGTGCCGACATCCGCTGGGATTTTGTACGTGAAATTTATGGCTGGAAGGATTTCGGCCTTTGATCTGCTCTCTTTCAAGGAGAAATAGCATGGAAACAAATCCCATGTGCCACGAGGACGGAACCGAAATGGTTCGTGACGTGAGGCCGGTGGAATTTTCCTACAAGGGGCAGACGATGACTGTTGCCATGCCCGGATGGTATTGCCCGAAATGCGGGGAAGGTCTCTATACCCGTGCGGACATGAAGATCTCCGACCGTGCCCTGAACGCCATGAGGGCAAAGTGCGAGGGGCTGTTGGATGGGCCTCAGATAAAACGTATCCGAAAAAAACTCGGGCTGACTCAGGCGGCGGCTGGGGACCTCATCGGCGGCGGACCGAAAGCGTTTACCAAGTACGAGAAAGGGGATGCCCTGACCAGCCGGGCCGTGACCAATCTGTTGAAGGTGCTCGACGCCGTGCCTGACGCGTTAACCATCCTTCGGGAAAATCAGGACCGTCCTTCCTGCTGAGACCGCACAGCCCCGGGGTGAACTGGTCATCCGACCCCGAGTTCACCCCGAGGCTGGATAATCATTCTCTCCAAGGCCGGGGCAACCGCACATTGCGCCTCGAAGAACCAACAAAAGTTGCTCCAATTTTGCTCCACTTGGTCTGGAAAATCGTGGATGTTTAAGAAAATCCGTGAGCGTTCATCTATCTTATTTTATTTGGATATTTTTGGTAAGTTGTGGCAATATTTGACTGGAAAATGCGACTTCAAATCCAGTGTGCGATCGCGAGGTCGCAGGTAGGTTCGACTCCTATACGCTTCCGCCATCATTGTTTTTTTCTGGAGATCGATCACTCTCGGGCCAGCCTTCCCAACGTCTGGCCCCGCGCTGATCCCACCGTTCGCATTTTCGTCCCCCCACGCCTCCGCCTGTGTTGTCTGCCGGCTGGATGCCGTCAGGAGGAGACCGGCTCCCGTTCTTTCGTGGGGCTTCCCCAATGCCCTCTGTCAGGGGCAACGCCAGTCGCTCTCCGGGGCTGACCAAAGCTGCCCCCACGGACAATCAGGAAGAACAAAAAAAGAACTATCTCATTGAGATAAATTTTTTGTCGCGTCCAAAACGGAAACGGCATGAATCGGGAAGGGCGTCCGGCCGCCGGAGGAAACGGATGCGCCCGGACGCCCCGGTTTGGCGGCATGACGACTGTCGTCTGTTGCGCCTCGGCGCGGAAATTTTGCAGACCGCCTACATGCCCGGAGCTGGCGGATAGAGGGCCCGACAATTGTCTTCGCAGTGGGCTGATGCCATATCATTGTCCGAGGCACACCCCCTGAGCGCAAAGCGTTGTTGGTTTTCATTGGCTGTCTGGTTGCATTGCACCAGACATTGGTCCAGTGTCGCATATTTCTGATTGAAGATATCGGCGTAGCTGCGACATAATGATTGATACTGCTCGCAAACTTCGATAGTCACGTAGGAAAGACACTGATCATAGAAATTTGACGTCTGTTGTACTGGTGCCTGTTTGGCACAGCCAACAGCCATGGCCAGGCAAAAAGCCAGACAAGATAAATGGGTGATACGGCGGATCATGGCCCATTCTCCTTGGTTAAAAATGTTGCTTCACGGTGTTCCCGATTGCGACGTCCATGGTGAGGAGGGAAGACGAGGCGCTTCTGCTGGCAATGCGAAACAGATTGCCGGTTCCTTTGCATGAATGTCTCCGAAACGCTCTGAAACACGCGGGTGGCAAAAGAAAGAGTGAACAAATTCATGATGCTGCTTGAGTTGTGTTAAAGGTGTGAGGTTACAGGCAGTATATGTATGCCAGGGTGCATGATATATTTCAAGGAAAAAACAAAATAAAAACAAATTTTCGTCACCTCTCCATATTTGTAAATAAAACAAGATGGTACTGATTGTTATACCATATACGAGAAAGGGGATGACCTGACCGGTCGGGCCGTGGCCAATCTTTTGAAAGTGCTTGAGGCCTTGCCTGACGCGCTCGGCCTCTTTCGGGAAAATCAGGGCCGTCCTTCCTCCTGGTTCTTTTGGTATTGCGGCATAGAGAGGCGGACGGAAAGAGATCGTCGGCGCTCCGAGGCACATGGCCGCTGATCCGAAGCGTTTGAAAGGCCTTGGCGATAGGGGTATTGCTTAGGGTGCTCGTTAGGGGGAGGCCCTGACCGAATCCATTTACACCATAAGGAGATTTTCCACAGTGGACATCCCACGGATATTCAACATCACTGAGAGTGCGCACCGCATCCACAATCCGTTCACATCCGAAAAGCTTGCCACTCTCGGCGCGGCGTTGCGTCTGGAATCGGGAACCCGCGTGCTCGACCTCGGCAGCGGATCGGGGGAGATGCTGTGCACCTGGGCACGCGATTACGGCGTCATCGGCACCGGCGTCGACATGAGCCAGCTGTTCACCGAGCAGGCGAAACACCGTGCCGTGAAACTCGGCGTCGCCGATCAGGTCACGTTCATCCACGACGATGCTGCCGGCTATGTCTCCGATGAGAAGGCCGGTGTGGCCGCCTGCGTCGGCGCCACTTGGATCGGCGGGGGAGTCGCCGGCACGATCGAGCTTCTGGGGCGGAGCCTGCGTACCGGAGGGATCATCCTCATCGGCGAGCCCTACTGGCGGCAGTTGCCGCCGACGGAGGATGTCGCCAAAGGGTGTCTTGCGGGCGCAATCTCCGACTTTCTCATGCTTCCGGAACTTCTCGCGTCTTTCGACCACGCTGGCTGCGACGTCGTTGAAATGGTTCTGGCCGACCAGGACGGCTGGGACAGATACGAGGCGGCCAAATGGCTCACCATGCGCCGCTGGCTTGCAGCCAATCCCGACGACGAGTTGGCGCAGGAGGTTCGGGCCCAACTGACCTCGGAGCCCGGGCGCTACGCCACCTACACACGGGAATACCTGGGCTGGGGTGTGTTCGCGCTGATGCCGCGGTGAGGCGTGGCGCATCCGGCGGATCGTCAACGGTTTTGCCGCGCAACAACTGGTGGCGCGGCAGGATGGGAGGGCGCCTCGATGGACTTGCGGATCTTTGCCTGGTCGTGCCGGCGGAAGGAAGGAGACCTGCGCGGGCGGCCGCCTTGCGCATCGAAAATGCCGAAAATTGTTGCTCCAATTTTGCGCCGCCAAGTCTGAAAAAATGTGCATTTTCATAAAAATTCGTGAGTGTTCATCCTTCTGATGTCATTTGAGTATTTAAAGTAACATGGCGTAATTGTTTAATAAATAAGATGAGTTCAAATCCAATGTGCGATCGCGAGGATGCGGGCCGGTTCGACTAATCTATCATTCCGCCATAATTGAGTTTTCTTGTCAAAAATTTGTTCCCCAGTCTCGTGAGTGTCACCCCCCAGCGGTCCCGCCGCGTCCGCCCGTGCTGGGCAGGTTTGTCGTTTCGTGATAGACTCGTGCAAATCCGTCATGCCCCCTCCACCTAACCACAACCACGGACGCCGCAACCCCATGGCCCAGCCCAAAACCTTTCGCAAAGCCATCGTCATCGGCATCGACGGCCTGGACCCGGGCCTGTGCCGGACCTTGCTCGCCGCCGGCCGTCTGCCCCATCTGGCCCGGTTGGCCGAGACCGGTGTCTTTGCCCGGCTGCACACGGCCAGTCCGGCCCAAAGCCCGGTGGCCTGGACGAGTCTGGCCACCGGAACCAATCCGGGCCGGCATGGGGTCTACGATTTCATTGTCCGCGATCCGGCCACCTATCTGCCCCGGCTGTCCCTGACCCGTCCCGGCGCGGGGGGACACCCGGCGCCGGCCTATGACACGCCCACGTTTTTCGACGTCGCCGCCAGGGCCGGACTGCCGGTCACGGCGGTGCGCTGGCCCGTGACCTACCCGCCGGCCTTTGCCGGGGCAAAGATTCTGTCCGGACTCGGCGCGCCGGACGTCAAAGGCCGCCTGGGCAACTATGTGCGCTACGCCGAAAGCGCGGCGGACGCGGCCGGACGCGGCCGGTTCGAGACCATGCGCTTTACCGACGGCAAGGCCGTGGTCATGGTGGAAGGGCCGATGACCGTGGTCGCGGGCCGGCGCGCGCCGACCACCACCGCCTTGGAGCTCACGCGCCGGGACGGACGGCTGCGCTACGTTGTCGGGGAGCAGGCCGGCGAGTTGGCCCCGGGCGACTGGTCACCCTATGTGCGGCTGGAGTTCCGGCTGGACGGCGACCGGCTGGTTTCGGGACTGACCCGGCTTTTTCTGGAGCGCCTCGATCCCCTGGCTCTCTATTGCGGGCCCGTCCAGGTCGACCCCGCGGCGCCGCATCTGCCCATTGCCGCGCCGCGCGCGTACGCCGGCGAACTGGCCACGGCCCTTGGCGGGGCCTACAGCACTCTGGGCATGCCCGAGGAAACCAAGGGCCTGACCGACGGCGTGGTCACGGACGAAGCCTTTCTGAGCTTTTGCGACGACGTGACGCGCGAGCGCGAAGCCATGCTCGATTTCGAGCTGGGCCGGTTCCGGGAAGGGCTGCTGGCGGTCGTCTTCGACACGTCGGATCGCATCCAGCACTGTTTCTGGCGCTTCCACGATCCCGCCCATCCGCTCTACGAGGCCGCCGCGGCCAAACGGCTCGGTCCGGTCATCGAGGAGCACATGGTCCGCATGGACACGGCGGTGGGCAGAGCCATGGAGGCGGTCGGCGACGACACCGCGCTTTTTGTCTGCTCCGACCACGGGTTTTGCTCCTACACCCGCTCGGTCAACCTCAATGTCTGGCTGGCCCGGGCCGGGTATTTGACGCTCAAGCCCCATGATCCGGCCGACGCCGGGGAGCTGTTCAAGCACGTGGACTGGACGACCACCCGGGCCTACGCCCTGGGGTTCGGCTCCATTTACTGCAATGTGGCCGGTCGCGAACGGGACGGCATCGTGCCGGCCGGAGAGCCGGCGCGCCAGCTGGCCGAGGAAATCGCCGGACGGCTTGCGACGCTTGCGGACGACGGCGCGTCGGCGGTGGCCGCCGTGCACCGCAAGGCCGATCTGTACGACGGGCCGCACGCCGGGGAGGCCCCGGATCTGGTGGTGGGCCTGCGCCCGCCGTACCGCGTGGCCTGGACGTCGGCCATCGGCGGGGCCGGGCAGGAACTCTTTTCGGACAATCGGCAAAAATGGTCGGGCGACCACTGCGTGGACGCGGCCTTTGTACCGGGAACGCTTTTTTCCAACCTGCCCCTGGACGTCCCCGCCGACGGCGCGGCGCAGACGCGTCTGGCCGCAACCGTGTGCGCCGCCCTGGGGCTTGCCCCGCAACCGGAGATGGAAGCCGCGCTGCCCTGGCGGGGCGACGGCTCCTGACGCAGGATGGGAATAGCTTCATTTTATGTGGACACTCTACGGGCAGGGTAGCGGAATGAGAAATTCACTGGATACGTGCGCCCGCGAACTCCTGGACGTCATGCCGCTCGTCATGCAGGATCTGCGGCGGACCATGCAGGGCCATCTCGCTCCGGACTTGCGCGTTCCCGAGTTGCGCAGCCTCGCCTTCCTGCGGCAGCATCCCGGCTCCAACCTGACCGATCTGGCCGAGTGCATCGGCGTTTCCCTGCCGTCCATGTCCAAACTCGTCGACGCCCTGGCCTTTCGCAAACTGGTCGATCGCCAGCCCGACCCGTCGGACCGCCGCCGCGTGCGTCTGTTTCTGACCGAGGAGGGCGGGGCGCTGCTGGCCCGGGCCCGAAAAACGGTCAAGGCGGCTTTTGCCGCCAAGCTGGCCCGCCTCGAACCCGGGGATGTCGACAGCGTCGCCGCCTGCCTGGAAATGCTGCGCGGCCTGTTCACCGGCTCCGACACCGACGACGCGGCCGACAAACCCACCGGAGCCTGACCCGGGGGCCCGCCCCGGCCTTGGCGGCGTTTCCGATCGCGCCTCGCCCGTCCCTTCGTTTCGTTTCGAGAAGGATCGTCATTTTCTATGAACCAGAACGCCCTGCATGGGCAGCGCTCCAGGCTCGGGCTGCGTTCGCGTCAGTCCCTGGATCTGCTCGCCCGATCGTTTCGGCACCGTAATTTTCGGTTGTTTTTTACCGGACAGTTCATTTCCCTCATCGGCACCTGGATGCAGACCGTGGCCGTGTCCTGGCTGGTCTACCGGCTGACCGGCTCCTCCATGGCCCTGGGGCTGGTGGGATTCGTCACCCATCTGCCGGTGTTCATCCTGGGCCTCTGGGGCGGTTCGCTGGCCGATCGCGGCGACAAGCGCCGCCTGCTCGTCATCACCCAGGCCGCGGCCATGGGGCAGGCCCTGGCCCTGGCCGCCCTGACCCTGACCGGCACGGCCACGGTCTGGCTGGTGGGCGCGCTGGCCATGGTCCTTGGCGTCATCAACGCCGTGGACATGCCCACCCGGCAGGCGTTCGTGGTGGACATGGTCGGCAAGGAGGACCTGCACAACGCCATTGCGCTCAATTCCTCCATGTTCAACAGCGCCCGGGTGCTCGGCCCGACCCTGGCCGGACTGCTCGTGGCGGCCGTGGGGGAGGGCTGGTGCTTTTTTATCAATGGCGTCAGCTACCTGGCCGTCATTGCCAGTCTGCTGCTCATGCGCCTGCCGCCCACTCCCGCCGCGTCCGATCGGACACGGCCTCGGGGCTACACGCTGGAGGCCCTGCGCTTCGCCTGGGGCGACCGGCCCATGCGCTCCATTCTGGCCGGGCTGTGCCTGACCAGCCTTTTCGGCGCGGCCTACATGATCCTGTTGCCTGTCGTCGTGGATTCGATCCTGGGCCAGGGAGCCAGGGGGCTTGGGTTTCTCACGGCGGCCACGGGCGTCGGCAGCGTGGTGGCCGCCCTGGCCCTGGCCATCAAGCGGGAGAGCAAGGGCCTGGACACGTTGCGGGTCGCGGCCGGCATCGGCTTCGGACTGGTGCTGTTCGCCTTTTCCCTGTCCCGGACGTTCTGGCTCTCCATGCTGCTGGCGCCGGGGCTGGGCTTTTGCCTGATCCTCTTTTTCGCCGCCGCCAACACCATGTTGCAACTGCGCAGCCCGGATGCCCTGCGGGGCCGCATCATGGCCTTGTACGCCATCACCCTGGTGGGCATGGCCCCGTTTGGCTCCCTGCTGGCCGGAACCCTGGCCAGCCTGATCGGCACGCCGGAAACCCTTGGCTTTTGCGGTCTGGTCTGCGCCCTGGGCGTGGCCGGCCTGCGGCTCAACCTGCATCGGGCCCAAACCGGAAGCGCGCCCCGCGCATCCTGAAGGAGGAAGCACCATGCGTCACGTGGAACTTGGCAACACCGGGCTTCGGGTGTCCGCCGTCGGTTTTGGCGGCATTCCCATCATCCGCCTGAACTTCGAGGATGCGGCTTCCGTGCTGCGCCATGCCGTGGACCGGGGCGTCACCTTTTTCGACACCGCCAACCGCTACATGGACAGTGAGGAAAAAATGGGCCGGGCCTTTGCCGGCATCCGGGACAATGTCGTTATCGCCACCAAGACCGGCCAACGCACGGCCAGGGAGGCCATGGAGGAGCTGGAGCTGAGCCTGACCCGGCTGCGAACCGATCACATCGACCTCTACCAGCCGCATCAGGTGTCCAAGCCCGAGGAGCTCGACGTCCTGCTCGGGCCGGGCGGGGCCATGGAGGCCATCGCCAAGGCCAGGGAGCAGGGAAAAATCCGGTTTGTCGGCATCACCTCCCACAGCCTGGAGATGGCCCGCAGGCTCGTGGCCACCGGGCTTTTCTCCACCATCCAGTTTCCCTACAACATCGTCGAAACCGAGGCGGCCCAGGACCTTTTCCCGGAAGCCCGGGCGGCGGGCATGGGCATCCTGGTCATGAAGCCCTTTGCCGGCGGGATGCTCGACGACGGCGATCTGGCCCTGCGCTTTTTGCGCCGGGAGCCGGACCTGCTCGTGCTGCCGGGCTGCGATACCGTGGCCCAAGTGAATCAGGCGGTCGATCTGTTCGACGGAGAAAGCGTCTGGACGGCGGCCGACGAGGCCAGGGCGCAGGCCTACCGCGACGAACTGGGGTCGCGCTTTTGCCGGCGGTGCGAATACTGCCAGCCCTGCCCACAAGGGGTCAGCATCACCTACGCCATGATGTACAGGGTGGTGGCCAAGCGCATGTCGCCGGCCAAGGCCGTGGCCTTTGCCGCGCCGACCATGGAGACGGTGCGGGCCTGCATCGACTGCGGCGAGTGCGCCACGCGCTGCCCGTACAATCTGCCGATTCCGGAAATGTTGCGGGAACATCTGGCCCTGTACGAAAGCCACAAGGCCGGGCTCTGAAAAATGGCGGGGCGCGGCGGCTGTCGCGCCCCGGCCTTTCGCAGGACATAAAAAAAAGCGCGAGTTGCCTCGCGCTTTTAAGGGAAGCCGGGCACCCGGCTCCAACCGTTACCGCTGCTTCCTTTCGGACCTGACGGGGTTGGCGGCGAAACCGCCGTCCGACTTCCCTGAAATTCTGGCGGAGAGGGAGGGATTTGAACCCTCGGTACCCGTTAAGGTACATACGATTTCCAATCGTACTCCTTCGGCCGCTCGGACACCTCTCCGCAAAGACGAATTAAGTACTGTAACTCTTTGGCCTTGGCAAGAAAAAAATGTCCCTTAGGACAATTTTTTTCCGGTCAGCACCTCGTACGCCGCCAGATACTTCTCGCGGGTCTTGGCCACGACTTCCTCGGGCAAATGCGGGGCCGGGGGCTGCTTGTTGAAGCCGACGGAGGTCAGCCAGTCACGCAGATACTGCTTGTCGAAGCTCGGCTGCGACTTGCCGGGCGCATAGCCCTCGGCCGGCCAGAAGCGCGAGGAATCCGGGGTCAGCACCTCGTCGATGAGGATAAGCCCGTCGTCGGTCTGGCCGAACTCGAACTTGGTGTCCGCGATGATGATGCCGCGCTCCCGGGCGTAGTCCCGGGCCTTGGCGTACATGGCGAGGCTCGTTTCCTCGACCTTGGCGCACAGCTCGGTCCCGAGCATGTCCTTGGCCTTGGCCAGGGTGATGTTTTCGTCGTGCGCGCCCAGGTCCGCCTTGGTCGAGGGCGTAAAAAGCGGCTCGGGCAGCATGTCGCTTTCCACCAGCCCGGCCGGCAGGGCGTGGCCGCAGACCTTGCCCGTGGCCTTGTAATCCTTGAGCCCCGAGCCGGTGATGAACCCGCGCACGATGCACTCGATGGGCAGCGGCCTGGCCTTTCTGGCCACCACGGACCGGCCGGTCAGGATGTCGGCGTAGGGCGCGAGATCGGCCGGAAAGTCGGCGGTTTCCGTGGCCAGCAGATGGTTGGAGATCATGTCCTTGAACATGTCCATCCAAAACAGCGTAATCTGGTTGAGGATGACCCCTTTTTGCGGAATGGGGTCGGGCATGATCACATCGTAGGCCGAAATGCGGTCCGTGGTGACGATCAGCAGGCTTTTCGGGGAAAGCTCATAAATATCGCGAACCTTCCCCCGGGAGCGCAGGGGATAGGCCTTGATGTCGGTTTCGGTGACGGCAGGCATATCGTGATCCCTTCTTTTTTTAGGATTTGAGCCGGCATTCCACGCTGCGGGCGTGGGCTTCCAGATTTTCCAACCGGGCCAGCCGGGCGATCTTGGCCCCGTGGGCGGCCACATAGCCCGGAGCGGCGGCGATCAGGCTGGTTTTCTTGGTGAACGTGGACACGGACAAGGCCGAGGAAAACCGGGCCGTGCCCATGGTCGGCAACACGTGGTTGGGACCGGCGAAGTAGTCGCCGACAGGCTCGGGGCAGTGGTGGCCCATAAAGACCGCGCCGGCATGGCGCACCTTGCCGACCAGCGCCCAGGGATCGCTCACGCACAACTCGAAATGTTCCGGGGCGATGGTGTTGATAAGCTCCATGCCGACTTCGAGATCGGGCACGGCCACCAGCGCGCCGAAGGTGCGCAGGGACATGGCGGCGATGTCGGTTCGGGGCAGATCGGCCAGCCGGGTTTTCAGGGCCTCGCACACGGCCTGCAACTGTTCGGCGTCCGTGGATACGCAGATGGCCGCGGCCATGGGATCGTGTTCGGCCTGGGACAGCATGTCCGCCGCCAGCCAGTCCGGATTGGCCGAGGCGTCGGCCAGGATGGCGATTTCACTCGGGCCGGCGATCATGTCGATGCCGACCTTGCCGATAAGCAGACGCTTGGCCGTGGTCACGTAAATATTGCCCGGGCCGACCACCACGTCCACCGGGGCGATGGAGCCGGTGCCATAAGCCATGGCGGCAATGCCCCAGGCGCTGCCCACGCGGTAGATCTCGTCGATGCCGAGGATGGAGGCGGCGGCCAGGATGTAGGGATTGAGCGAGCCGTCCCCGCGCGGAGGCGAGACGATCACGATGCGCGGCACGCCGGCCACCTGGGCCGGAATGGCGTTCATGAGCAGGCTGGAGATCAGCGGGGTCTCGCCGCCGCGTCCGCCCGGCACGTAGCAGCCGGCGGCGTCCACCGGCGTGACGATCTGGCCGAGCATGGTGCCGTCGGCCGAGGGCATCCACCAGGACTGCTCCTTCTGGGCCGCGTGAAAAGTACGGATATTATGGGCCGCTTCGGCGATGATGGCCGCGTCCTCTTCGGGCACGGCCGCCGTGCCGGCGGCGATGTCCTCCCGGGACACGCGCAGGCAGTCGGCATTGAAGGTTTTGCAGTCGAACTGGCTGGTGAATTCCACCAGGGCCGCGTCGCCGCGCGTGGCCACATCGGCCAGGATGCGCTCGACTTTCTGCACCGCATCGCCGGCGGCTTCGTCGCGATTGGCGAGCAGGTCGCGAATGGGACCGAAATCCCGCGTATCGCGGACCGTGAAAATGGGACAGGGCATAGGAAGTTTCCTTGAAAGGCGTTGCATGAATGATGGGAAAAGCGCGCCAGTTCTAGCCCCAAGCCGGATAAATGTCGAGCGCGGGAGGGTGGGGTGCGGGAAAGAAGAATGCCTCCGGCGGCCGGGAGGGGGTCACCCC
>JAFABC010000265.1 GCA_023426275.1 Pseudomonadota bacterium | reverse complement strand
TTTTTTCAACTTTCCGTGTCGCCGTTGCGACCCGGCCGTGTCCCGGTTTCCCGTACGCGGAGGAGCGTTTCTACGCAGCTTCGCGCGGCCCGTCAACACTTTTTTTCAACTTGCGTCCGATCCGCTTTCGCGTCCCGGACAAGCGCTTTCGGTTTCCCGAAGCGGAGGAGCTTTCTAGCCAACCCCGCCCGGCCCGTCAACACTTTTTTTTCAAGCTTCCCGTGCCGCCGTTGCGGCCCGGACCCGCGTCCCGGTTTCCCGTCGCGCGGAGGGGTGTCTCTACGCCCCGCTACCGGGACCGTCAACACCTTTTTTCAACGTTCCTCCGGGAACCGCTTCCCGAAAAAACCGCCCCGGTTTCCCGCGGCGAGGGATGGCTTCTACGGACATCCCGCCCGGGCGTCAACATGTTTTTTGAGCATCACCTCTCCTGCCAGCATCATCGTGCTCTCTCCGAGGCGGCACCACGGCGGCGAACACATCGCTTCGCCGGGGAGAAGCACTCCCCTGCCCGGTGTTCTACCAGGCATCGGTGCTGTTACCGGGCTGTGCGGCCAGCTCCCGGACACGCAAGCGCCGCCTGGCTCTCTCCGCGTCTGCCTTCATCGGAGCATCTCCGTTGAAGACCGTCTTCCCCGAGCATTGCCCTCAACCCCGCCTTGGCGGCATCTCCTAATTGGACCGAAGCCGCAGCACGAGCGGCTCCGGTTTGGGGCTGGCCCTGGTTAAGGCCGTCCCGGATATTCATGACGCAACGGGGGCGCTTTCGGATGCCGCCCCTGGCTTTCAAGTCCGGGTGCGTTCCCGGTGACCTGATTCCTCAGAAGGGTCTACGTGGACGGGAGGAAGATTGTGTTGGAGAGGAAGTCGAACTCGCTGGATTTTTTGGGAGTTGCGCAGAGTGGCCCACGTCGTTCAGAAAAATTTGTTGGCTGGTGTCTTTTTTATGACTAGAAGAGACTGAGAGTTGTAGTTTCACCCAATGATCCCACCTGACTTCACGGAAGTATTAAAAGGTGGCGAGATCTGTTTTACAAACGAGGAACAAAATGGTCGCCGACAGCCTCAACACAACCCACAAGCAAAAAGTTCGAGAAACCATCCGCAACAACGCAGAGCTGAGCGTCGCCTTCATGGTCATGAACATGCTCGCGGCGACGATTGCCAGCTATGGGTTGTTTGTAAACAGTCCTGCTGTAATAATTGGCGCAATGATCATTGCCATGTTACTCGGACCGATCACAGGGGTTTCACTTGCACTTGTTGATGGAGACACGAAGTCTCTTCTAAAAGGAGTTTTGACGCTGACCTTCGGAGCTGCCGGAGTCATCGCTACGGCATTCCTTATCGGTTCTATTTATAATGATGTTCCTATTACCGGAGAGATTCTCGGACGAACGCATCCAAATTTTGCAGACCTTATGATCGCGCTCGCTGGCGGAACAGCTGGCGCATATGCCTCAGTCTCGCCACGCTTAAGCGTTGCCTTTGTTGGGGTCGCCATCGCAACCGCACTTGTTCCACCGCTTTGCGCGGCGAGTATTCTCCTGGCCAGAGGCGAATACAATCTTGCCTTTGGTGCGTTTCTTCTCACATTTACAAACATTGTCGCCATTCAATTCGCCTCTTCAGTCGTCCTTTTTGTTACTGGATTCCGAAAGATAAGTGAGCGGCATGGTCTTTCCGTTTTAAAATTCATAAAAAACAACAGCGTCAGCATTGTAACACTGGTAGTACTTGCCATCGTGCTGATAGACAGCATGCACGATGTGCTTGCAAGAAAGATATATGAAACAAACGTAAGGCATGTCATTGAACAGGAATGCCTCTTGCACAATGCATGTTATCTGGCTGATGTTCGTTTTGATGAAAGGCCTGATAAAATTCTTATCTATGGTGTGGTACGTGGTCGCGTCCCCATTATCCCTGAACAGGTCGCGGAACTCGAAAAAAAATTGCCTCCAAATCCAAAAGGGAAGCCTGTCGAGCTCCGGGCCCGGTTTGTTCCTACCACGACAGTGAACCGTAACGGTGTGATGTTTGAGGCAAGTGACATCGACGGCGAACAAGAACGGTGATCCGCTGGAACTGCGGCAAGGTTGTTCCGGAGAAAATTCGACGCCTGCTCATTTTCAGGACTCTTGTGCCGACAGGCCTACATCGCCTGGGACACGACTGGCAGGCACACGACACAATCTCCAGGAGGGCGTCAGGACTACAGGCGATTCATACCGACAGGAATGGTCTTGCCATAAAGTAGAGGCCAAGCAACGCGATAACGACCCCGGCACTTTTGCGAAGCCAGAGACTGCCGTGCCGCATGGCTCCATTGTCCAACCAGTGCTGCACGAGTGCAGTGGAACTCCCGGCGGCCACGATGGGAAGACAGTGCCCCACGGCAAATAACACGATGAGGATCACCCCGGTCAGGATCTTTTCCTGGAGAGTGATGACAGCCAGAATGGGGGCAATAAAACCGAATGTGCATGAACCAGACAGGACGCCGTAGGACAAGCCGAGAAACAGCGCTCCGGCAATCCCCTGCACCTTGAGGCGTCCCAGTATACCGCTGGATACGGAGCATTTGGCGATTCCCAGCATGTCCAAGGCGACCCAGAGAAGAATCGCTCCAACAAGAATCGTCCAATAAGGACCCACATCGCCGAGCATGCGCCCGAGCAGGCTGCAAATCACCCCAAGCGCCGCGATGGTCACGAACAGGCCGAAAGAAAACGTCAGTGCATACTTGGCGGCCTGTCTCCCTTGGACAATTTTGCCCTGTCCTGCGACGTAGCCGACAACCAGCGGTATGGACGCAAGATGGCACGGACTAAAAAGGACGCTGACGACGCCCCAGAGAAAACAACCGAGCGCAGCTATCGCAAAGCTCTCTGTCATCCAACTATTGATGGCAAGAAAGAACTGGTCAAGCATGGCAAGCCGCCTTATATTGGCCAACACCTTATCCAGCTTTTCCGAGAAGGGCTTTTCGTCCAAAAATCCTTCGTGTCGATAGACTTCTTTTCCGGTCTTATCAAAAAATATCTGTGTGGGAATTGCCCGGATTCCAAATCGCGAAGCCTGTTCAGGAGCTTCCCGGACATCGATGAACACGATGGCCGCTTTTCCCTGGTATTTTTTCTCCATGGCATCCAGGACCGGAACCATCATCTTACAGGGAACGCATGTCTTGGCTCCGAGATCAACGACGGTCACCCTATTCTTGACAGGAACATCCGGCGTTGAAGCGCCATAGGCCATTGAAACACAGGCGAGCATGACGACGAACAGGCAAGAAACCTTTTTCAAGACATCCCCCATTGTTTTATTTCAATGCCAAGGGCATTGAAGAGACCAATCGACCATTCGGCAGGAATCAGCCCAACCACACAGGAAGAACGCCACGGCCTTTTCATATCGAAGCATACATCATTGAAACGGTAGAAAACGGACAGGGACACCACGCCCCCCTTTGCCTGAAAAGCCGGCCACCGATGCTCCTGACCGGTGGCCAGCGTCACGCCAAAAGACATGCTTAAGCCGGAACCCGGCCTACGCCGTAAGCCAGGAAAGCAGTTCGCTTTTCGATGGGACCTTGCCCACCACCTTGACATCGCCGTCAATGACGACCGCAGGCGTGGAAAGCACCCCATAGCCAGCGATTTGTTGAAAATCAGAAATCTTTTCCACCGTCGCGGTCACACCAGCCTCGCTCACGGCTTCGCGGACCAGCTTTTCAGTTTCCTTGCACTTCGGACAACCAGGACCAAGCACCTTGATCTCCATGACGTTCCTCCAGAATGCAGTGTCGTTTCGCTAGGCAATAACGGCATTGAAAAGATAGCCCACAAGCAGGATGCCAAGGCCCACAACACCGGCAAAAACAAGGATCAGGCGGGGCTTGAGCACCTTGCGCAGGATCACCATCTCGGGCAGCGACAGGGCGATGACGGACATCATGAAGGCCAGGACGGTCCCAAGCGCAGCCCCCTTCCCGAGCAGCGCTTCAACCACGGGCACGATCCCGGCCGCATTGGAATACATGGGCACTCCGACCAGGACGGCGGCCGGCACCGACCACCACGCGCCCTTGCCCATGATCGACGCCATGAATCCCTCGGGCACGTATCCGTGGATTCCGGCTCCCACCGCAATCCCGGCCACGACATAGATCCAGACCTTGCCGACGATGTCCCTGACCGCGTGCAGCCCGGCCTCGATGCGATCCGTCCAGGTCTGTTCGTCCGCAGGGACGGCGGAAGGATCGGTCCGGATTTTCAGGACCCAGTCTTCGACATACGGCTCCAGATTAAGCTTTCCAAGCACCCATCCCGCGAGGATGGCCACGAACAATCCCGTGCCGAGGTATAAGGCCGCCACCTTCCAACCCAGAAGGCCGTAAAGCAGGACAAGGGCGATTTCATTGACCATGGGGGCGGAAATAAGAAAGGAGAACGTCACCCCCATAGGGACGCCCGCCGTGACAAAACCGATGAAAAGCGGCACGGCCGAGCAGGAGCAAAAGGGCGTGACGATGCCGAGCAGCGCGGCCATGACGTTGCCGACGGACTCTCTTTTCCCGGCAAGGATTCGTCTTGTCCGCTCGGGGGTGAAGAAGGTGCGGATGATGCCCACTCCAAAGACCACGAGGGTGAGCAGCATAAGCACCTTGGGCGTGTCATAAAAGAAGAACTCCAAGGAGTCGCCGAGATGGCTTCCCTGGGTGAGCCCGAACACGGTGTAGGTGAGAAGGCGGGAAACACCGGGCAACATGCCATAGACCAGCCACCAGGCCACCAGGGCCGGCGCGCAGAGCAGCAGATAGCGGACGAGCTTCCCTTGGCCCGTCGCCGGGCCCTCGCCCACGGCTTCCTTCGCGCAGCAGGTCTTGCATCCAAGCGGTTCCATGTACAATCTCCTGATTCTCGGGACAGCGCGTTGGCCGCCGAAGCGGCCTCCCGCGTCATGCGCCTTGTCGCATCCAACTAACCGCACTGATTGGCAAAATGGGGAGCAACCGCCATGGCTACCGACGCCACGCGGTCCTCGGTCACGGGGCTTTCCCCTTTATTGAACCCCAAATCGGCAAGCTGGACATGGGTGAATTCCGTAAAACCGGCCTGCTCCAGGGTCTTGCGCGCGCAATTCAAGGGACAGCCATCAATGGCGACCACCTTGGCGGCGGCTTCGGTGGTCTTCATGATCCCGCTCACACGCCCTCCGATTCCGGCCAGGCAAAACATCTTCGCCACACCGTCCGCCGTGAGCTTCCGGGCCGCCTGATCGGCCAGGGCTCCGACATCGGCGCCGCCGGAGCAGGCAAAAACGAGTTTGGGGGCAGCGGAGCAACAGCAACTTTTGTTCTCGGACATCACATTCTCCAGGTTTGTTGCCGGAATCACCACGCGAGACTCAATCCCGACAGTATTTGTATATTTTGCCAATCAGCAAAAGATTCCGACAAAAAAATTATGCGTTCTCCCCCTGCCGGGCGCACCGCGCGCGTGCAGAGACATTTTGCACGCAGCTGAAGAGCTTCAGGACGCACGGGGTCAGCAGTCGATAGTACACCTGCGTGCCCCTTTTTTCGGAATCGACAATGCCCGCTTCACGCAACACACTTAAATGCTTCGACATGGTCGAGATATCGATCCCCGCCAACTCGGTCAGTTCACACACGCACCGCTCGCCACGCGACAGCTCATCGACGACAAGCATTCGCGTTTCATGCGCTAATGCCTTGAAAATTTTGACTTGCTTTGAAAAGCGACGCGATTTCATTGCAAACTCCAAGCATTGGCTAATTGGCAAAATAGCCAAATCGTCGAACATGTCAAGCCCGGGAATGCCCGAAACCGGGCAAACGCCCGCGAAAGCCGTCGCAGCAGAGGGAGATGGTGAAAAAAGACCGGAAACGCGGCCAGCCCGTGGGGGACGACGCTTTGGTGACGTGGTCCGGACCGGGTGCAGGGAACCGCCCCCCTGTGGTTCGTTCAGACCGGTTGGCCCGGCAAATTCCTGACGTGGTGGGCGAGGTCGCGTTGGCTCTTTGCCCGGGGATATGCGGTCATGGCATCCGCATGGCCCGGGCAGCCATCAGGAAGCACTGGAAAACGTCTGCAAACGTTCCTATCGTCCGGACCGAGGCCGCGGCAGAAGCGGTGCCAACCTGGGGGGACCTCGCCAAGGCCGGCCCGGAGAGCCATGGCGCAATGCCGGAACTTGCGGCCGCCGCCCCCGGCCCGCAATGCCGTGCCCACTTCCTTTTTCGCGAACCGGGCCTGGCCCCGAAACGGGACGTCCGCCAAGAAGAAGACACCATGAAAACAAACTGTTCCGACACAGCCCTGCCCCGGACTGTCATCAAACTGGGCTGGGTGAGCTTTTTTACCGATGTCGCCTCCGAAATGCTCTACCCCGTTGTCCCGCTTTTCCTGACCTCGGCGCTCGGCGCCCCGGTTGTCGTCCTGGGCATCATTGAAGGTGTCGCCGAGGCCATCGTCAGCCTCATGAAGGGCCTCTCCGGCTGGCACTGCGATAAAATCGGGCGGCGCGTGCCCTACATTCGCTGGGGATACGGACTGGCGACGCTGTCCAAGCCGCTCATGGCCCTGGCCTTCTCCTGGCCGCTGGTCTTCCTGGCCAGATCCCTCGACCGTTTCGGCAAGGGACTTCGCACGACCGCCCGCGATGCGCTCATCGCCGATGCGGTGGAGGCCTCCCGGGGAGGCCGGGCCTACGGCTTCCACCGGATGATGGACACGTCCGGAGCCATTGTCGGCGTTCTTCTCAGCATGGGCTTGTTGGCGCTTCTTCCGGGGCGGTACCGGACAATATTCCTCATTGCCACGATCCCCGGAATCGCCGCTGTCTGGCTGACCTTCGGCCTCAAAGAGAAGCGTGCGCCGAATCGACAGGACACGGCGGCCGGGGCCTGCATTCCCGGTCACAAGGACGCACTGCCGAAACTCTCGAAAGGCTATTGGATCACCCTCGGCCTGCTCGGCATTTTTGCCTTTGCCAATTCCAGCGATACGTTTCTCATTTTGCGGGCAAAAAACCTCGGCCTGTCCGATCTGCAAACCATCTTCGCCTACACCATCTTCAATGCCGTCTATGCCGTCAGTTCCTACCCTCTGGGGTTGTTGAGCGATCGTTTCGGAAGATGGCGCATGATCGTCTCCGGCTGGCTTCTCTACGCCATCGTCTATTTTGGATTCGCTTTCGCAACTATGTCCGCCGTCTGGTTGCTGTTTCCCCTTTACGGCCTGTTCATGGGCCTCACCGAAGGCATCGGCAAAGCCCTCATTCGGGACAAGATCGACGAATCGCACAAAGGGACGGCCATGGGCATCTTTCATATGTCCCTTGGGTTTTCCTCACTCGCCGGAAGCGTTGTGGCCGGCCTGCTGTGGGACAGCATCAGCCCGCAAGCGCCATTCCTCCTCGGCGGCGCTGTCGCCCTCCTTGCCGTGGTGTCGCTGCTGCTCAACCGGCGGAAATTACGCGACAGGCCCGATGCGACGCCGGAGCAATAAAGAACCTCCCGCGCCCACTGCGGTGTTCCCCTCGCCTCCAACCGGAATCATGCCTGCTGTTTCCCCGAAGCCTCGTTGACGTACGGCACGGGCCACCACCGGTAGCCAGGGTCGGCCTTGGCCACGTGACCGATGCCAGGGAAGGAAATATGCGCTCCGGCCACAAGGTGTCCCTGGCTGGCCGCCTCGGAAAAGGCCCGTTCGCGTTGCCTGCCGGCCGCAACGGGATCGAGGTCGTACTCGATGGAGACGTCCGGACGGGGAAACTGGACCTCGGCCACATGGACCGTGTCGCCCCAAAAGACCAGCCGCCCGCCCCGGCTGTCCAGGATGTAAAAACTGTGCCCCGGCGTGTGCCCGGCGGCGGCCTGGGTGGATATCCCGGGGAGCACCGTTGCCCCGGCCTCGAACGACGCGACCTTCCCGGCGGCGACATACGGGGCCAGCGATGCCTTGGCCCCCACGAACATGGGCCTGAAATACGCGCCGACCCTGTCCATGTTGGCGGGGGTCAACCAGAAATCCGCCTCCACGCGGTTCACGTGCACCGTGGCCGAGGGAAAAACCATCGTGTTGTTGACGGTCAGCCCGCCCGAATGATCGCCATGGATATGGGTGAGCAGGATATCCGTGATCTGCTCGGGCTTGAATCCCGCCGCCTCAAGACTCCCGGGCAGTTTGTCGAGCGTCGGCCCAAGCAGCGTCCCTGCCCCGGCGTCGACGAGAATACGCCGTTTCCCTTGGAGGATAAGAAAGGCATTGACCGAGGTGACGCGGGGGGACGGGACAGAGGCGGCCCGGAGCAGCGCCTCCACCTGATCGGGGGTGTCGCTTTGCAGCTTGGCCTTACTGCGCAGGGTGCCGTCGGACAGCGCGACAACATCCACGTCGCCGACCTTGTGCCAGTCATAGCCGGCCTGCCTGTGACCGGGCTCCGGTTGCGGCCCCTGCGCCTGCGCTTTGGCGACCATGCCACCACCATGGGCCAGGGACGCCGCCAGCACAACCGTTTGCCTGATGAACTTGCGCCTGTTCATGCTCCCCTCCTCGCGTTCGCGGGTTTTGCCCGGGTCGGCTGGCGTTCCGTCGGGGGGAACACCGGATTCCGAAGCGACGGCGTCAGCGCAAGAGCAATTCCAGGAGCACCGCGGGAGACATCTTTCCCGTCTGGGGGCTCGGCTGGGTCATCTGGTAGAGGCCGAGCGTGGGAATGGCTCCGGCCGCCACGGTCTGGCCGTCGAAATCCTGCTTGGCGACGCTGTACGGCGCGCCGGCATTGAGCAGGATCGAATCGGTGGTGGGCCTGTAATCGACGATATCCGGCCACTGGGTGCGAAAATAGGTGGTGCCGCTGACGGACTGGGCGTCGGCCTTGATCCGTCGGGCTATCTCGGCCAGGGTCACGACTTCCACATCCGGGTCCTCGGCCATGATCCGCAGCAGCGTCCGCCACGCCTCCAGGGTGTATTCATCCTCGCCGTGGGAATAGAGGCCAAAGGCCGCGCCCGTGAACTTGGCCCACTCCAGAACGGCCGAGAGCCGGGCGCGCAGGGTGGTCTCGTCGAGATTCGATCCGAAAATCTGGCCCGGTTCCAGGGCGTAGATCAGCATGAGATTGTAGCCGGCGGGATCGCCCATGGCGTAGGTGCCGTTTTCCCCGGTGCGGGCACCCGTGTACCCCGCCGCCGTGGCCGCCGCCACGGTGGCGTCGTCGAATTCCAGATAGGGATAAACCAGGGCGTCGCAGGAATATCCCGGCAGGTTCGCCTCGATGGTCTGTTTGGGCACGACCAGTTCGTCGTAAAAGGTCGCCGTATCGTCCAGATTCAACGAACCCTGGAGATTGAAGACGGAGAGGTTTTGGACGGCGGCCAGATCCTGGGACAGGAACGCCCCGGTGTTGTAGGTGGTGCCCGTGAAGGTACGGGTGGTCGCCTTGAAGCCCTGGTGGGTGTTGATGGCGTTTTTCAGGTCGGTCAGCGTCGGATAGGCGCCGTCCGCGCCTAAGGGCAGATCGAAATCCGCCCCGGTCACGCCCGTTACGACAACGTGCAGGGTCAGGGTCGTGCGGTCGACCGTCAGGGTGGCGTCGGTGGCCGGATCGCTTCCGGTGTACTTGACGTTGAGAACCTTGGTGCGGTCCGACAGGACCACGTGGTGGGCGGTGTGGCTGGCCACCTCGTGGCCCCGGACCACGGCGGCGCTCATGGTCGTCCAGTCGCTGTCGGTGACCTCGGCCGTATTGAGGGCCAGGGTGGTCTTGAAGCCGTAGAGATCGGCGGTCGCGACCAATTGCGACCAGACGGCGAGATTTTGCCAGTCATCGATGCCCACGTTGACCAGGGCCTCGCGGCGGCCCCGGCGGAGTCCCGGCGAACCGGACAGGGGATTGGTCACGGTGACGCCGGCCGTATACAGCGGCGTGGTCATGTGGACCGGGACGATGGGCTGGATCAGACAGTGGTCGAGTTGCACCGTGACCGTGTTGGAAAGGTTGTTGATGAGCGAATAGTCATCATAGCCGTGCCCGCCCTCGTTGGAGATGGCCAGACAGTTCTGCCAGCGCAGGCGCTGGGCGGATGTGCCGGTGGTGGTCGCGGGCACATTGAGGATCTGGCCCTTGAAGCCGGCAAAAAGGCAGTTGTTCCAATCCGCCGTCAGGTAGGAGCGCACGTTGATATAGCGGTAGGCCATGTCGATGAACATGCAGTAGTCGAAAGTCACGGCCCCGGAGGCGGCGGCGAGGTTGACGGCGGCGGCGTTCGTCGTATCGCGGACCTCCTTGAAGATGCTGCGGGAAAAGGAGGCGCCGGCATCCGCCACCGAGAGCAGTTGAAACCCCGGACCGATGACGCACTGCTCGAAGGTGGGATTGCCGGTGACGACGCTTACGACATACGCGACAGCGGAACTGGCCGGATCGCTCGTGAAGGTCAGGCGTCGCCAAGTGGTCTGCTGGCTCACGGTAAGCGCCGGGGAGCCTCCCACGGCCTGGATGGTCACGGTGCCGCTGTGTCCCTGGGCCAGGCTGCCGATGACGGCCACCCCGGCGCCGGGAGTGGTGAGGTTTTCGGCGTACGTTCCACCGGAAATTTCCACCACATCCCCCGGGACGGCGGCATTCAGAGCGTCCTGGACCCTGGTATAGGCATTGGCCCAATCCGCTCCGCTCCCCGCGCCCGTGGCGGCGGCGTCCACGTAGAGGGTGCCGGCCCCGGCCGCAGCGACCAGAACCGTCACACACAGCACCAAGGTCAGCGCCCAGACCGTCGCCAATTCGCGCCACGACCTGAGCGGAGCAATAGCGCAAAATGGTTTCATAATCATCTCACCTTGTTAGTGCTGCATCAAGAAACAACTATGGACAATCCGTCTGTGCCTGTAGGGCTATTGTTACGTATATGCGCATTTTCGACGCCGTTGCAATGCCAAATCGACAGCGCGTGAAATAACATCTTACTTTATCAGACAATCCCTGTACGCCGTCGGCAAAAGAGAATCGGTGCGCGCTAAAACCGGAAAATCGTGGCGACGGCTCCGGAGGCCGCCGTCCCTTGCGTCCCCCGTACGGGGAGGACGGCACGCCCGGTCCATGGACAAGGTGTATCCGGATGCGCTATCTGTATTGAATCAGGGAATCCATCGCGTGGTGTCGCAGGCCATGCAACAGCGCGGAATAGCCATATACTCCACCATCGGCAGTACCACGGCACGGAGATCGTGAGTGAACGCAACGGGATCAAAACATATAAAGGCGTTCGCAAAAGCGACAGCCGGCCCGTGCTCATCAAATCCTGCCACAGTGAGCTCAAAACCGGCAACAATGTGCATGTATTGCGACATGAATTCGCCCTGCGGCAACACCTCGACGGCCAGGGAGCCCCGCTTCCCCTTGCCGTGGAGCAGGTCGGAACAACGGTTTTCGAGATCCTGGAAGACACCAAGGCCGAGAGTTCAAGTCGAAAACCCTCCACAAAATCGGGTGAACTCCAGGAGAAGTCTTGGCGACGGATCGGCCGTGGCGGGAGGAACGGCAGCGACCGGCGGGGGACAGTCCCACGGCCCGCTTCCCATCCCCGAGGGGCTGGGGTATTTTCACCCCGCTTGTGGGGAGTCAGGCAAAGTGAGAAATGGCGTGGGGCCTAGATCGGATAGGCTCAACGTGGGACAAACATAGGCCGGACGTGGGCTTTCGGGCGTCGGCCAGGCGCATGGAACGTCCGAAGGGCAAGATGAGAAATTGGCCTGAATCGGGGCCGAAAATATCAGGCAAAGTGGGACAGCTAGCGGACGTACTCGCGGCAGCTCCAGACCACCCGGCCTATGATGCGTACCATGTCGGCCAAGTCGCCGGCCATATCGACTTCGATGGGATTGTAACGATCGTTTCGACTGCGAAAACTGAGTTTTCCAGGCAGCGCATCGACATATTTGACCAGCACAGCCGAATCAATGCCCACCGCGAAGAGGCCTCCGGAAATTATTTCGCGCTGGCTCTCATCGATTAATACAGTATCGCCGGACATGATTTCCGGCTCCATGCTGTCCCCAACCACATCCATCAAGACCATGTTCTTTGGTTGACCTTTGCGTTTGAGGAAATCCCTCTTGAATGCGTAGAGGCCGATCACCTCGCCCTCTGTCTCCAGGCTGCCCGTGCCGGCGCACAACCGCGCCCGAACCTTGGGCACCAGCTCATACCCCAGTTCTGGCGCGGCTTCCGCGCTCATCCAGCGTCGGCCATTGTCGGGAAGGCTCTCCGGCTTTTGCCTCGGTTCCGGGGCAAAATTAGTTTCGTCACGACGCATTTGGCCTTTTCCTGTCGAGAGCCAATCTATTGAGATATTAGACTTATCTGCGATAGAAAAAAACCAAACTGGCGGGATCTTCTGCGACCGCGCAGCCTTGTAAACAGCATCTTTGCTAATTCCTAGGTATGACGCGAGGTGCTCCGAGCTCGTCCCTCCAATCGCCTGCAGCATGCGAGAGATTATCGCATCTGACTCTTTCCGGCTTTTATCTTGAAAGTCAGAAGAAAAGTCGGAAGTTGAAGAATTTTTATCTTTTTCAATTATCATAACACATTATCCTAAAATTCTAAGCTCAGTAGAAGAAAAAAAGTCGGAAACAAGGAAAGCGATGTTGACGACTTTTCTTCTTCTGGGTAGAGCTTTGGTCAACGGGGTCACTTGACCCGTTAGCCCGTAGCTACCAGGGGCGGCGGAAATCCTCAATGTCCAGGCCCCGGCAAAAATTGGATCGGAGAAACAGGATTTGGCAGCCCACGCCCAGCAACTCAGCCTGCTCGAACTCCCCGAGCTCAATCCGGACGCGGACATTGCGGTGTCCATGGATCGGATCGTTCAGGCGGCGGGGCTGTCGCGGGCCGAGGCTGTGGACCGGCTCAATGCTGCGGCCAGAAGGTTCGGGGTGCGGTTGGCGTCGGGCAGCGCACGGGAATTGGGATTGGCCACGTTCGAAAAGTGGCTCAACCCGCAGGCGGCCGACTATGTGCCGAGCGTGCGCGCGCTCAACCTATTTTGCCACGTCTTCGGCACGGCCGAGCCCTTGGACCTGCTGGTCCGGTCTCATGGGAAAGGCTGGCGGGTGATCGATGGCGAGGACGCCAAGCTGCTGGAGTGGGCGCGGACGGAACGGGAAATCAAGCGCCTGCGGGCGCGCAAACGCAAGATCGAGACGGAACTATGAAGCGGAACAGCAGGGAAATCAAAGCCTGGATGGCGCGCAAGGGCGTCTCCGTCGCCACGCTCGCCCAGTTTGCCGGCGTCCCCCGTCAGCACATGTCCGACACCATTTGGGGCCGCCGCAATAACAGTCAGGCGTTGCAAGGACTCGTGGACGCGGGGTGTCCGGTAAAATGGCTCGCCCTGCCGGAGAACGCGAACGGCAAGCAAGCGGCCTAGGCCGTCAGGAATTTCCGCGCCTTCGCGGGGGCCGAGCGGCCAGACCGCCAGTCCACCCGGCACGAGAGGTAGAGCGACACGATCGCCATCCCCTGCGGGGGCGCGGAATATATCACAGCAAGAAGGAGGTTGAAGCAATGAGCAGGCGGAAGCGGATGACCGGGAAGGCGGAAGAGATGCGGCAGATTGCCCAGGTTTTGAGGCAAAACCAGATGCCAGAACTTGCCGTCAGGGCCGCGCTACTGGGCATGTGCGGCGTCAGCGTGCTGCTGCGAGACAACGGGGATGGGTTCGAATCCGCGACCGCGAGGCGTTTCCTTGGGATGGAGGAATAGCCATGCAAGCATGGACTCCAAAACGTGCGGCATCCAAGACGCGGCGAAAGATTACAGCGATCCGCAACAAACTGGACGGCATCCAGAAAGCGGTGTCCGAGCACCTTACGGGAAGCACGGAATAACCCTTGCGAAACCGCCCTGCGCGGGCGGTCGTCGGACGGTGGCGCGTCCGGCCTGATGAGCAGCCAAGGGGAATAGGATGGAATTCGAGAAGGCCAGAAAAACAGTGCGGCGCGTACTGCAACAGTATGCCGAGGATGATGTCATTTGGGCGGCCACCGTCGTGGCAGCCGCCTTGAATGACCTTTCTGCGGAGAATGGACTTGCATTTAGGATTGGTCGGATTCCGTTAGTTTACGACGTAGAAGAAGGACAAAAGAGCTAAATTCCTCGGCAACTTTCTCAAACTGCATCAGATACTCCTGCTCTCCTCTTGGAAAGAACTGGGGTTTTATTGGATCAATCTTTGACAGGTAAAGCTCTTTTGCGGCTGTGAGCACTGCATCATCTGAAAACGACATTTCCGCGTCTCCTTTGCGGGTTGAGGGTTGAAGGAACGGATAACGGAAACTCTATCAGGGGACGCGGAACCTTTTCAAGCGGACGGACGGCAACACGATGCAAGACAAATACTCGGCAAAAGCAATCGCACAGGCGATAGAGATCACGGAAAGGGCCGCACGGGCCAGGGCCGAAAAAGAGTCCTGGTCCTTTGAAGAGCAGCCTTGCCGTGGCGGCCACCGCCGACTGTATCTCACTGCCTCCCTCCCTGCCGAGGTCCGGGACGCCCTGACCGCCTCCGAAGGTGCGAACCTGCCCGCCGACGCGTCCGAAATCGCCCTCACCGAGGAACAGCGGCGCGGCGCGCTGGCCAGGGCCGATCTGGTGCGGCTCTACACAGACGCCCTGGCCAAAGCCCCGCGCAAGGGCATTGCCCAAAAGGAATTCCTCGCTGCCTACCGGGCCGGCGTGTGGCCGAAGGTCAAAGAAGTGCTGGGGGATGCGGTATCCGTGCAATCCCTGGAACGCTGGAAGCTCAAGCTGCGCCGCACCGGCTCGGCCCTGGCCCTGGCCGACACGCGCGGCGGCGTGCGCGTCGAGCCGATTTTGACCGTGGCCCACCAGACCATCATCACCGCCCTTGTACGGCACCCCAACCAGCCGAACATCGCCGAGGTCTGCCGCGAAGCCCTCAAAGCCTTCAAGCCGGCCGGGCTGCCGCCCTGTTCCGAAATCACCATCCGCCGGTTTATAGAAAAGTGGATCGCCAACAATTACGGAGAATTCGTCTATTCTCGAAAGGGCAAAAAAGCCTGGGTGGACGAATGTTGCCCGTACATCGTGCGCGACTACTCGAAGATCCAGGTCGGCGACATCATGGTGGCCGACGGCCATGTGCTTAATTTTGAAATTTTGGACCCGGAAACCGGCAAGGGCGCTCGCATGGAGCTGGTGCTCTGGTACGACATGGCGTCCAGCTACCCTTTGGGGTGGGAAATCCTGCCCACGGAAAACACGCAAGCCATCGCCTCGGCCCTGCGCCGGGCCTGCTTGCGCCTCGGGAAGTTCCCCCGCATCGCCTACCTGGACAACGGCAAGGCGTTCAAGGGCAAATTCTTTACCGGGGTTGACCTGACGCAAACCGGCCTGGGCGGCGTATTTCAAGAGCTTGGCATCCAGACAATTTTCGCTTGGGGCTATCACGGCCAGTCCAAAACCATCGAACGGTTCTTCGGGTCGTTCGGCGAACTGGAACGCTGGTGCCCCAGTTATGTCGGCTCTTGCATCGAAAACAAACCGCCCCGCCTCAAGCGCGGCGAAGAGCTGCACCGCAAGCTCTACGAAGCCTCGGGCTATCGGCCGCTGACCATTGAAGAGGCCCACACGGCCGTGGCCATGTGGTTCGACGAGTATACCCGACGGCCCCAACGTGGCCACTTGCAAGGCCGGGCGCCGCTTGACGCGTTCGCGCCGGGGGCCGGCCCTGGCCTGACCGACGCCGAGCTGAGCAAACTGCGGTTGTGCATGCTCTCCAAAACCGTCCGCACCATCGAGCAGAATGGCGTCAAAATTTTCGGACGGCATTACCGCCATCCTTTCCTGCATTCTCTCCGCCACCCGGTGCTGGTCCGCTATGACGACCAGGACCGCCGGTCCGTGCTGGTTTACGACGAGACGGGCAAGCGGCTGATTTGCGAGGCCACGCCGGTGCCGAACACCGTGCATCCGGCCGCCGGCATCCTGGGCACGGAGGAGGACAAGGCCCTTCTTGCCTCCGAGATCGCCTACAAGAAGGCTCTCGAAAACCAGGTCACGGCCGACGCCAGGGAGTTCCTCGCCAACGTGGTGCTCCCGGAAACGCAGCACCGCATGCAGCTTGTGGCCGCCAAAGATGCCGCCACGGCCCCGCCTGCCCTGCCGGAACCGCCCGCCCCGAACGTCAAGAGCATCGAAGCCGCTAAGTCCGCGGCACGGGCCAAGATCGAATCCGCTCCGGCCTATGTGCCGCCGGCGCAACTGGCCAATATCGTAACGGAACTTGATCGTTACGAATACCTTTTCAACGTGTCTGTCCGGGACGGCGTGGCCCTGCGCGAGGCCGACGCCGACTGGATGACCCACTACGAACAAACCGAGGAATACGCGGCGTGCGCGCGTGGTCGCTACGAGCGCCTGCGCACGGTCTACGCGCGTCGCCGCATGGCCGCCAACGGGGAGGAGGCATCAGCATGAAATCCGTGTTTGTGGAGACGGGAAACGTGACCGCGTTTCGGCGCGCCGTGTTGACCGTCGAGGACACCGAACGCGGCCAGCCGGGCATTGTCGTGGCCTGGGGACAGGCCGGTCGGGGCAAGACCTTTGCCGCGCGCAACTCCCATGCCGAACGCGGCGGGGTCTACCTGTCCGCCTGGGAAAACGAAAGCCAGGCCGCCTTTTTAGGCCGGCTGTGCTTTGAGAGTACAGGCGCCAAAGCGCCGCGCTCGGCCAGCGCCTGCAAAATGAAGATTATCGAGACATTGGAGAAGCGCCGCGATCATGGACAGGTCGCCACCATCTACATGGATGAAGCGGACCGGCTGGCTTTCGGCCGCGTCGAGGACTTGCGCGACATCCATGAGGCGACCGGCGCGGCGGTGATCCTGATCGGCGAGGAGGAGCTTATCGGGCTGCTCTCGCAAAGGCGGCGCGTCTGGTCCCGCGTGACCCAGGAGGTGGCTTTTGCCCCGGTAGACGAAGCCGACATCGCCGCATTTGCCCTTGAGTCGGCGTCGCTGGACTTGACGTCCGAAGCCTGCGCCATGGTCCGGGCCACGTCCGACGGCGACATGCGGCTCGTGCGCAACATGGTGCAGCTCCTGGAACAGGCGGCCAAGGCCAAGGAAACGCACACGGCCGACGCGGCCATGGTGCGGGCCGTGCAAAAACAACGGTCCTGGAGGCGAGCATGAGCGAACGTCTGTCGGCAAAAGTCGTGCGCGCGGCCGTTGTCGGGCTGATCGAAGGCGGCGCGGCGGCCGTCTCCCCTGCGCTGGTGTGCGAAGCCTTGGGGGAGAAGCGCGCGGACCCGCGCGTCCAGGGAATCATGGGCGACATGGCCCGGCGTGGCGAACTGGAACGCATAGGGACGGCGCAATACCGCTACAATCCTGAAGCGCTGGAAGGGAGCCGCCGTGACTCGGAATTCTATCCGCGCATCTGGCGGGCCATCCGGTCGGCCAAGCCCGGCTTCACGCTCCAGGATATCGCCCTGGTGACCCGGGTCAGCTACTCGCATGTTCGTAAATATTCGAATTTTCTAGAAGAGGCTGGTCATCTGGCGCGATACGGCATGTCCGGTCAGCGTCGCCAATGGCGCGCCACCCAGCTTGCCCAGGACACGCCCGAGGCTCCCTACCCGCCCAAGAAAATCAAGGACCCGTTCGAGCGGGAAAAGAACATGGCCCTGGGCGTGGTGCAGGCCTTTTTGCTGCGCGACCCGTACCAGCCGGCCGTGCGGACCAAAATCGTCGAAAACTGCCGGGCCATCCTGGCCCGTTTCGAGAAGGAGGACAGTGAGAATGGACACGAAACAACAGCTTAGGGAGGTCCTGGCCGACCTGATGGCCGTGGATGGAATGTCCGATGCCCAGGCCATCAAGGAATGGGTGGCCTGCGCCAGGACGGGCCTGCGCCAGGTGATCCAGCAAATGGGGCTGCCCACGGCCAGGGTGGTCGGCCTCTGTGAGGGCAAGGAGGTGGCCCATGGCTAGGACGAAACCGAAAGTGGTGGCGCTGGCGGACCTCAAGGAGGCCGACGCGGCCCTGGCCGAGTTGGCCGGCATCAAGCGCGATCTGGCTGCCCTTGAGCACGTGATGAACGAGGCCATCGACAACATCAAAGCCGAGGCCAAGGCTCAATCCACGCCGCTGACCGCCCGGCTGAAGGACCTGGAAGTGGCCCTGGCCAACTTTTCCACGGCCCGCAAGGATGACCTCTTCCCGAAAAAGAAAAGCCTGGATTTGACGTTTGGGATGTTGGGGTTTCGGCAGTCCAGCAAGCTCAAAACTTTGGCGAAATGGACGTGGAAGCTGGTCCTGGAGCGGCTCCAGGAACTGGCCGATTCCCCGGACGGCGGGGCCTACCTGGAAGCGATCCGGATCAAGCCGGAAGTGGACAAGGAGGCCCTGCGCGACTGGCCCGAGGAACGGCTGGCGGCGGTCGGCGTCCATAAGGTGGCCGAGGACGAATTCTTCTACGAGCTTAAAGCCGAGAATATCAAGGAGAATGCGGCATGAACAAGGCGGAACTGATCAACTCCATCGCGGATCGTACAGGCATACCCAAAAAGCACGTCGAACGATGCCTGAACGCCCTGGCCGAGGGGGCCGTCAGCGTGCTGGACGCCGGCGACAAGATTGTCCTGCCGGGCCTGGGCCATCTGGAGCCGGTCTCCCGCAAGGCGCGCATGGGGCGCAACCCCCGAACCGGTGCGCCGGTCGATATCCCGGCGAGCCGGTCCGCGAAATTCCAGCCCGGCAAAGCCCTCAAGGACGCTCTCAACGCCTGACTCCTTGCGAAACCGCCCCGCGCGGGCGGTCGTCTCGGCGTGGTGGCCGAGGCCTGATGAGCAGCCAAGAAAAGAGAGGAAGCCCAATGTCTGCCACGGAAGAACGTTTTTACGCGGATGACAAAGCCATCCGAGGACGCGCCGGCATCTTTGACCGGGACAGGGGAAACCGGCTGGTCTGCTTTTTCTTCTTTGACCCCAGCAGCCCGGAACATGCCCCGCGCATGGCCCGGGTGTGCGCCCGGGCGCTCAATCTCGCCGTGACCAAGTCGCGGCAAGGGAGCCTGACCGATGGCTAAAACATGCGATGGCGGGACCTATTGGCTGGCCTGGGTGGCGGATCGCCCCGGGTACACGATCCTGGAGGCCGAGGCCGGGTACAAGCCCTGCAAAAAGCCAGGGACGTATGTCGCCAGGCAGTTCGCGGACGGTTTGCGCTGTCCGGGATGTGCGCGGCGTTGCCGTATCCCCGAGACGGCGGGCGTGGCCCATGACGACAGCATCCTGCTGCTCAAAAAAGGGGAATATCTCGTCTCCGCGCAGTGCATCGGGAGCGACGGTGAAACATGCTCCACGACGCGAAGGAACTAACCATGAGCAAACAATACGTCACCTGCGCGGCCATCTACAACATGCAGTCCAAGGTCTTTTTCGGGACTTTGCTCAAGGCCACCACGCTCTCCTATGAGAACGACAAGGACTTGCTGGTTGAAATGTTCGGCCGCCTCCTGGGCGGCCCGGCGGCGTCCTGGTCGCAGTTGACGCTTGGCCAGCGCAACCAGGTCCTGGACGCCCTGGCCGGCCAGTGGCTGCCCGAGCATGCGGCCGTGGACATCCCGCTTTTGCCCAAGCGGCTGCGCGACTGGCGCAAAGGCGACCGGGCCGACGGCTACGAGCGCCTGGACATTCCGGCCGGGCCGCTGGCCCGGCAGAAGCGGTACATCCTCATGTTGTGGTGCCTGCTTGGCTACGAGCCCAAGAGCCTGGACGCCCGGACCAGCAAGCAGTTTGGCGTCGATAGATTTGCCTGGCTGTCCGATCCGGCGGCCCTGGCCACCCTGGCCAAGGACCTGTGGTCCCGGTGCCGCAAGGCCGGCATCGATCCCGAGCCGGCCGAGGCCGGCGGCACGCGGCGCGCCATGGCATGACATGGGGGCAGATGAACGCGAGGCGTTGCGGGCCGCCATCCTGGCCCGCCATCGGAGCATCTACGCGTACTGCAAGGCGAGCGGCATCACAAAAAGCGTGGTGCTGCAAATCCTGGCCGGTCGTTATCCGGGCAATGTGGCCCGGCAGACGGCGCGCATGCGGGCCGCCCTGGCCGACACGCCGCCAGCCGAACCCAGGCGCGAACCGCCCTCGCTGACGGCCATCTACGAGGCCTTGGAGCACGTGGCCTGTTCCCGGTGCCGGGTCACGGACAAGCGGCGTTGCAAATCGTGTCGGGCACTGTGGGAGCGGCAGGCGGCCGAAGTGGCGGCCCTGTATGCGGCGGCCGCGATATCTCACATTGGTTGATAGACAGGCGAGGCCATGAGCGAAAAACGCCGAAAATCGACTACGATTTTGCTCCGAAACCAGGGCAAGACGGTCAAGCTGGAACTGTTTCCGGCCGCGCAATGGGGCGGGCCTGCCGATGCCTGCCGGGTACGTCTGGACGGCTGTTGGTACAACCCGGCGGGCGAGCGTCATGAATTTTTCACACCGGCCGGCTTGATGGGGGTGATCTTCCGCCTGTTGACCGACCAGGAACCGCTCCAGGATGCGCCCAATCCGCCGTATCGTCGCGGTAACCGGGTGTCCGTGCCCACAGGACGGATAGGCCCTGATGGAGCGCCTGCCTACGAAGGGACGTGGCTGGCCGGTGTGCCGATCCTGGGCATCGACGGCCGCTGGTGGGCTCCGGTGGTCGGGCGTGACGAGCCTGTGGCCCTGGATACCACGAGGGGGTGGACCTCATGAGCAGCGCGGTCTTTGATGATTTGTTACGCCTGTTGTCCCGGGGGTGGGCACCGTATTACGGGCACGTCGAGGGGCGGGTGTACGAGCAGTTGGGATGCGCCAGGACAGGTAAGGCGCGGTGGATGGTGCGCGACGGCAAATATGTGTGCCTGGGGTGCGCCAAACGGTGCGCCCTGGCCGATCCGGTAGGATTTGAGCTGCTCCTACCGGTGACGATCCGCACCCGCAATTTTGCCTATGCCACACTGCCCGCCGTATCGGCTCAGGATTTATTGGCCAAAAAAATGCTGCTCACGGTGCCCGAGGTGTCGTTTGTTTTGAGTGTAAGTGATCGAAAAGTTTATGAATTAGTTGAAGAAGGCCGGTTGGACCGCCATCCTGATCTGCCTATCCGCGTCACGTCGGAGAGTGTGCGACGCGAGGCGGCGCGGCGCAATGTTGAGTAGCGCCGCGCCGACATGTTTATTTCGCGGGTTCGGCGATGATCCAGAGACCAACCCCCTTTGTGTTAACCAACGTGTATTTTACATTTTTTTGTGTGCATGTGGATTTGTCTGGAATTGACCCACTGGTTATCCCAAGTTCCCTCAAAATTTTTCCTCGGCCGTTGGCTGTGATTTCTGGATCAAATACATCAAAATATGACGCCATACCCATGATAATACGTAAACCTGAAGCCGGTGTGCCATCTCCAGAACCCATCATTGTCGATTCTTTTACAATTCCTCTATTGTCTGTAGAAACTATAAAGCCGATGTTTTTGTTCGATGACATAAGTGTGTATATCTTTCCACTGTTGTCATCCTTGTTTAATACCGTAGACTTGTGTATAGTTGGCTGTTTTAGTTGCTTTGCAGACTTGTTGAATCTTTTAATAAATGTCTTTACGCTGAAATCGAAAAAATTGTTCTTAGCAACATCTTTATCTTTGTCTTTGCCTTTGTTGAGTTGTTCTTCGCCATTGTTTTCATGAATGGTGTTTGCCTGACTGTCGCCAAGATTGATATGAATAGATTTGTCGTCGTTAATTTTTTCGCCTGCATTTTTGTCTTGTTTTTGTTGTGTTAATGTCGTCTCGCTTGTCGTTGCTCCTTTCGTATGGCTAGTATTTTCCTGGGGAGGGGGGCTTTGGTTGACTTTGTTGCTCTTGGGCGCGGTCACGCCGGCAGCGATAAAAAATAACACTGTAAACAGGCAATACCAGCCGAATGCCCGTAAACGGGTGCGTTTTGCGCCCCAACGTAGCACCAATGTTGGTTTAATAAGGCCGAGAAAAATGCCTAAGATGGATGCGAGCCACAAAAAAACGAAGATCGGAAACACGAAATGCCCTCCGGTTAGGGTGGTGGCCATTGATCGCCAGCCGCGCAATAGGAAAGCTAATACAGGAGGGAAATAGTTACTTGTCAAGGGTGAGAGGTTGACTAGGCACTTGAGCAAGTCGAAGATAAGGTCCTGTATCAGCAACAAGGTCGGCCTGAGCGACAACCACCCCGGTCGGCTCCAGGGAAAAAGAGGAAACGGATGAAAATCGGTCCACGCATCCCCTCGCTCCGCAAGCGCCTCGCCGCGCGCACGTCGCTGTCGCGCTATGTCCGGCATTCCCTTGGTCTCAAAGCCCCGCGCGGCTGGGGCTGGATCACCAACCCCAAGAAAGCGGCGTACAATAGGGTCTATAATCGCACCACGTGGGGCTGCTTGCTGCCTGTATTGCTGGGCCTGTTGCTGGTGACGCTCCTCGCGGGGTGGGGGCTGGGCGCCAACGCCGAAACGCCCCCTCCCCGGGACGCCAAGGTGTACGACCGCTCGGGCCGCTATCAGGGCCGGGTGACATCGGACGGCCACGGGCAGGCCAAAACCTACGACAAGTCCGGCCACTACCGGGGCAAGGCCGTGCGCCAGGGCAAATCCATCAAAATCTACGACAAGTCCGGGCGTTACATCGGCCGGATCAATGCGCGCTGACGGGTTAATCCGGATTATCCCGCACGTCTCGCGTCGTCTGCTCCCCATCGTATCTCTTTGCCGCTAATGTAGCGGCATGACACATATCCGATATCCCCAGGCGTTGGCCCTTGTGCTCCTGCTCCAGGTCGTTGGTCTCCCGGCGGCCTGGAGTGCTGAGCCGGTGTATCACGCGTCCGTGGCCGCCGTGGTGGATCATGTCCATGACGGAGACACCCTCACCGTGGTTGTGCCGTCCTGGCCCGCCATTGTCTCGCCCGTCCAGGTCCGTGTTGCCGGCATCGACACCCCCGAACTGCATGACAAACGTCCTCTCTTCCGCGCCCTGGCGTGTACGGCCAGGGACTGGGTGGCCGCCCACCTGCCGCCCGGCGCGGCCGTGACTCTGCGCCACGTGCGGCGGGGCAAGTATTTCCGGCTGGTCGCGGACGTGGACTTGATCCTCGATGGCAAGGCCCGCGATCTGGCCACGGAGTTACTCCGACGAGGGTTGGCCAAACCCTATGACGGCCAGGGGCCGAAGCCCTGGTGAGGCGCCCGTAATGAGACACTGCCTTGTCCTTGCGATCATGACCTTGGTCCTGTCCTTGACGGCCTGCGCCGCCGTGCCCCCCGTGTCCATCCAGGGCGCGGCCTCCCAGGCTGACACCTTGGCCAAAATCAAGGCGGGCGGGGACTACCTGTCCTCCTCTTTGGCCAAGGTCCGGCAGGCTATGGCCACGGCCCGGACCACGGCACCCGAACTGGCCGCCGCCATTGAGGCAAAGGTCTCCCCGGCCTTAGCAAGGCTGCAATCGGCGGTCGCGGCCTATGAGGCGGCCGTGGCCGCCGCCGATGCCGCCGGCGCTGACTCCCTGTGGTCCACGGCCAGGGCGGCTTTGTCCAAGGTGCTCGGCATCGCGGCCGAGATCGTCGGGCCGACGTTGTTGACGGGCCTCCTGGGAGCGTAGCCAATGGAACGTACCATCTCTTTTGACAGTTTTTTGGACATGTTGATCAATGTCCAAAAAGAGCGGCAGGCGATCCAGGTCGTGTCACCCACTCAGCCGGCCCCGGCGCCGAGCCAGGACGATCTGGTCGTCTTGACCGCCACCAAATACCAACTGCCGATCGTCATCGTGCGGGCCATGGTGGGCCACGAGTCGGCCGGCGGCATCACCTGTGCCTGTCGGTTCGAGCAAGGGTTTTATGACCGCTACATCAAAGGCAAAACGCCGGATTATCGACCGGAGCACTCCTCTTGGGACACCGAGCGCATCGGCCGGGCCACCTCGTGGGGGCTGATGCAGGTGATGGGCGAGACCGCCCGTGTGGTGGGCTTTCGGGGGTGGTACCCGGAGCTCTGCATCCCTGAGGTCGGACTCCGGTGGGGCTGCGAATATCTCCGCCGGCTGGCGGATAAGCACCTCGCCGATGGCGGCTGGCCCACAGTGCTGCGCGCTTACAACGGCGGTCCGGGCAACCGGCACCAAATGGACAGCCCGTATCCGGGCAAAATCCTGGCGCTGATCCCCGGCGGCGTCTGGCCCGAATAACAAGGAGGCATCATGTCCGAGCAAGTCCCGGTCCAGGCAGCGCCGGAAGTCGCGTCCGCCGCCACGCCGTCGTCGGCCAGCCCGTTGGAGGCGATCCAGTCGGCCGCCATGACCCTGGCCCAGCTGGTCGAGACACTCCAGGCGGCCTCGGCCGCGCCGACGCCCGATCCGCTCGAGCCTGCGGTGACGCCAGAGCCCCCCGCACAGCCCCAGGAAGGGCTTGCGACGCCGCCGCGCAAATCCATCCTCAAAACCAGTCCCTTGTGGACCATGTTGGGGACGGTGACCACCTTGTTGGCCCAGGACCCGCTGGGGCTGCATCTGGCCCCCATCACGCAGGTGTGTATCACCGCGTTGGCGGGACTGCTTATGGTCCTCTTTATGCCCTCGGGCAAATCCATCGGAGCCTGAAATGGATCAACCGTTGGCGGCGACGTTGCTCAAAATCCTGAGCGCCATGGATGCAACCACGCTTGCCTATCTGGTGGCCCTGGTGACGCTCACGCCCATGGGGCTCGTGGCGCTCATCGTGGCCTTTTGGGTGATCGAGGACCGCCGGAGGCGCGCCGATCTGACGCGTTATCAGCGGGATATGGATCGTATCCTCAAGGCGTACGGCGACGATCTGCGGGAGGTGACCGGCTACTACAAGGACAATGTCAAGCTGGTGGTGTCCTATGAGTCCTTGGCCCAAAGTCTCCACGACCAGGTCGTCCTCAACACCCAAATCATGCAGCGTCTCACCGACGCCATCTGCACCAACCAATACTGCCCGTATGGGCGCATTTCCAAAGGGGACAGCCCCATGAGGAGCGGACTGTAAATGGACCTCGAACGCGCCGCCATGGTCGGCCAGCGCGCCGAAAAGGAGCTGGCCGCCAAAAGTCTGGTCCTCCGGGCCTCCGGATTGCGGGACTCGTTGCGCCTGCTCCTGCTCCCCACGCTGCCCGAGGATGCCCTCGACGATGCGCGCATCGCCGCCCAGGCCATCGACTTGGCCCAAGCCGTGATTGATCTGCGGGCCGTGCGAGCCGAGATCGCGGTCATCAATCACCACCTGGGGGCCTGATCCCATGCCCGCCGTGGCCGGACGCCGCGAACATCCCATGGAGACGGTCGAGCGTGCCGAAGAGTTGTGGTGCGTGGATGGCCTCACCCTGGCGGACGTCTCCGCACGCACGGGGGTGGCCACCTCGACCTTAAAGAGGTGGGCCGAAAAATACGACTGGCAGGCCAAGCGGGATGAAATCCGGAAAGCCTTGGCATCCATTCGCGCGGACACCATTAAGCTGCGGGCCAAGCTCATCGCCAATTGCCTGGGCTCCATGCAGGCCATGGACGCTTTTGCGGTGGCGAAAATGGAGGAAGTCGCCCTCAAAGCGGCAGAACTGGCGGACAAGCGGGCCGAGGCCGCGCCGACGACGGCCCCGCCCCTGCGCGAGATCGCCACCGAAGCCGACGCCGTGGCCGCCCTGGAGGAGGCCGTGGGCCTGCGGCTCAACGCCATGCTGGCCAGCCCGGACAAGGTGACGCTGGCCGCCTTGCGCGAGGTCAAGCAGGTGCTGGACCTGCTCAAGGATATGCGCGCCGCCGCCGGCGCGACCGCCAAGGACGGGGCTCCGTCTCCGGAACACGGCATCAGCGCCGTTACGGCTGAGCGCATCCGCGAGATGCTCGGGGGATAAAATGGGGAACGACTTGCTGCTGGCCTATCAAAACCGCTGGAACCGGGACCGCACCCCCGTCAAGTTTTGCGAAAAAAGCCGCCGTGTAGGACTCTCGTATGGTGACGCGGCCGAATCCGCCACCCTGGCCGGGCTCAAAAAAAGCGCCGGCGGCATGAACACCTATTACATCTCCTACAACAAGGAGATGACCGAAACCTACATCAAGGACGTGGGATTCTGGGCCAAGGTATTCAATTTGGCCGCTTCGGATTTCGAAGAGGTGGTCCTGGAGGATGAAAAGGACGTCCTAGCCTATCGCGTCCGGTACGCGTCAGGCAACCAAGTGGTCGCGCTCTCCTCAAAGCCCAAAAATTTACGATCCAAGCAGGGCCGAATCGTCATCGATGAGGCGGCATTTTGCGAAGACCTGGAGGAGCTGTTGAAGGCGGCCATCGCCCTGACCATGTGGGGCGGGAGCGTCGAGGTCATTTCGACACACAACGGCGAGACGAACCCTTTCAATAACTACATTCTTGATATCCGCGCGGGGAAATTGCCCTACAGTCTGCACCGCGTCACCCTGGACGATGCCCTTGGGCAGGGGCTCTATCAGCGCATCTGTCAGGTGCGCGGACTCGTCTGGACGCCCGAGGCCGAAGCCAAATGGCGGCAGGACCTTATCGACTTTTACGGCGACGGCGCGCCCGAAGAGCTGTTTTGCATCCCGTCCCAGGGCTCGGGGACCTACCTGACCCGTCAGATGATCGAATCCTGCATGTCGGCGAACGTCCCCGTGTTGCGTTGGTCGCCGCCAGCGGACGATTTCGTGGACTGGCCCGAGGATCGCCGCTGGCGCGAGATGCAAGACTGGCTCGAAGCCACGCTGGGGCCGATCCTGGCCAGCCTGCCCCGGGATGTCCGGTCGTATCTCGGCGAGGACTTCGGCCGCAGCGGGGATTTGAGCGTCCAATGGCCCCTCCTTGAATTGCAGAACCTGGTCCTGGCCACGCCGTTTGTCCTGGAGCTGCGCAACTGTCCGTTTCACCAGCAACGTCAGGCGCTCTTTTTTATTGGCGACCGGCTGCCTGGATTTTCCGGGGCCGCCCTCGATGCACGCGGCAACGGCCAGTACTTGGCCGAGGTCGCCCGGCAGCAATACGGCCCGGAGATCATCCAGGAGGTCATGCTGTCCGAGGGTTGGTATCGCGAGCACATGCCCAAGCTCAAAGCCGCCTTCGAGGACAAGACCTTTGTCGCGCCGAACGATGCCCTCATCTTGGATGATCTGCGGGCCTTTAAGGTGGTCAAAGGCGTGGCCAGGATTCCCGACGCGCGCGCCGGGGGAAAGGGCGAGAAGCGTCACGGCGATGCCGGTGTGGCCGCCGCCCTGGCAGTCTTTGCCGCCAAGTGCATCGAGGCCGAGCCCTTCGAGGTCATTACGGCCATGCCCCGCCAAACAACAACGCTTTTCCGGGGGTATCGATGAGCGCCAAAGGCCTGTGGATCAACGGCCGTGATTTTTTGGAGTTTGGCGAGGACAGCGCCTCCTCGGCCTTGCTCGGCGAGGTGGCGGTGCGCGACTCCTGGAGCTCCTTTTTGGGCGTACTCCCGGACCCGGACCCCGTCTTGCGCAAATCCGGCGAAGATGTGCGCGTGCTCGCCGATCTGTCCGCCGACACGAAGGTCACGGCATCCATCCAGGGCCGTAAGCTTAAGACGCTCAACAAACGGGATTACCGTTTTGTCCCGGGCCATGCCCAGGATGCCGAGCCCACGCCCGAAGCCCACCGCCTGTGCGACGAACTGGTGGCCGACCTGGAGCGGGTCAACCTGTACAACGTCTTTTCCGGGGTGCTCGACGCGCCGTATTTCGGCTACACGCCCCTGGAACATCTGTGGCGGCCGGATGGCTCCGGCGGGCTGCGGCTGCGGGACCTGATCGCCAAGCCGTGGCACTGGTTCGGCTTCGACGGCGACAACCGATTGTGTTGGCGCGGCGAGACCGGCATCACGGCCGTGCCGGTGCATCCCGCCAAGTTTACGCTGGTGCAGCATTTCCCGAGCTTCGACAATCCCTACGGGCTGCGGCTTTTGAGCCGTTGTCTGTGGCCGGTCGCCTTCAAGCGCGCGGGGACGGAATTCCTCATGCGCTTCGCGGAAAAATTCGGCCAGCCTTGGATTGTCGGTGAAGCACGGCCCGGAGCTCAACCAAAAGAAAAACAGGAGATGGCCCAGGCGCTGTCCGGCATGATCCACGACGCCGTGGCCGTGGTTTCGGGGGGCAGCAAGGTGACGGTCCACGAGACCACGGGCAAGGCCGGCGACCTGCACCCGGCTATCATCGCTTTGTTCGACGCGGCCATTGCCCAACTGCTCCAGGGGCAGACGCTCACCTCCGACATCGGCGATCATGGCAGTTACGCCGCCGCCAATACCCATTACGCGGTGCTCGGGGACTATGCCGCCGCCGACCAGACGTTGATCGAGACGGCCATGACCGATCTGGCCTGGACCTACGGCCAGGTTCGGGCGCCGGGCGTGCTGACGCCGGTGTTCGAGTTTGTCACACCGGAGGATCGCAAGGCCCAGGCCGACGAGGCCAAGTCGTTGCATGGCGTTGGGGTGCGTTTCACGGCCGTGTATTTCGAGCGACGATTTGGCCTGGCGCAAGATGAATTTGTCCTGGCGAACGAAGGTGGCCAGGGCGATGCCTCCGGCACCGCCGACACTCCCCCGGCCTTTGCCGCTCCGACCGGGCAGGCCTCGCCGCACACGGCCGCCCAGCAGGCCGTGGAAGACCTTATCGCTCGCAGCCTGCCGGCGGGCAAGGCGGCCTTGGAGTCTATGGCCAGCGCGATCCTGGAGCTGGTGGCCAAGGCCGAGACGCCCGAAGATTTGGAATTGCTCCTGGCCGAAGCCTGCCCGGAACTGGGAGGCGACCTGGAAACGGCGCTCGAAGCCGGGTTGCTGGCCGCCGATCTGACCGGCCGCTATGCCGTGACCAAGAGGCCTGACGGTGCTTAAACCGCTGGTCGAGTCCAAGCCGCTCCCGCCAAAGGAGGCCATGGCCTTTTGGGATGGCAAGGTCTCACTCACGAAAAATGAGTGGTCCGCCCTGACGGACGAGCAGAAAGCCCGGGCCTTTGTAGTGGCCGGGCTGGCCAAGGGCGATCTGCTGGACGCGGTCCGGACCTCCCTGGGGGACGTGCTCAAGGACGGCCAGACGTTCGAGGGCTGGAAAACGGGTGTGGCCGCCCAGGGGCTGGCCGGGCTCGGCTTTAGCGACGTCCGCCTGGAAACGATCTTCCGCACGAATCTCCAGTCGGCCTATCAGGCCGGCCGGTACGCCCAGATGCAACGCGTGGCCCAGGATCGGCCATACTGGCGCTACACGGCCGTCAACGACTCTCGCACCCGGCCCACCCACCGGGGCATGCACGGGCTGGTCTACCCCGTGGATCACCCGTTTTGGGACACGTACTATCCGCCCAACGGCTACCGTTGCCGTTGCTCGGTGCAATCGCTCTCCGCCGACCAGGTCAAAGCCCGAGGCTACGAGGTCCGGACCGCGATCCCGGAGATGGTCCAGTACAAGGACCCGACCACGGGCTTTGAAACCGAAACGCCCTTGCATCCGGACCAGGGGTTTGCCGGCAACGTGGGGCGCGATTGGTTTGCCGGGCTCGCGCCCGAGCAATTGGACGCGGTCATCCGGCCGCTGGTCACCCGGGCCGTGTGCCGGGATGATGGCGGCCCGGCCTTTGCCGCGACAGGCGACGCCTGCCGGCCGCCTCTGGCCAGGCTCGACGCTAAGCACGTACTGCCTGTGGCCGAGGGGGATATCCTCAAGGACGGTTTGGCTCCCGAGGTTTACGTCAAGGCGTTCTTGGCCGCCTTTGGCCTCAAGGACATCGAGGCGTCAAAAGTGATTACCTTGCCGGGCGTCAAACTACCGGTGGTCATCGGCAAGGGCTTTTTCCTCGACAAGCGCTCAGGGGCGTGGAAGGTCGACAAGTCGGGCCGGGCTCCCTACGTCCGGCTGCTGGCCAGGACATTGCTCAACCCTTACGAAATCTGGAATGTGCCGGTCGAAATCAACGGCAAAAGATCGCCTGAACTGCGTTTGATCCGGCTTTTTGCCGGTCCGTCCGGCCGGATCGGTGGCTATGTCGTTTTTTCGCTGCTGCGGGGGCGGCGCGCCTGGACGGCGACCACGGCCTACACGCCCAAAATCGAGGTGAGCGAGACCGTCATGTTGCGGTATCTGGAGGATCACCGGGTGGGGACGCTGTTGTATCGGGAACCATGAAAAGTGTCGCGGGCACTCCTGAGTGGCAGGCCCCAGGAGCGAACGGCCGCCTCCCAATCCCCCTGCCGGGGCGACTGACGCCGTCCATCCCCGCGATGCCGAGCATCATATATATAGAGCCCTGCCGGTCGGGGTCAAGCACCGGCTAGACCTCTCCTAGACCTACCCGCGTCCATCGTCTCCTCGCGGTCCTCTCTGGCCGCGTCACGCGTCGCGCGGCCTCCCGCGAATCTTAGACCTATTTTTGCCCTAGGATTATACCGGGATTATCCTACCTCTCCCGCAAATCGCGACCCGATGCAGGGACAACCCAAAATCGCGCGCACACCTCGCGTCGTTGCCTGGTCGCCTGCCCACGCCCGGGGGCATAGTCGCCCCATGATGACGCTCACCCCTTGGATCGAAGTTGCTCGGACCGGCACCTGGACCGCCATGTCCGGCCAGCAGGTCCCCCTGACCGAGGCCGATTTCGACCGGATCGTGGCCGGGTTTGATCCCCAGGACATGGACGGTTCGCCGCTGGTGTTCGGGCATCCGAGCCTGGACGATCCGGCCTACGGCTGGGTCCAGGGCGTGCGGCGGGACGGCGACAAGCTGTTGGCCCGGTTCCGGGACGTGCCCGGGACGGTCACGAACCTGGTGGCCGCCGGCCGCTATCGCAACGTCTCGATCAAACTCTCGCCGGACAAAAGTCGGCTGGTCCACGTGGGGCTGCTGGGGGCCGTGCCCCCGGCCATCTCAGGGCTTGCGCCGGTCAAATTTTCGGCCGGCGATGGGCTCACCATTGAATTTTCGGGAGGAGGAGACATGACCGAGCAGGAGCTTAAAGCAGAGATCGCACGGCTCAAGGCCGAAGCCAAAACCCTCGAAACCGAGCTGGCCAAGGTCAAGGAAGAATTGGCCAAGGCGACAGGGAGGGCCGTGGAAAGCGAGAAGGCTTTCGCCGCCCACCGCGCGGCCGAGGCCGACAAGGCCCGGGAGATCCGTTTCGCCGCCCTGGTCGCGGCGGACAAGGTCCTGCCCGGCGAGAAGACCAAGGTGCTCGAATTCGCCAAGGCCCTGGCCGCCGTGCCCGGGGACATCGAATTCGCCGCCCCGGACGGTCAGAGCGTGAAGGTTTCCAAGGAAGAAGCCTACTGGCGGGACCTGGAAAACCGGCCGGAAAGCGGCCTGTTGGCGGAATTCGCCGCCCCCGCCGGGAACGGCGGCCACAAGGAACATGACGGTGGCGGCAGCATGGTCGCCAAGTTCTAGGAGGGACGGTCGTGGCGAATCACAGTGCGAATCTCGGGTCCCTGGACCTGGTCGAAAAGGAGATCACGGCCGGCGGCCATCCGGTCATGCTTCGCTCCTGGCCGTTGCGCCCGGACGCGGGGGAACTGTCCGCCGGCCTGCTCGTCGCCCGCGACAAGGCCGGCCAGGTGCATGCCTATGGCGAAGAACTGGTCGAGACGGTGGGGAGCGGGGACGGAGCCCTCAAGGACTTCTCGGGAACTCTCGGCCCGGTGGAACCCGGCATCGCCGTGACCGACGGCGTGGAGGCCTTCGCCGACGATGGCTTCGGCATCCTGACCGGTTCCGCCGGCGGCACGGGCAAGGTCGATTACTTGTCGGGCCGGTTCAAGGTGCATTTCCAGGCCGCTCCGGCCAATCAGGCCCCTGTCATGACCACGGCGATCCATGCCCTGGTTGGCGTGCTGACGCGCGATGCGGATGCCGCGGCCGAGGCCGCCGGCCTGGTCTGTGTGTCCGGCCCGGTGGTGCGGGCCGCCCTGCTGGTGGGCGATGTCCCGGCTGACGCCGATTCCCTGGATCAACTCGAACAGTTGGGCGTCTGGCCCCTGTAGCCCTGGAGGTTGCATGTCTCTTTTTCTCAATGTCCGCCGGCTGTTCACGTTGGCGGCCCTTCGCCGGACCATGGAAACCGCGCCGCCGCTGATCACCACGGTCTACGATACCTATTTTCCGCCGGCCGTGCGCATCGAGCACGATTCGCCGGTCATCCCCTTGGCCGAACTGCGGGGCATCGCCAACGTCCTCCCGGTGGTGCAACGCGGCGCGCCGAGTCATCCCATCGTCACCGAATCCATGCGCGCCGACTACATCGAGCCATTGCCCGTGCGCGCCCATGTCCCGGTGACGGCCGTGGAACTCAACAACCTGAAGCTCATGGGCGAGTCTTCCAAGGAGCGCTGGGCCGCCCGCAAGACGCTGGCCCTGCGTAACAGCGTGCGCAGGACAATCGAAGCCCTGACCGCCCAGGCGCAGTTCCATGGGGGGATTGATTTCCCCATGCTGCTCTCCAACGGTGCGTACGCCCGCTACCGGGTGTCCTACGGCAGCAACATCCAGAGTTACGTGCCGGATAAGCTGTGGGACGCGGTTGGCGCGAAGTTGACCGACATCTACCTCCAGCTCGACGACATGGGCACGCTCCTCCAGGAGGAAGCCGCCGGCACCATTCGCTTTCTGGCTGGCAAAAAGGCTTACGCCGCCTTGCTCGGTCTGGTGCAGGAGTTCGGCTCCACGGCCAAGGTATCCGTGGCCTGGGACGAACGGGGAATCAACGTGGGCGGATTCGTCGTGGCCAAAATGGTCGAGACCTACAAGGACCCGGAGACCGGTATAGCCATCCCCAAAATTCCGGAGCAGGAGATTCGCGCCGTCATTGCCGACAGCAACGCCTTCTTCTACGGCGCTGTCGACGACCTCGACGCCAACTTGCTGCCCCTGCCGTTCTTTTCCAAGCCCATCAAGCTCGAAGACCCGTCCGAGATGCGGATCGTGGGCGAGTCCAAGCCGTTGCCGGCTCCGGTGCCCCGTGCCGTGTGCGCGGCCGTAGTGGTGGCGTAGGGAGCGATCGTCATGGCCTACTGCTCCCGTACCGACCTTGAGGGCTACGTGCTGTCGGCCTACCTGGACGCGGCCGAGAAGCTGCGCGCCGGGGCCGTGGCCCAGCACATCGCGCAGGTGTCGGCCGAGATCGACGACGCCCTGGCTCCCCTCTATCAGGTGCCGCTCGATCCGGTGCCGGCAACGGTCAAGCGGGTGTGCGCCGTGCTGGCCGCCTACCGGGTGGTCGGCGGCGTGACCACGCTGGTGACCGAGGGCGGCACCACCAAGGACGAGTGGATACCGCTGCAAGCGGCGGTCAAGCAGGCGCAGATTGACATGGATGCCATGCGCGCGGGCAAATCCGGCTACGGCCTGGACGGCTACGAGCTGGTGGACCAGTCCGTGGTGGTCACCGCCGACAAACCGATCTTCGGCAGCCGGTTCTGGCGGGAGCGTTACTGATATGGCCGGCGCCTCCTTTAAAATGGACCTGGGGCCGATCCTGGCCAGCATGGGCACGGCCATCGGCGAGATATCCGACACCCAGCGCCTGGCCGAAAATATCGGCGAGGCGTTGGTGTCCGGCACGCATGACCGTTTCGAGGCCGGCGAGGCTCCGGACGGCAGCAAGTGGCCGGCCAACAAGCGTGGCGGGCAGACCCTGGTGGATACCGGGCACCTCAAAAACTCCGTCGGTTACGAGGCGTCGCCGGCCATGGTTGTGGTCGGCACGGCCGACGTCAAGGCCGGCACACACCAGTTCGGCGCGCCCAAGGGCTCCTACGGCACTAGCAAGCGCGGCGGGCCGCTGCCCTGGGGCGACATCCCGCAACGCGAGTTTATCGGCATTTCCGAGGCGGACGAACAGGAGGCCAAGGCCTGCATGGTGCGCCATGTCGGTCGGGCCTTTGGCAAATGAGTATCAGGCAAAATGAGAACGCTTGCCGAATCCATCATCACCACGGCGGCCGTGGCCGCCGGCGTGCCGGAGGCCAATGTCATGGACGAGCCGGACACGCCGCGCGGCCCGATCCTGTCCAAACCCCGCCTGGAAATCGGCTGGCTGCCCGAGGATCTGGTCCGCGACTCCCGGCGCCTGGCCCGGCTGCCCAGGCCGGCCACGCCGGAGGAGGATACGCACGCCGTCACTCGCTGGGTGGTCTACCGCCGGACGTTGCGCGCGCGCCTGACGCTCCGCACCGAGGACGGCGACAGCCTGGAGATCATGAGCCGGGCGTGTTTGCTGGCCCTGCCCAAACAGACGGCCGACGCGGACGGCAATCGCGTGACCATCACGGCGACCAAGGCGACCCAGGGCGGGTTTTTGAGCCGCATCGCCGATCCCTTGCCGGAAAGGTCCTGCACCATCCACGTGGCCTTCGCCGGCTACCTCTGCCGGGATGAGAGCCATCCGTGGATCAAGGAAATCACATTTAATGACCCGGTGACCTTCAAGGGGGTTCCAAATCATGCCTGATAACGAAATCAACCTCGATTTGCCCGGCGTGGGCGAGATGTCCTCGGCTGCCGAGACCTCCTCGGCCGAACCGCTCGTGGACGTCGAAACCCTGGGCACGGACCTGCCCGGCTGGAAACTGGCCGGCGTCATGCGTCATCAGCGCTGGGCCCCGGGCAAGGCCGTGACCCGGGCCGTGTATGAGGCCGCCGTGGCCGCCTTTGAGGGTCGGCCGCTCGGTGGCGGGAGGTAAACATGGGCCAACTGCATGATGTTTTTGAGTTTATCGTCGACGGCACGTCGGGACTCGCTCCGGGCGACGTCTCCGGACAGGCGCTCATCGCCGGCGTGTGCTCGGCCGGCACGGTCGGCAAAATCTATTACCTCGGCCGCACCAGCGACCTGACCGGCCTGCTCGGCGTCGGGCCGCTGGTGGACGCACTGCGCGATGTATTCGCGTGTGCGGGCCAGGACGCCGTGGTGCTGGCCTGTCCCGTCACCGGCCAGGCCGGCGGCTACATCACCGACGTGATCCACGTGGGCGATGGGCCGGACGCCACGGTGTCGGGGTATCCCGCCGCCAACGCCGATGTGGTGGTCCGGATCGCGGAGTCCGGCGCACTCGGCGTGGCCACCTATGCGCTGTCCGTGGATGGCGGCGTCACCTACGCCGACGCCGTGGCCACGCCGGGCAACGGGCAAATCTCCCTGGGTACGTCCGGGGCCACCCTGGTGCTGGGCGCGGGCGACCAGGTCGCAGGCGACACCTACAGCGTGGACGTGCGCACGCCCGTCGGCCCCATCGCCAAGATCGGGACGGGGCCGGACATCACGGCCGCCGGCACACCGCTGGCAGCCGCCCAGGTCTCCCTGGTCATCACCACCGCCGGCGACCGCAACGAGGGCCAGTACCAGCTCTCGGTGGACGGCGGCGACAACTACGGCGCGACCAAGACCATCCCCGTGGACGGGACCATCGCCGTGGGCACCACCGGCGTCACCATCACCATGCCGGCCGGGACCTACGTGGTCGGCGACACCTATACCTTCGAGGTGTTGCCCCCCGTGCCCACGGTGGCCAACGTCATCAGCGCCATCACCTTGCCCCTGGAAACGGTCGACCCCGAGTTCCTTTACGTGGTCGGCCCGAGCGACTCCGTGGACTGGGCGGCGCTGGGCGCGCTCATGGACGTCGAGTTTTCGAGGCATCGGCCCAAATTCGTGGTCTGCGAGGCCCGGGAGCCGCAGGCTGGGGAGGACGTGGACGACTGGGTGACGGCCCTGGTCGCCGAGCGCGCCGGCTACAGCCACCGCTTTGTCTCGGTCGTCGCCGCCTACGGCGAGATTTCCGACCAGATCGGGCTGACCAAGCGGCGCAACGCCGCCGGTCTGGCCGTGGGACGCATCCTCAGCGTCCCGGTCATGCGGGCCATCGGCCGTGTACGGGATGGGGCCGTGTCCCAGCTGGCGCTGCCGTCCACCTATACCGAGGCGCACCTGACCACGCTGGTGCAACAGGGCTACATCGCGGCCAAGCGCTATCCCTCCCTGGAGGGCACCTATTGGGACGACGGCGCCACCATGGCCGACGCCACCAGCGATTACCGCTACATAGAGGTGCTGCGGGTCGTTTTTAAATCTCTGCGGCTCCTGCGCATCCAGGCGCTCAAAAGCATGTACGACGAGGTCGGCGACCCCCTGGTGGAGGGCGGTGCGGCCGGGCTGGCCTATCTCCAGGCCAATCTGGAGCACGCGCTTGACACCATGACCGGAGCCGTGCCGCAGGAGTTGGCCGGGTACGTGGTCAACATCCCGACCGGTCAGGACATCGTCAACAATGGCGTGGCGGTCGAGATCACGCTGATCGGCATCCCGATCATCCGCAAAATCAAGCTCTACGCCAGCTACGTCTATGCTGGCAGCACGTTCGATCCGCGCCTGAGCGAGACGGCGTAAGGAGGCCCCATGCCCATCAATGGCAACACCTATGACTGGGAGTCGATTACCATCCAGGGTCCGCAAGGCGTGATGATCGACGTCCAGGAGATATCCTACAACGATGAGCGCCCCGTCGAGCCGACCTATGGCAAGGGCTCCCTTCCGCATGGCTACGGCCGAAAAAACTACAAGGCAACCGGCAGCTTGACGCTCCTGCGCACCGAGTACAACGCGTTGCGTGAAGCCTGCGGCGGGTCGATCTACACGCGCGACACGGTGGCCATTACTGTGTCCTACGCCAACGACGACCAGGAGACCACCGTGGACACGCTGCCGAGCGTCCATTTTACCAAGCAAGAGTCCGGTCCGAAGCAGGGCGACGAACAGGTCGAAGTAAAGCTCGATTTCGTCATCCTCTCCCCCATCAAGTGGGGCGGCCAGCAGGCCTACAGTGATTCCGGGGCCACCGGCAACTAACAACAACCATATGAGGATATGACCATGCCCGACAACGTCACCGCGCCAATCACCACGAGCACCGCAAAATCCCTGGAACTGAGCCACTCCTTCCAGGATTTCGACGACACCGACAAGGTCGTCACCTACCACTTCAACCGCCCCCTGCGGCCGCAAATCTCCCGCGCCGTGTCCGGCATCCGCAAGGACGCCCTGGCCAGCCTGCGCACGCTCTGCCTGGACTGTGTCGTGCCCGCCGAAAAGGACAGCCTCAAGTCCGACCTGGACAAATATGACGGCCTCGGCAGCACGTTTGGAAACGAAATCCTCGGCCGCGTCGGATTCGGGGAATTGGGAAAGTAGTCGAGGCCGCCAGCAACGATCTGGCGGCAAACGGCGTGGATCAACTGGCCATCCTGGTGCGGTTTTGGCTGCGCCAGGACCCGGTCGACGATCTGGACGAGTTCGTGGCCCAGGCGTCCCGGGCTAAATGGCTAGAAGACCGGATGTGGCAGACGTTCGCGGAAATCATGAGCAAGGTCATGGGAGGCAAATAGATGGGTGACGCGGTGTTTAGCGTGCAGGCGATCATGACCTTGCAGGACCTCATCTCCGGCAAACTGACGGCCATCGCGGGCAAACTGGCCGCCACCGGCCGCGCCGCCGAAGCGTTGGGCCTCAAGATGGCGGTCTTGGCTAAGGCGATGCTCCCCCTGGTGGCCGTCGCGGGACTTGTGCTTGGCGGCCTGACGGCCGCCGCCCTGTCCACGGTCAAAACCCAAAAGGCGCTGGGTGAGCTGGCGTCCGTCGGCGTCCAGGACATGGGCGTTATGGCGGCCGCCGCCACCAAGTTTTCCAACGCGTTCGCCGGCACCAGCAAATCCGAGTTCCTCTCAGCCGCCTACGACATCAAAAGCGGCATCGCCTCGCTGTCCGATGCCGGCGTGGCCGCGTTCACGGACCTCGCTGCCCTGACCGGCAAGGCGACCAAAAGCACCGTTGATGTAATGACCAGCCTGTTCGCCACTGGCTATGGCATTTACAAGCAATCATACGACAAGCTGTCGGATATGCAGTTCGGCGAGCTGTTTTCCGCCGGTATCGCCGCGTCGGTGCAACAGTTCAAGACGACAGGCGGCGGCATGGCCTCGGCCATCAGCCAGATGGGCGCTTCGGCCACCAACGCCAAGGTTGCCATGCAGGAGCAATTCACGGTCCTGGGCATGTTGCAGGCCACCATGTCCGGGAGCGAGGCCGGCACGAAATACCGCCAATTTATTTCCAACGCGGCCAAGGCCGGCGGCGACCTCAAGCTCAAATTCTTGGACGCCAACAAGCAGCTCCGGTCCATGCCGGATATCCTCGGCGAGCTGCACAAAAAGTTCGGCGACGTCCTGGACGCCACGGAAAAGTTGCAAATCAAAAAGGCCTTCGGAAGCGAAGAGGCCGTGGCCCTCATCGACCTGCTCTACAACAAGGTCGGGGACCTCAACGCCAACATCAGGGCCGTTGGAGGGGCCATGGGCCAGGGGCGTGGCTTTACCCTGGCCATGGCGCAGACCATGAACCGAGACCTGGGGGCGTCCATCCAGCTCGCCGGGCAGCGGCTGCACAACCTGGTCGAAATCATCGGCGGCATGTTTGCCCCGATCCTGCAAACCGCTGTTGACGGTGTCTCGGCGCTTGTCTTGTTGCTGCAACAGGGGGCGACCTGGTTGGCCGATAGCGGCTGGGGGAGCGCCATTGTCGGTGTGGTGGCCGGCTTATCGGCCCTGGTCACTGTCTCGGCCGCTGTGGCCGCCGGCATGTGGGCCATGACCATTGCCGGCCCCGTAGTTACGGCGGCACTGGCCCCGCTTGGGACGGCCCTGGGCGCGCTCGGCGCGCCAATCCTGGCCGTGCTTGCCGTGGTCGCCGTGCTGGTCGCGGCCTGGGAAACCAATTTCGGTGGGATGCGCGATACCCTCATGGGCTGGTGGGACAATATCTCGCTGGTCTTCCGTGGAGTGTCCGCCGTGTTCAGCACGCTTTCCGGTTCCACCGGCGAACTGCGGGGGCAACTTGCCCGGGACATCCAGGCCAGGGGGCTGCTCGGGCTCGTGACATCGGTGGGTAAGATCGTCTTCCGTATCCGCCAGTTTTTTGTCTCCCTGTGGGACTCCGTGCGCGACAGCACAAAAAGTCTTGGAGCCATCTTCGCGCCGCTGGCCAGCGCCTTTGATCCCCTCTTCAATGCCCTGGCTCCCCTCGGGGGCGTAATTAAAAGCCTTCTGGGCTTGGGGGTGGATTCCAAGCTGTCCTCCTGGAGCGCGGCCGGCCGGTTGGTCGGGGAGGCGTTTGGCACGGCCATGCGCATGATCGCCATGGGCATCCGCATGGCCCTGGTGCCGCTCCAGCTTTTCGGGGCGCTGCTCGGATATGTCATCGGCCTGTTTACTGGCCAGGGCGGCACGCTGGCCGACCTGGGGGCGTCGCTCGGCAATGTGTTTTCCGGCCTCTGGCAGTCCCTGGAGGCGGCCTTCCCCCAGGTCGCGGCCGCTCTGGAAAATATAAGGGCAGCGATCCTTGGCAAGATTGTCAGCCTTGGGGGCCAAACCTTTGAGGATTTGACCATTATTGGGCAGTCCCTCGCGGCCTGGTTTGCCGGCCTCGACGTCATGGGCTGGCTCACAAGCGCCTTTGCCGGGGCCGGCGAGGCTATCGGCGGGGCGCTGTCCGGCATCGGGCAAATCGCCGGCCAGGCCTTTGACGGCCTCACCCAAACCCTGGCCGGCGTCGGGCAAACCGTTGCCGGTCTATTTGCGGGATTCGATCCGCTTGGCGCGGTCATGGCCGGCATCGAGGCCGTGACCGGCTACCTCATGTCCATTGACCTGTCCGCCTGCGGCGCGGCCATCATTAACACGATCCGGGCCGGCATCATGGCCAGCATCGAATCCCTCAAGGCGACCGTCGGCCAGGCGCTGGCCGGCGTGCGCAATCTCCTGCCGTTCTCGGATGCGAAAGAAGGCCCTCTGTCCGCCCTGACGGCCTCAGGCCGGGCCATCATGACCACCCTGGCTACCGGCGTGACGGCTGCCGGGCCGCGTCTGGCCCGGGCCACGTCAGCCGCCATGGCTGGCGCGGCCATGACTCTGGTGCCTCCAGCGTTGCCAGCAATGGCGATGCCGACGCAGCCTCCCCTTGCCCAGCCCGCCACCCCCGTGGCGCTCCCCGACCTGTCGGCCTCGGCCATCTGGTCACCCCAGGGCGTGGCCGCGCCAGACCTCCCGGACCTGTCCGGCACGGCCGCCTGGAGCGTATCGCCGCCGGACGTCCAGGTGCCCGGCCGGGAGCAGCCGCAGGCCACGGCCAACGACGCCAACGCGCCGGCCCAGGGCGGGCGCTCGCAGGGCGGCGTGACCATCCACAACCTCACCGTGACGCTGCCGTCGGTGCAGGACGGCAACGGGTTTGCGCGCGAGTTGCAACGCCTCGTGGAGCAGTATGATGCCTGATTACGACGGATATTTGACGTTCGAGGACGGCGTGCTCACGTTGGGCGATACCGCCATCCCCGGCGTGCTGGTGCGGTCAAACATTACCTGCGACGTTAAGTTCGACGAGGCCGAGTCGGATCAACTCAGCGGCAAAAAAAAGACTCCCATGGGCTGGGAGGACGCGGAAATTGATTTTGATTACAAGCTGTTAAGCGATGAAGACGGCGACTGCTACGAGAAGCTGGCCGAGGTGAACGCCTTGTTCAGGGGCTACGGAGATTCGGCCGCGCCAAAAATCCTGACGCCGCTCAACAGCCATATCCAGGCCCGGGGCATCGAGCAGGTGATTTTTAAGACGCTGGCCTCCCGCGAGACCAACCGGGATGACACCATCGTCGTGTCGCTCCATTTTGTCGAACATACCCCGCCCATTGTCCAGGCCGAGGAGCGCGTGGTCAAGTCCGATCAGGCCCAGACAGCGTCCGGAACGGCTCCGGCCATCAACCCAGGCGAGGACGACAACTACGTCATATCAGTGGACGTGGGCTGATGATTACCATCCCCAGCCAAAGCGGCGACCGCGTCTCACGCACCATCGACGGCATCCGCCTCCACTTTTTCGTGGACGACATGGAGTACCCACGTTGCCCGCACTGCTGGATTGAGGCCAAGCGCGGCGCGCCGTTGTCCCGGGCCGGGCTGACGCTGCCTGACCCGCTGGGTACCGAGGCCAAGCGGCTGACACGCGGCGCGGCCGTCGAGGTGCGCTTTGGGTATCGCGGCGACACGCCGTCGAGCTGGGCCGGCACCGTCGAGTGGGTGCGGCCCGGCACCATTGACCAGATCGAGATCGGCGTGGCCGGCGGCGAAAAAAAGCTCTCCACCGCGCGCATCACCCAGGCGTGGCGCGACGAGTCCCCGGCGCGCATTGTCCGGCACGCCATCGAGGCCGCCGGGCTGACCGTGGGTCGCATCGACGCGCCTGCCGGTGTGGTGCTGCCCCGGTTCATCGCCAGCAACGTCACGCCCTGGAACATCGTCGAACAAGTGGAACATACATGCCGCCGCGCCTACGGCCAGGACATGGCCGGCTGGCGGCTGTGGGTGGACGGCTCAGGCGCGGTCAATTGGGGCGATTTCGAGGACGAGTCCGGCCAGGGTTTTGTGGCCGCGACCGGTGGCAATCTCATCACCCATTCCCCGGCCACTGACGCCCTTGGCCAGGGGCTGGTCCAGACGTTTCTGGCCCCCTCGGTGTGGCCCGGGCAGACGTTTGCACTCCAGGATGTCCGGCGCGGCACCAACAAATCACTGCGCGTCCTGGCCGTGCGCCACGACATCCGCGAGGTGTCGGCCAGGACGTGGATCACCTACGGAGTCGAGCATGCAAAATACTGATGGCGTGCAGGATTTGCGCGAGCTTTTGCGCCGCGCGGTGGAACTCGCCCAGCCAAATTTGCGAAAGTATGTCCGGATGCCTCGAAAAGGCTCCATCGTCAAAGCCTACAAATCGGATGGTACCTATTACGCGGACGTGCAGGTGATGACCAACGACGGCAGCCCTGACCCTGACGAGCCAGTGTACCCCAAGCTGGACCTCCCCGTCATTTGGGGCGGCCCGGCCCGGGGCGTGGTCTGCCCGCCGGCGGCCGGCACGCCGTGCGTGGTGGGCTATTACGATGGCGATCCCAATTTCCCGTTTATTGAGAGCATCCGCTGGCAGCAAACCCCCGAAGCCGAGTTGGAGGAGTTCGTCATCCAGCTCAACGCCGAGACCCAGTTTCGGATCGACAAGCGGGGCAATTTTTGCTTCGCGGCCGACGCCTCGGGCGCGTCCGGCGACAAGGTGGCCAAGTCCATCCTGATCGAGGTGGGCGAGGCGGGCAAGCTCGTGTTCCGGGCTCCGGAAATCCACACTTATACCGACAACGCCGTGGCCGGCACCTATGACGCCTGTCCCGTCGAACTGCGCGCCAGCACCAAGGCGCAATGACATGAGCGTAAGCGCCACTGACCTTTTCGGCGAGGATATCGCCCTGGACGCCGACTGGCAGCCGGTCGTGCTGGCTGACGGCACGCTGTCGTTGTGCGCAGGCGCGGACACGGCCAACCAGGATATCGCCATCCGCCTCTATACCGTGCTCGGCACGCTCTTTTACGACGTGGAGTTCGGCAGCCTGATCATGATGTTCGTCAAGGACGAATCCACTCCGCTTTCCCGGGCGGCCCTGTGCGCCGAAGTGACGCGTCGCATCAATAACGATCCGGCCGTCAAGGTCGGTTCGGCCACGTGCACTATCCGTAAATGGGACGAGACGCAGGCGCAGTTGTCCGCGTCGTATGTGCTCATAACCGACACCCACCCCAGCAACATGGTGTTTTCCATTGACGTGGAGAGCATGACCTTGCGGGTGGCGGATGTGGTGGCTGATGCCAATCCCCGTCAGTAAGACGCTTTCCGAGGTCCGCAAGGAGCTCTATGCCCGCCTGGACGAGGTGCACGCCGAGTACGCCGCCAAGGGCTGGCTGCCCCGTGCCCTCAACCTCAACAAGGGCGTATTGCGCGGCCTTGTTGAGTTGTGGGCTTGGGGCCTGTATGCGCTGTATCAGTTCCTGTTTTCCATCCTCAAACAAGGGTTCCCGGAATCGGCTACGGGCGCGTGGCTGGACCTGCACAGCGCCCAGGTCGGCGTCACCCGCCGGGCCGCCACCAAAGCGTCGGGCACAGTTATCTTTTCGCGGTTCGGCACCTCCGGCACCTCCGGCAACGTCCCGATCCCGGCCGGACGCATCGTGCGGACGCTGCCCGACGGCACGGGCACGATCTACCGCTACACCACCGACGCCGACGCCGTTTTGCCGGCCGGCCAGACCTCCGTGGCCGTGCCCGTGACCGCCGAGGAATACGGCGCGGCGTCCAATGTTGTTGTGGGGAGCATCACCGAGCTGTCCACGGTCGTCCAGGGCATCGAATCCGTCACCAACGCCTCGGACTGGCTCACCAGCGAGGGGGCGGACACCGAGACCGACGCCCCGTTGCGGGAGCGATATTATTTGCGTTGGATGGAGGCCAACGGCTGCACCAAGTTCGCCTACCAATCGTGGGCGTTACGGGTGGCCGGCGTCATTGCCGTGGCCATCCTCGACCAGCATCCGCGCGGCCAGGGGACGGTGGACGTGGTGGTCAAGGGTGCCGCGGGCATCCCGACGCAGGCGCTCCTGGACGCCGTGGCCGCCGAGATCGCGCCCGAAGCGCCGATCAACGACGATTGGCTGGTCAAAGGCCCGACGCCGGTTCCCGTGGCGCTCCAGGCCACGCTGGTGCTGGAGCCGGACGCCGGCGACGCCTCCCAGATTGTGGCCGCCGCCGAGGCGCGGTTACGGGCGCTCTTTACCGACCCGACAACGGTCGAGCACGTTGACCCGCTCCAGATTGGCGAGGACCTGACGCTATCGCGCCTCACCGGCACGGTGATGTACGTGTCCGGCATCAAATCCGTGGTCTGGTCATCTCCGGCCACCGATATGGCCGTGCCCGCCGACGGGTTGGCCGTGCTCGACAATCTGGCGCTCACCTCCGACTACGCCGAGGAGGCCTGACCATGGGCGTGATGTGGGACTATTTCCACGACGTCCTGCGCTGGCCGCTCATCCGTCTCAAGCGCGGCGCTCTGGCCATGCTGGCCGAAGGCGGGGCCGCCTCCCTCGATGACGCCCGCGCGGCCATCCTCTGGCTGCGCGACCAGTTGCACCCGGAAACGGCCGATGCCGCCTATCTGACCAACTATGCCGCGTCGCGCGGCGTGCGCCGCCATCCCAGCGAGTCCGACGCCCAGCACAAACAGCGCGTGGTGCGCGCCTGGTACTGGCACTACCTCGGGGGTAAGCAGCTCGGCCTGCCTCAGGTCCTGTCCCTGTACGGCTACGACGGGGCCACGATCCGCAACTGGCGCGAGGTCGACCCGGCCCTGTGGGCCGAGTTTTGGTGCAACCTGCTGCCGCCGACGACGCTCGATTTGCTGCCCGACGACATGGCGCTGATCGTCTGGACGCTCAACGAGTACAAGCCGGCCAGGTCCCGGTTGCGCGGCCTGACCGTGGACCGGGAGATCTCCGGCACCACCTACACGGCCGCCGTGGCCTGGTCCGGGGCCATCGTGGAGGTGCGGCCGCCCATTGCCACGGAGATCACGGCTCAGGGCGGTCCCCGGGCCGGGGCCGGCTATTGGTCGGGGGCGGTGTGCTCCGTCTATCCGCCGCCGCGCCTTGGCCCGGCGGCTTGGTGCGGCATGGACTCTGCGTGGTCTGACATGGACACTGCTTGGTCTGACCAAGCCTAAAGCCTACGAGGTCCCTAATGGCTGATTATTATTGCATCGTGACCGACGTCGGGCTGGCCAAGTTGGCCGCCCTGACCACCGACGGTGGCCATCTGGCCCTGTCGCAGATGGCGGTGGGCGACAGTAACGGCGAGGCCTACAATCCCACGGCCGAGGCCGTGGAGCTGCGGCACGAGGTCTACCGGGGCGACCTGCACAACGTGCAGATTGACGCCGACAACCCCAATTGGGTGCGGTGCGAGATGGTGCTGCCGCCCCAGATCGGCGGCTGGATGATCCTCGAGTGTGGCCTGTACGACACGGACGGCGACCTGATCGCCATCGGTAAATACCCGCCCACGTACAAGCCGCAGCTCGATGACGGCACCAGCGTCGAGCTGGTGATCCGCATGATCGTCGAGATCACCAATGCCGCGCTGGTTGAGCTCCTCGTCGACACCTCCACGGTGATGGCGTCCCAGTCCTGGGTGCTCTCCATCGTCAACAACATCCATGCGCTCCCGCCGGGTGGCGTAACAGGCGATCAGCTCGTCAAATTGTCCGGCGACGACTACGACGCAGGCTGGGTAACTCCGCGTCGGCGCGTCAACGCCTACAACTATTTCATCGGCCAATTTTAGGAGGCTACTATGGCAAGCGGGCGACTCGGCACGGCCAGACTGGCCGTTGATACGGATACCGTTGTGTATACCGTCCCGGACGGTGTGATTGCCACCATCAATATCGGAGTGCTCAACCAAGGGGCGGCCGAGGCAAATGTGTCCGTGGCCCTCTCGACAACGGACGCGCCGGCTCCCGGGGACTACATCGAGGCCTCGCCCGTGCCGGCCGGCGGCGGCGTGTTGGAGCGTTTTGGCGTCATGGCCGGGCCCGGCGAACGCGTGATTGCCAGGGCAGACCAAGATCAAACCGTGGATGTGCGGGTGCACGGCATCGAGGAGGCGATCTAATGGGCCGATACAGCAGTCAGGATTTGGCGCGTCTAGCCGCTGCGCTTGGCGACATCGCAATGTCGCAGACGCAGTACCTGTATAGTGCGCCGGTCGCCGGACAGATGCCGGTGTTTGGGTACGGCCTGTACCGCGTCTACGCCACTCCAGGCACATACACCTGGACTGTGCCGTCCGGCGTGACGCGCATCCGTGTGCGGGTGGTGGCCGCCGGTGGAGCCGGCGCCACCACCGCCGCCGATGGTGTTGACGGTGGATTGTCGTCGTTCGGGGCTGCTGTGTCCGCCACCGGTGGCGGTGGCGGCAAAACCAACGGCACCCCCCCGACACGTGGCCAGGGCGTCGGGGGGGATTTTTTGGCGCGCGGGGGGGAATCGACCCAGGGAGGCGGCGGTGGTGCCGGATCGCAATTGGGCGATGGCGGCGACGGGGTCGGCGGCGGCGGCGGCATCGCCCATCCCGGCGGGACGTACAGTGGAGGATCGCCATATGGCCCCGGCGATACGCCAACAACTGGAGGTGCCCAAAATATCCTGGGAGTCCAGGCCGTAAGTGGAGCATCGGCCGCATCAAACCCAATCGAGCTCCCGATGCGGTTTGTTTTTGACGCATTCCCCGGCGGCGGCGGCGCATGGGGGACTGATGCTGGAGGGGCTGGCAGCGAGGGCGGTGGTGGTGCGTCCGGCAACTCATCCGGATCTGCCGGAGGGGCTGGCGGCCCCGGCGGCGGCGGTGGACGCGGGAACAATGGCCCCGGCGGGGCCGGCGGGATCGGCGCAGGGAGTGGAGCCACAGCGGCCAGCGCAACCGGCGGGGCCGGCGGAGGATATGCGCATAAAGAGCTCGACGTCACGCCCGGCGAATCGTTTGTCGTAATTGTTGGGTCTGGCGGAGTAACCGGGTCTACCGGCCCTGGCGGCCATGGTCTCGTCATCGTCGAGTGGTAGGAGGATATTATTTATGAGCAGTTACGCATACATCGTTGACAACCAGGCTGTGCAGACCATCACCCCGCCGGCCGGCCATGTGCTGGCTGACTGCCTGCATCCGTCTCTGGTCGGGCTGTACACCGCGATTCCCGACGGCGTCGTCGTCGGGGCGACCTACAACGCCGACGCCGATACATGGACCAATCCCGACGCCACGGCCGTGGCGTCGCCCGAGGCGGACGAGGCGACCCAGCTGGCGGCGGCCCGGGCCACGCGGTTGGCGGCCATCAACGCGGCCGCCCAGGCGGCCCTGGCAACGCTGGCGTCCGGCTATCCTGATTGGGAGGTCTCATCCTGGGACCAACAACTCCGAGAGGCGCAACTCGTGGCTGCGGACAACGCCCTTGCCGACGATCTGGCCGAGGGGGCGACGGACGCCATCCCGCTTGTCCGGCAGATGGCCACGGCCCGGCTCAGCCTGGGCGATACCACGGCCGCACGTATTATCACGCTGTCCGAGCGCATCATCGCCAACGCCGCCGCGTGGTCCGTCGCCGCCGGAACAATCATCGGGCAGAGGCAAGCGCTGGAGGATGCTGTCAACGCGGCCGCGACACCTGCGGCCGTGGCCGCCATCACGATCACCATCGGAGTGTAGCGCATGGCCACCGATCCGATCCAGGCTGTCTACGTCGCGGTGACGCAATTCGCCCTGGCCGGCGACCGCGCGGCCGAGTTTGCCCCGGGGCTGCGCGTGGCCGCCTACTGCGGCGCGGACGGGACCCGGTACGGGACCGTTTCGGCGTCCGCCTATGCCGGTGGCACTGGCCTGACCACGGTGACGCTTTCGCCGGACGCGGACGGCCTGACCGCCAACCTGACGGGCGTGCTCCACGGTAACGACGTCCCGGCCTCCCTGGCCAATCACGGGCACACCGGGCAGGCGGACGGGGGCGGCCTGTTTGCTTCGGTCGCCGAGACGCGGGCCGGTGCGTCCACCTCGTTGGCGGTCACGCCGGCCGGGCTGGCCGCCACGGCCAAGGGGCTCATTGCCGCGTCCACGACCCTGTACGTCGCCACCACCGGCAACGACGCCACGGGCGACGGCTCGGCCGAAGCGCCCTTTGCCGGCATTGGCGCCGCGCTGGACTCCGTCGCTGGAAAACTCATCGCCACGT